>DXIF01000038.1 GCA_019113025.1 Candidatus Anaerobiospirillum stercoravium | reverse complement strand
GATAACCCTGTCGCAAGCTCTCGAGAACTGTGCAGAACATCCAGTTCATTAGTCATAATTCAACCGCCGTATGCCGAACGGCACGTACGGTGGTGTGAGAGGGAGGGCTCAAGAACCCTCACTACTCGATTTGGTGGGCGGGCGCTGTAATCCATGGCGGGGCAAGTGCCCCGCTGTGCTGCTTGGTACCGACTAATTCTGCGGTTGCGGGCGGGGGTGAGCTGGAAACTTGCGCTTAGGGTGACCGGCTGCGCGCAGCTTTCGTACTTGGTCGAAAGTAGCGTTGCAAATCTTGAAGTCGATGTCGCTCACTTGCTTGGCCTTGCCTGAGCCATCGCGCGCCACTAACAGGAAAGCTGGGTAGCCTTCGATGCACTCATCATCTCCGACCAAGGGATCGCTGGAGCGAAAGCTGACTGAGTACACATCGTAGCCATCGTAGATGCCAAAATACTCAACGTCATAGCCGTCGCAGTAGTGGCGCACGTAATCAGGGATGTCGTCGTCCCACTCGTAAGGGGCAGTGCCGCTCAAGCTTCCCTGCAAAACGCCTAATTTAAGCCAAGTATCCACGTAGGAGTTGTGGCATTTGAAGCCCTTGTGCAAGATGACATGTCAAGATCTGTTTTGAGACGAAAAGACCCAGCCTGATTTCAGGCTGGGTCTTTTCGTAAGGAAAGTTTGGGAAGAGCCAGGGCGCGGGCGCTAGTGCGGGGCGTTAGGCCTTAACTTCCATGTTGACGCGCGGCATGATGCGGCAAACCAGCTCGTATGGGATGGTGCCGCACAGATTGGCAATGTGCTCAACCGGCAGCCCCTCGCCCCATAAGATGGCCTCGTCGCCGATCTTGTCCTGAGAGTCTGGGCCCAGGTCAACAAAGAGCATGTCCATGCAGACGCGCCCAGCGGTGGGCACCTTGCGGCCGTTGATGAGAACTGGGGAGCCATTAGGCACGCTCCGTGGATAGCCGTCGCCGTAGCCTGCGCCCACAATGCCTAGGATGGTGTCGTGCGGTGCGGTCCAAGTGGCGCCGTAGCCCACGCGATCACCCTTTTTGATGTGGCGTAGGGCAATGATCGAGCTCTTTAAGGTCATGACTGGGGTCAGGCCTAAGTCCGCGCCGGTCTTATCGGTGTAAGGGGAAATGCCGTACATGATGATGCCCGGACGCACGTAGGTGGTGCGGGACTGAGGCCACGAAATGATGCCCGCGCTATTGCCTAAGCACAGGTCGCCCGTGAAGTCTTGGGCCACCTCAAAGAAGTAGTTGATCTGCTCTTCGTTGTAGGCGCTTTGCTCCGGGCAGTCGGCCACGCTTAAGTGCGAGATCAGGCCCAATGGCTTGATGACCTTATCTGAGGCCTCAAGTCGGGCCTTCATGCTCTTGACCTCATCTTTGGCCGCGCCTAAGCGGTGCATGCCGATGTCGATCTTAAGCCATGCATGAATCGGCTGGGCAAGCTCAGTGCGCTCGAGGGCATTGATCTGCTCTTGATCATGGATCGCCGTGTAAAAGCCTTGCTCGGCGATGACGGGCAGGTCTTCGTCGTTTAAGAAGCCCTCAAGTAAGATGACGGGCTTGACGATGCCCGCAGCGCGCAGCTCCAATGCCTCAGGTAAGCGCGCGACCGCAAAGGCGTCGACCTTGGAGTCTAAGGCTTGAGCCACGGTGATGACACCATGACCATAGGCGTTAGCCTTGACGACCGCTACGAGCTTGGAATGGGGCGCCATTCCTTTGATTCGCTCAATATTGGAGATGAGCGCCTGAGTGTTGATAACTGCAGTTACTGACTTCATGACTTAAAGGCCTAAGCAGCAATCCGTTGCTGCCATGCAAAATAAAAGATAGCGAGGCAAGCCCCAGCAAACAGGCCATTATTTTACAAGATTCGTTAGGGCAAAATTCAGCGCGCCCCACCGCAAGTGGGGCGCGCGGGCGCAAGTGCTGGAAGGCGGGTGCCTAGGCGCGGTACCAAGATGTGGTGTCGGTACGCGGTACCTAGATGCGGTGCCTGGGCGCAGGTGCCGGGACGCCGCTTAGTAGGGCATTAGTAGGCCATCATCTCAGGGCCGGAACTGCCCGCGCCTAAGTGAGCTTCAGCGTAGCCCTTATCAAAGAAGGCGGTGTACTCGCCCACAAAGTGCAGGTCGATATCGGCGATGGCGCCGTTACGGTTCTTACCGATGATCAAGGTGGCCTGATTGGAGTTGTCCTCGCCGCCCGGGGCTGGGCCGTAAATGGCCTCACGGTGTAAGAACATGATCATATCGGCGTCTTGCTCTAAGGAGCCGGACTCACGTAAGTCCGAGTTTAATGGACGGTGATCCTTACGGCTGTCGACCTCACGGTTGAGCTGGGCGAGGGCCAAGATCGGCACCGAGAGCTCCTTGGCTAAGAGCTTGAGCGAGCGCGAAATCTCGCCGATTTCCAAGGTGCGGCTCGTAGCCTTGGTTTGGCTGCGCATCAGCTGGATATAGTCGATCATGATGACGCTCAGACCGCCGTGCTCCATATAGAGCTTGCGGGCGCGCGCGCGCAACTCCAGCGGCGTGATATCGCCGCTATCGTCGATGTAGAGCTTATCGCGCGTCTCACCGTTAACGGTTTCAGCAAGGAGCTTGAGCTTGCGCACCATGTCCATCCACTGGTTGTTTTGCACCTCGCCGGTCTTGAGCTTGTTCATGCTGACGCGGCCAAAGGTCGACAACAGACGCATCAGGATTTGCTCGGTCGGCATTTCCAAGGAGAACACCAAGGCGGGCTTGTGCACATTGGGGTTCATCGCGATATTGGCCACGATGTTCATGGCAAAGGAGGTCTTGCCCACCGACGGACGGGCCGCAATGATGTTGAGGCTGCCCGGTTGCAGGCCTTGCGTCAGCTCGTCGAGCTCGACAAAGCCGGTTGGCACGCCCGACATCATCGACTCGCGCTGCAGCTCATCTTGGATCTTGAGCAGCAGCTGCACCGCCTTAGGCACCGCCGGTTGAGGGCCTTCGATGTTCTGGTTGGAGCTTTCCACCAGCTTGAAGATCGAGCCGGCCGCCTCGTCGTAGATCTCTTTGACCGTGCGCCCCTCAGGCTGGTAGCACATGTCGATGATGCGCTCACTAGCGGCAATGAGCTGACGGCGTTTGGACTTATTGCGGATGATCTGAGCAAACTCGATGACCGCCGATGAGGGCGCATTGGCGCTGTCTAAGAGCGAGGCGATATAGACGCGGCCACCGGCCTGCTCTAAGAGTCCATCGGTCTCAAGCAGATCGCACAGCACCGTGACGTTGAAGTCCTCAAGCTGCGCCGAGCGCTTCATGATGGTTTCGTAGATGAGGCTATTGCGCTTGGACGCAAAGTCCAAGGGCGAGAGCGGGCCAATCGCTTCAGCCACGGCCGACAGCAGCGAGCCATCTTGAATGATGGCGCCAAGGAAATTGCGCTCGGCGTCGAGATCCTTAGGAGGATCAAGCAAGTTGTTACGTGCAGCAACCTCGTTGGGCATAAGACCTCCGGCTCATCATAAGACCAAACAATACATCCCAAGCTGCGTCTCAGCTGCATCCCAGCAAGCGCCTAAACAAGCGTCTCAGCAAGCAAGCGCGCATCAGCCCGATTTGGGTCAAGTCAGGTTCAATCAGGCCTTGGCTTGACGCTCAGCTCTCCTATATTTATCGGCATTGGGGGCCGAGAAATTGGACGGCGCATCGGCTCTGGGCTGCCGCTGCCGAGCCGCCACAGCGCCTTGATTATCCCCCGACTTTATGGCGCCGGGCTTGCTATCTTACCCTTGCGCGGGCAAAAACGCATCCACGATTTTGCTCCGCATCAAGCGTGTACCAAGCACGCACTTGGTGCGCGTTAACGCTGCCACAGGCGGCGCGGCTGGAGCGCCTACAAACGCCACAAGGCCGCACGACTAAAGCCGTGAGCCCAAGCAAAAACAAAGCGCGGTAAAGAATTTGAGGGGAAAGGTGGGAATTTAGAGACAAAAAAATTCGGTCAACTGCAAGCAGCGCCGAATGGAAGATGGCGCACCCGGAGAGATTCGAACTCCCGACCGATCGGTTCGTAGCCGATTACTCTATCCAGCTGAGCTACGGGTGCGCAGCTTAATGACTAATACGTTAACGTTATGACTTGAAATGGCGCACCCGGAGAGATTCGAACTCCCGACCGATCGGTTCGTAGCCGATTACTCTATCCAGCTGAGCTACGGGTGCGTGGTCATAACTTGACTGCATCAGCGCATCAAGTGGCCGCCATTATAGCAAAAAAATGTGACATGGCAAGAGTTTTTACCAAAATCTCAAAATTTTTTCACAATTGGCTTATATATCGGGTTTATGATGGATAGCTGTGCTTTATTGGGAAGATGCCTGCCCCGTTTCACCGCACCAACTGGCCCCGGCCCCGCCGCCGACTCTCATTTTGGCCTCATTCAGGTCTCATGCTGGGCCTGTGCGGGCGTGTGCCCGGACCGGGCCGCGCTGCCCCCATGCGCCCCGCGCTGCGCTCATTCGTCCGCGTTACCCCATCCCGTGCCTCCCCCTCAGAATTAACCGCGTCGCAGGGCCTCATCTGGGCCTCTCGGGGCCGCTCGGCGCTGCCCAGCTACAGCGCCCTTGTTCCATGGCGCCTGGTGCGCGCTCAGCGCGTGGTACTAAGTGCCAGCAGCGGCCCTGTGGGGCCCTGAGGGGCACGGTGCTGGGCCCAGATTCAGGTTGGGCCCCGCCGATGGGGGCAGGCTACAGCGCACGCCCGTAGAGCGACGCGTTCCTAATGCCCTAATGCTCTGTGCGGCGCCGTGGGGGGCGCCGTTGGCAGCGCAGGGAGGGACGCTGTGCTGGGAGGGGCGGTGCGCCGAGTGGGACGGAACGCAGGGGGACGCGGCGCTGATTGGAGTCGCGCGCAACGGTGCTTTACTTGAAGTTCATAGATACAACATGTGAGCATAAAAAAACAACCTTACGGTTGTTGTGCTGGCGGAGAGAAAGGGATTCGAACCCTCGATACAACTTTTAGGTCGTATGCTCCCTTAGCAGGGGAGTACCTTCAGCCACTCGGTCATCTCTCCGCGACTGTGTGCGCGCATTATGGTGGTTTTGACTTTGGATGTCAAGCGTGATCTCAGAAAATTTTGGCACTAATTGCCCCACCTTATCTCACCTTATCTCACCTTGTCCCACCTTATTCCATCCGATCCCAGCTTGCTCCGCCTTGTCCCAGCTTTGCTAGGGCGGGGCCGCGGACACGCAAAGTGCGGTGCGCAGGAGAGTGAGGCTGAGCACAGATAACAAAGCCATGTCCTAGGACATGGCTTTTAGGAGCTAACTTAACGCCGGTTTAGGGCGGCGCCGTTGGGCTCTGAGGTAACGCTCGAATCGCTCGGACTGCACTCAGGCGCTAAGTTAGCCTTGGGCAGTCGCGCTTAGGCTGAGGCGCTTGCGTCGCTGTCGCCAGCGGCTACCGCGTCAGCGGCGCTCGCCGCCGGTGCGGCATCAGTAGAGCTTGGCTCGGCACTGAGCTCGGCGCTTGGTGCTGGGCTTTGGCCGACAGGGGCGGGACCCTTAGCCTCGCCCTTGACCTCGCCCTTGACCTCGCCCCTGGTTTCTGCGCTGGGCTTTTTGCCCGGGGCTTTGTTGCCGTTGCTGGTACCGTTGCTGGCGCTGGCGCTGTTGGCGCCGGGGGCTTGCTTACGCTCGCGGTACAAGGACTCGCGCATCACCTCAAGCTCCTGCGGCGCTTCAATGCCCAGGCGCACCTTTCCTGCCTTGGACTCGAGAATAGTGATAGTAATATCCCGTCCGATCCTCAGCTTCTCACCCTTCTTCTGGGATATTACTAACATTTACAAACGCTCCTGTAAGAACGGCTCGACTAAAGCTAAACCTGCAGCTAAGCCTTCAACTTTAGTGCCACCAGCTTGAGCCATCTCCGGACGGCCACCGCCCTTGCCCCCAACCTGGGCGGCAACGGTGTTGGCTAAGTCACCGGCCTTAACCTTGGCGGTTAATTCCTTGGAGATCGCAACAATCAGGTTGACCTTGGAGCCTTCCTCATCGACCGTGGCTAAGACTACTACCGAGTTTGGCAGCTTGTCCTTTAAGCTGTCCGCTGCAATGCGCAGCTCGCGGATCGAATAGCCCTTGAAGGTGTGGACTAGGACCGTCACGCCCTTGATCTCTTGGGTGTTGTGGGCCAAAGCCTCGCACTCAACATGCACTAACTTCTCCTTTAACAGCATGTTCTCATGCTCTAAGGCGTTGGTGCGGTCGATCATGTACTTGGCGCGCTCAACAATGCTGAAGTTGTCAGTCTTGAGCATATTGCAGGCTTGAGCGACCACGCGCGACACCGTCTGCTGATACTCAATGGCGGCCGCCCCAGTGATGGCCTCGATGCGGCGAATGCCCGAGGCAATGGCCTCATCGCTGACAATCAGGAAGTAGCCTAAATCGCCGGTGCGGCTGGCGTGGGTACCACCGCACAGCTCCTTGGAGCTGTCACCCATGGTCACCACGCGCACTTGACCTTCATACTTCTCGTCAAACAGGGCCTGAGCACCGCTTTGCTTGGCGGCCTCTAAGTCCATGACCTCGGTGACGATTGGGTCGTTAGCACGAATGTACTGGTTGACTAAGGCTACTACCTGCTGACGCTCTTGGGTCGAGAGCGGCTGTGGGTGCGAGTAGTCAAAGCGCAGACGGTCAGGACCAACCGAGCTGCCCTTTTGGTGGACGTGATCGCCTAAGACCGCACGCAGCGCCGAGTGCAGCAAGTGGGTGGCCGAGTGGTGGGCCCTAATGCCTAAGCGGCGCTCGTTGTTGACGATGGCGCGGCACTCGTCGCCTAACTTGAACTCACCTAGTTCGACGCGGCCTACGTGAATAGCAGCCTTGCCGACGTACTTGGTGTTCTCGACGATAAAGAGGTTGTGGCCGCAGCGGATCTCACCGGTATCGCCGACCTGACCGCCCTTCTCGGCATAGAATGGGGTCTGATCTAAGACAATCACGGCTTGCTCATCGGTTAAGACTTGATCGCAGGCTTCAATGCCCTTGAACAGCGCAATGATCTTGCCCTGATCTTCAGTCTTATCATAACCGGTGAACACGGTCTCAGCGTTGAGCTTTAACTCCTTGTTGTAGTCGACGCCAAAGGTCGAAGCTGACTTGGAGCGCTCACGCTGCTTTTGCATCTCGCTGTCAAAGCCTTCCATGTCCACAATGTAGCCGCGATCGCGTACTACGTCTTGGGTCAGGTCAGCTGGGAAACCGTAGGTATCGTAGAGCTTGAAGACGACCTCACCTGGAATGGTGCGCTCGGCGCCTAACTTCTCAAGTTCGGCGTCTAACAGCGCTAAACCACGATCCAAGGTGTTTAAGAACTGCTCTTCCTCTTTCTTTAAGGTGCGCTCAATTAAGGCCTGTTGCTCGACTAACTCAGGGTAAGCCTTGCCCATGAGCTCGACTAACTTAGCCACAACCTTGTAGAAGAAGACGTCCTTAGCGCCTAATAAGCGCCCGTGACGGACGGCACGGCGGATGATACGACGCAGTACGTAGCCGCGGCCTTCATTGGATGGCAAGACGCCATCTGCAATCAAGAACGAGCACGAGCGAATATGGTCGGAGATGACGCGCAGCGACTTATTGGACTTGTCGCTGACCCCTAAGATGGCGGCGACATTGTCAATTAAGTCACGGAACAGATCGATATCGTAGTTGGAGTGCACGCCTTGGAGCACCGCCGCAATACGCTCAAGGCCTAGGCCATTGTCGATCATCGGCTTGCCTAAAGGCTCAAAGGTACCGTCGGCCTGACGGTTGTATTGCATGAACACGATGTTCCAGATCTCGATGAAGCGATCACCGTCTTCCTCAGGTGAGCCTGGAGGGCCACCCCAGATTTGAGGCCCGTGGTCGTAGAAGATCTCGGAGCATGGGCCGCATGGGCCGGTATCGCCCATCTGCCAGAAGTTATCGGAGTTGTAGCGCCCACCCTTGTTGTCGCCAATGCGGACGATCTTCTCAGGCGGTAAACCAATGTCGTTGTGCCAGACATTGTAGGCCTCGTCGTCCTCGGCGTAGACCGTGACCATTAAGGACTCTTTAGGTAACTTAAAGCCCTCGGTCAGTAAGGTCCAAGCGTAGGTGATCGCCTCCTTCTTAAAGTAACCACCGAAGCTGAAATTGCCCAGCATCTCAAAGAAGGTGTGGTGGCGCGCAGTGTAACCTACGTTGTCGAGGTCGTTTTGCTTACCACCAGCGCGCACGCACTTTTGGGCAGTGGTCGCGTTGATATAAGATCTTCTTTCCTTGCCTAAGTAGATATCCTTGAATTGATTCATACCGGCGTTGGTGAAAAGAAGAGTCGGATCGTTGTACGGCACCAGTGAGCTCGATCGCACGATCTCATGGCCATGATCCTTGAAGAAGTTGAGATACGTTTGACGGATCTCATCTGTGGTCATGTACATGCAACTTTTCTCTTTTCTTGCAACAAGAAAAATCTCAAGCTAGAACCGGGCGCGCCTGCGCAGGCGCAACGGCAGCGCGAGCACGCGGTGGCACTGCGCAGTGACACGATGGGGTGGCACTGTGCACTGGCACTGCGCGCGGGCATTGCGGATTGATCCGCGGTGGGCTTACCCAGCCCCCGGCACCAAGCTTACTGCCTTACTGCCATGCTCATTGTGCCATGCTCATTGGCCCCAGCCTGAACGGCTCATTATACCCACGAATCATAACGGCGCGCAGTTTGACGGCGAAAATAGGCCGTTCTTGCGCCGCCGCGGTCCCTTGAGCAAGGAGTCGCAAGCACGCCCGCTGCCCCACGCTGCGCGTGGGCCGTTGGGGCAGACAAGAGCGGCAACATGCTCTTAGGCGCCTTGGTGTACCCATTAAGCTGCCGCCCGGATGATGTCATGGCTGCGCTGCAAGAAAACCACGAGTGGCTCATGTTCGGCGACGTCCAAGCCCGCGGCTACTACCAAAGCTATGGCTTGCGTAAGCTTGAGCACATGGGCATGGTGAGAAGCCACCAGTGATTGGTGCCCAGTGCGGGCGCCCCGCGCTCGGTGCGAAGCCACCAGTGATTGGTGCCCGGCGCGGCGCGCGAAGCGGGGCTGGCGGCGCCGACGGCGCTGGCGGCGCTGCGGTCTGCATACGGCCGGGAGTGCGCCCGCGTGACGCCGACACTTTTGGGTGCGATAACTTTTGCTACAATGCCATGCTAACGGTTCGCCTATGCGGGCGCGCGGGGCGTAAGTCCCCGTGATAGAGCTTTCGGGATGGGGACAGGCAGGCAAGATGCGCATTGTTAAGGTGCTTAACAACAATGTGGTGATCGTCCAAGACGACGCCCAGCAAGAAAAAGTGGTGATGGGCAAGGGCTTGGGCTTTCAGGTTAAGGTCGGCGCTGAGGTCGATGCTGCCCGGATCGAAAAGGTCTTTGCTTTAGAGCAGGCTGAGCACGCCACTGCGGCTGTCCCTGAGAGCGTGGACTCCATTCCCCCCGAGCTCTATCAAGTGTGCGCGCAGTTGGTCGCCCAAGCCGGACAGCGCTTGCACCTGTCCTTTCACAATAGCCTGACCTTGGCTCTGGCGGACCATATCTACTATGCGCTCCAGCGCCTGATTCGCGGCGAGCATGTGGTCAATGCCTTGCTCCAAGAAATTCGCCAGTTCTACCCCGAAGAATATGCCTTGGGCGAGGATGCCTTGGTGCTGATTCGGGATCAGACCGGGCTTAATCTGCCTGAGGATGAAGCAGGTTTTATTGCGCTGCACTTGGTCAACGCGGCTTTGGATGAGAACATGCCTAAGACCTTGGAGGTGACGCGCCTGATCGCCGATATCATCACCATCGTCAACACCCAATTGGGGATAAAACCGCAAGAGCACAGTCTCGACTACACCCGCTTTGTCACCCACTTAAAGTTCTTTGCCCATCGTCTGTTGCGTCAAGAAGAGCTCACCCCAAGCGCTGACTTTCTCTTCGATGAAGTCAAAAAGCACTATCCTGTGGCCTACAGCTGCGTTCAGCGCATTGGGCTCTATGTCAAAAAGAAGTTTGGCCACGACCTAGGACGCGATGAAATCACCTTCCTCACCGTCCACATTGAGCGCGTGCGTCATGCCACCCAAGGACACTAATTTCACCACCGATCAAGCCGCCGCCGATGCCCTGTGCGCCGCTTTGCTCAGAGAGCTGGGCGGCGCGCGCAATATCGAGCGCCTCAGTCACTGCACCACGCGCCTGCGCGTGCATGTTAGCCAAAAGTCCTTAGTTAATCTGGCCGCCTTAAAGGCGCACGCGGCGGTATTAAATGTCATCACTCAGGGCTATGAGCTGCAGCTCATCATCAAAGGCCCGGTCGACTTATTGTGCTTGGCGCTCCAGCAGGTAGTGGGCTCAGAGGTGAGTTCGCCCGTGCTCACCAAAAGCGAGTTCTTAGAGGTGCCGCAGCAAGGAAATGAGGCGGACTTGGGCTTGCCGGTCAGTGCGCAGCCTAATCCGCGCAGCGCCGAGGCGGTACGCCTGCCGAGCGGTTCTATCGGATCCTTAATTGCTACAGGTTGTGCCAAGTTAACCAGCCTCATTGCGGCCGCAATCTTGCCGTTAATTGGCTTTTTGACCGCGACCGCGAGCTTAAGTGCCCTGACGGGCCTGTTAGTATTTACCGGCTTACTCGACCCCAGTGATCGCCTGTACAGCTTCCTTAACTCCTGCTTCTTGCTCTTGATGGACTTTTTGCCGGTCTTGCTCGGCTACAACTGCTCCAAATGGCTTAAATCAAGTCCTATGGTGAGCATTGTGCTGGGGTTGTGCTTGGTGCCGACCTTTTATCGCATGCTCTGCGCCATCATGCCCGGCTATGACACCATCACCGTGCCCTTGCTCTTATGGCTGCAAGATTTGGTTTCTGCGCGCTTTGACTTTGCCCGCTATACCGTTAGTGTCCTGCCGATTTTGGCTGCGGCGGTGCTCAATGCCAAATTAGAGCGACTGGTCGCACGCGTCATCTCAAGTTCGGTTCAGCCCTTAGTCTTGCCCTTTATTTGCCTGTGCTTTTGTTTGCCGCTGGTAGTGCTGTTCATTGCCCCGCTCTTTACGGCATTAGGCTATGTCATCTCGGGGAGCCTGCTTAGTCTCTATGAGCACAGCCCGTGGCTCTTGGGCTTGGTCATGGGCTTTTGCTGGGAGTTATTGGTCTTGCTTGGCCTGCACTGGGTCTTTAGCCCGGTGATGCTGACCAATCTCTCGATTTTAGGCTACGACATGACCATCGCCATGGTCATGGCCACCACCGCTGCAACTGCGGGCGCTATGCTCGGCCAATACCTGACGCTACGCTGTCGTAAGCACCAAGAGGCAGTCAGCAGTGAGGAGCTTACCTATGCCCGCAATGCTTCGGTGTTAGCGGTGGTCTTTGGCATCACCGAGCCGGCTTTATACCGCTATTTGCTGCCCAAGAGCCGCCTGCTCTTGATCGTGTGCTTAATCGGGGGCGTGGGGGGCTTGCTCATTGCCATGGCGGGCGTGCATATGTACTCGATTTCGCTCTCGAGTACCTTTGCCTTCGTGCTAGCCTACCGGCCGAATACCAGCGCCAGCCTCGTTCCGTTGTGGTGCTTTATTGCGGTAGTAGTCAGCTGCTTTAGCTTAGCTTTAGCGGTGAGCTTCATGTGGCGCGGCCCAAGCAAGCCCCAGGTCGGCGCGCAGGCTGGGCTTGACTGGGGCGTCAGCATCGGTGCGGTGGCGGCAGGAAAATTTGTGCCCTTAACTGAAGTTAACGACCCGATTTTCAGCTCGCTGATGTTAGGCGATGGCTATGCCCTCGATCCTGAGGGCGATGTGCTCGTTGCCCCGTGCGACGGTACCTTGAGCTCGGACATCGTCTTTGCCCATGCGGTGGGGCTCAAAGGTCCGCTGGAGAGCGAGATTTTACTGCACGTGGGCATCAATACGGTCCGCTTAGAGGGCAAGTACTTTAAGTTGCTCAAGGAGCCAGGGGCCAAAGTTACGCGCGGCGAGCCCCTGATGCAATTTGACCGAGCACAAATCGTGGCCGCGGGCTTTGAGCCCACGGTTTTGGTCATCTGCACTCTGCCTGAGCGCGTGCACTTAACGCACAACGAGCAGGTGGCAGCCGGGGACCAAGTGCACCAAGGCCAAAGCCTGCTCACCTTGAGCGGCGCCTAACCAAATGGGGAGCCGTTGGCTCCCCGAAAATAGGCTAGGCTAGGCTGTGGGCCGTCGCGCGCCTCACGGCGCCCATGGCGCCAAGCGCAGCGGCGCTCCCTGCGGGCGGACTTTAGTGCGCGGAGGCGGCGCCGTCAGGGGCGGCCGCATCCGGCGCGGCCGCGATTTCGCTGATGATGGCCGGGATGCGCTCTAAGAACTCAATGCCCTTCATCTTGCTTGGCATTGATTCGCCGGTGCGCTCGCGCTCGCCTAAGCGCTCGGCGATGGCCTCGGCTGAGAGCTTAATCTTGCCCTTGATGCCGTGGACCATGAGGCTGTCGCCTTCATTGAGTACGCACAGATCTAAGATGCCGTCCTCGCCACTCTTTAATTTGGCGCTCGCAATCTTCATGAGCTTGAGGCCCTTGCCGCGCGGCAGAAGCGACAATTCGCTGGCCTTATAGAACAAGAGCTTGCCTTGCTTGCTAGCCAGCGCCACGATGCAGCTCTCTTGGTGTGCGACCTTGACCGGACGCAGTAAGGTTGCGCCCTCATCTAAGGTCACCACGGCCTTACCGGCCTTATTGCGCGTGATGAGGTCGCTCAGGCGGCAGATAAAGCCATAGCCCTTGTCTGAGCCCAGTAAGAACAGGTCTTCGACATTGCCGGTGAGCACCGCGCAGATGACCTCATTTGGCTGGAGCGCAATCTTGGTTGAGATCGGCTCGCCTTGGCCGCGTGCCGATGGCAAGTCCTTGATCAAGAGGCTAAAGCTGCGTCCTAAGTTGCTCAGGAACACCGCATATTGGTTGGAGCGGCCCACCGCTTGCGCCAGGAAGCTATCACCGCTCTTATAGGATAAGCTGAGCGGATCGATATTGGCACCGGTGGCGGCACGTACCCAGCCCATGCGCGAGAGCACTACGGTCATGACCTGGGCCGGGGCTGCTGCTACTAAATCGAGGGCCTTGGCCTCATCGCGCTCGACCACGGCGCAGCGGCGCTTGTCGCCATACTTCTTGGCATCAGCTTGCAGCTCGGCCTTGATAAAGCCCATCAGCTTCTCAGGGTGCGCTAAGAGCTCTTCTAAGTCATGCTGCTCGGCCGTGAGCTTGTCGATTTCGGCGTTGATCTTCTCTTCTTCCAAGCGGGCTAATTGGCGCAGCTTAGTTTCCAAGATGTAGTCGACTTGCTCATCTGTGAGCAAGAACTTCTGCTTGAGCTCAGTCTTGGGGTCATCGCTTGTGCGAATAATGGCGATGACCTCATCTAGGTTGAGGAAAATCGCCTTGAGGCCGGCGAGCAAGTGCAAGCGCTTTTGCACCGCGGACAAGCGGTGGTTAAAGCGCTTGGTTACAGTCTCGGTGCGGAAGGTCAGCCACTCGTGCAAAATGGTGCGCAAGTCCTTGACCTGGGGTTTGCCGTCCAGGCCCAGAATATTGAGGTTGACGCGATAAGTGCCCTCTAAGTCGGTGGTGGCAAAGAGGTGGCTCATCAGCTCAGCAACATCGACGCGGTTGGAGCGCGGCACGATGATAAGCTTGCATGGAGTCTCATGGTCGCTGGCGTTAATGAGATCGGAGACCCACGGCAGCTTCTTTTTGGCCATGAGGTCGGCCAATTCTTTTTCGATTTGGCCCACGCCCACTTGGTAGGGCAGCGCGGTGATGACGATGCCTTCCTTGCTCTCATGGTAGACCGCACGGCTTCTAATCGTGCCCTTGCCCGTCTCGTAAATGCGTAAGAGCTCAGCCTTGGGGGTGATGATGTCGGCGCCGCACGGATAGTCCGGGCCTTGGACATATTTCATCAGCTCCTTGACCGTGGCGTTAGGGTGGTCGATAAGGTGGCAGGTAGCCTTGACCAGCTCATTTAAGTTGTGGGGCGGAATATCGGTGGCCATGCCCACGGCAATACCCATGGTGCCGTTGAGCAGGATGTTAGGCACGCGCGCGGGCAGCGCCTTAGGCTCCTCGACGGTGCCGTCGAAGTTAGGTTGCCATTGCACGCAACCTAGGTTCAAGTCCTCGAGCAACAGCTCGGAGGCGGGCGATAAGCGCGCCTCGGTGTAACGCATGGCCGCAAAGGACTTAGGGTCTTCGACGTCACCCCAGTTACCTTGGCCGTCAATGAGCGGATAGCGATAGGTAAAGGGCTGGGCCATCAAGACCATGGCCTCGTAGCAGGCGCTATCGCCGTGGGGATGGTACTTTCCCAAGACCTCACCGACGGTACGGGCCGACTTAACGTGTTTAGCTTTGGCCGTGATGCCGAGCTTCGCCATGGCGTAGATGATGCGCCGCTGCACCGGCTTCATACCGTCGGACACTGACGGTAAGGCGCGGTCGCGGATCACGCTCATGGAGTAGTTTAAGTAAGCATCCTGGGCAAAGGTCTTGAGCGGCATGCGCTCAACCCCCTCAAGGCTCAGATCACTTAGTTTCGTCTCGCTCATAACTCACCGAACTTCGGAAAATAGGCTAAAATCGTGCTGCGGAAATCCCGTACCCATCGGCACAAATAGTGCTGGCGCCAAGCAGGCGCGGTCGCGCCGCTAGGATGTAGGGGCGCTGGTTAGGCGGCGCTGGTTGGGCGCGGCCCACACATGAATTTGCGCTCGCTTGGATAGGTTGGCGTAAAAAGTAATCATTTTACACGCTTTTTGCGCCTTGTCCACATCAAAGCGCGCCTGACGTCACCGCCGCCGCGCGCGACCGCTGCGCGCGGCCGCCGCCGTACCGGGCGCGGGTCCACGCTTTCAATCTTAGCGCAGCTCAGTGCTGCGCCCGGGGAAAAGGCGCTCCAACGCCCCTTGGGTCGTTACAGTTGTGGCTCAGGGGCCGGGCGCGCCTCTTAATTGCACTTTGTCCTGAGAATAGGTCTTAACCGGGAGCTTGTTCATGGGGAGACAGCCCAGTTCGCTTGCGATCGCGCTTGCGATCTTGTTTGCTCAAGTTGTTACCGGCTGGAGGCGTGCCGTCGGGGGCGCCACTTTGGCCCTCGTCATGGGGTGCTTAGCGGCAGGCTGCAGCACCAGCAGTACCGCGGTGCGTTATCACGCGCAGATCTCACCAGAGCTTGAGGCCAACACGCCGCCTGAGCTGTATCGGGCTATGGTGCGCCAAGTGATTCGGCCCGACCCTGAGTACGATTATCAGCGCTTAGAGCGCATCTCGAGCTTGCCCCTATATCCTGCCAATTACGCCGAGCGTAAGAACTTAGTCGATAAGGTCGAGGTCTACAAGTCGCGCCATCAGATGGTGCTGCTCAAGGACGGCGCGCAGGTGCGCACCTACTGGATTGCGCTGTCAGATCGGCCGCAGGGCGATAAGATCTACCAAGGTGATCGCCGTACCCCCGAGGGCCTGTACACGCTTGACTATGTCAAGAACGATTCTTACTATTATCGCGCGTTCCACATCTCATACCCCAATGAGCAAGATCGCGCCGAGGCCGCACGCATGGGCGTCGATCCGGGGGGCATGATCATGGTGCACGGTCAGCCGCCATCTAACAGTGTCTATGAGGACACGGTGCAGCGCTCGGATTGGACCAATGGCTGTATCGCCATCTTAAATCCGGAGATCGACGAGTTTATCTCGCTCATCGACCCGGGCACCCCCATCGAGATTATGCCGTAGCTGCACCCGGCCTCAGGCCCCATGGGATCTGCACTGAGCTCCGAACTGGGGCGCTGAGCCTGAGGGGCAGCGCATGTGCGCGGGACGGCGAACGCCCGCGGGGCAGCGCCCGGAACGCACGGTCGTAGGTTAGGGAGAAGCAGGGCCATGGCGCTCAAGCAGAAATTCTTTTATTACCGCGATTTGATTCGCTTCAATTGGGCGCGCTCCAAGTTTCACTATCAGCCTCAGGGCAAGCCCGAGGACTTTGCTTGGAGCAAGGTCTCCCATATGGTCGTGCTCAAGGTTGACGGCAAGCTTGGCGACACCGCGGTGATGAGCCATTTCTACCGCAACTTCCTCGACTTGCCCCATAAGCCGCGCTTGTCGGTGGTGTGCCCGGAAAACTTAGTGCCGATTTACACTCAGGTGCTGGGCGCCACTGCGGTCTATCCAGTTGCGCGTAAGCCGAAGCAGCCAGAGATTGCGGCGCTGTGCCACAAGATTGTCACCGAAGGCGGTAAGGTCGACGTGGTGCTCTCCACTGAGCCTAATTACCGTCCGCGCGACTTTATCTTCAATTACCACCTCAAGCCTGATTACATCGCAGGCTGCGATCCGCGCTTAAATGAGATCAACTTGTTTTTGTTTCATGGTCGCACCTACGACCAGCCGATCGCTTTGGCCTTTGCCGCATTTTTAGAGCGCGGCGGCGTGACCCCCAGCCCCATTGCCTATGTGCCCTTTATCACCCCGGAGCGCTCGGCGCACATTCGCGCTGAGTTGGAGCTGCCGGAGCATGACCGCTACATCGGCATCAATCCGTGCGGCGCCTCGGAGCGCCGTCAGCTGAGCTCAGAGGTGGTCGCGACCCTAATTCACATGATTTTGGCCGCGCACCCCGACAGCCGGGTGCTGCTCTTGGTGGCGCGCAGCCAACAGGCTTATATCGACGCCACCACCGCGCTCCTCTCCCCTGATGAGCAAGCCTTGATTGGCAGTCGCATTCGGCTGCTGCCTGCGCACTGCTCGGTCCTCGACTACTGCACTTACATCGACAACTTGCAGGGCCTTATCACCATCGACACCGCGGCGGTGCACTTAGCCTGCGCCAGCGCCGTGCCGCAGCTGAGCTTCTATAACGATGATCCGGTAAATTATGGGCGCTGGGCTCCGGTCTATGCCTGTGATGATCCGGCCGGGGCCAGCATGAGCCACCGCTTTGTCGGCAGCACCGACTTGCGCACGGTGCCCAGCGAGGAAATCTACCGCCTAGCCCACGACTTCATCAGCAAGCTGCTGACGCCGCGCGCCTAAGGCGGCGCTTCCGGGGCCGAGGCGCGATAAACCGCCGCTAGCGCGCCGCTGCTTGCGCTGTCGCTGCGTCGCCGCCGCTTGCGCTGCCGCTGGCGCACAGTCTTAATGTGCTCTTTGGACGGCACTATTGCTCGTCGGACGCCTCTGCTTCCGGGCTATTTTTAGCAGGGGAGATGGTGAGGCCGCTGGTCACATCGCTCTCATCTTGCATCTCAGGGAAGAAGAAGATGGTGGCCGAACCCGGGGCTTGGTGCTCAAACTGGGAGAGGGGCAGCTCAACGCGCACATAGATTTTTGCCAAGATAAAGCTGTCCCCAGCGTGTGCCGGGCGGGTGTCGCTGGCAATTAACAGCACCTTTAACGCCGTGTAGTCAGGGCGCTCAATGCTCTCACCGCCATCGGCCTCGGCCATGTCGTCTTCATCGGCAAAGTCGGCAAAGAGCGGGTCGGCGTGGGTTTCGTTATCGCCCTCAGGATCTGGGTCAAACGGCTTCCAGTAGCCGTCCTCTGGGATATCGACTTGGATGGAGAGGTCGTAGAAATTCTTTTCAAAGACATCGTGCCAGAGCTTATCGGCGGTGGCACCCAATTCCGGGTTTAAAATTGGATTCCATGCGCCGTGCGCCATATCAAGGGCGAGATCCTCGAGCTTCTCCATGCCCGCGTCGGTTAAGTCATTGAGGTCGAGCGTGGCGGCCAGCTCGCTGCCGCGCCGTAAGTACGAATCTAAGTCCATGAGGCTCTCCAAGAAAGTGGTTACGACCGAAGCGGTCGGGGCCATTATGCCATAGCGCTCCGCCCTTGCGCCGCCCGGCGGCGGTAACGCAGCCCCCGGGCGGCTGCGTTCGCGCGGCGCAGAGCCTGAGGTTGCGTCCCCCGGGCCTGGCAGTTGTTGCGCGTGCGGCTAAAACAAAGGGCCACCGTAAGGTGGCCCCTAGTTAGCCCCGCATGGGGCAAGACGAGCGCGCCGAATGCGCGGTCACGCTAGCGGATGTCGATATCCGATGGCGGCCAGTGCTCAAGGCGCATGCCCAAAGACAGGCCACGCTCGGCTAAGACGTCCTTGATTTCGGTTAAGGACTTCTTGCCTAAGTTTGGCGTCTTTAACAGCTCGACCTCGGTGCGCTGTACTAGGTCACCGATGTACTTGATGCCTTCGGCCTTTAAGCAGTTAGCCGAACGGACCGTGAGCTCCAGATCCTCAACTGGGCAAATGAGCTTAGGATCGATGAGCGGACGGAACGAAGTGTCCTCGGCCGGCTCAACGCTGTTGCGGATGTCAACAAAGGAGTTGAGCTGCTCGGCAAAGATGGTGGCCGCTAAGGAAATCGCAACCTCTGGGGCGATGGTGCCGTTGGTCTCAATGGTGAGATCTAAGGCTTCCATGCCGTTGTTTAAGGTGCGTGGGTGCACCGCAACGTTGAGCACTGGGCAGAACGAAGCGTCGATTAACAGACGGCCGATAAAGCGGTTGTCACCGTTCTCAACAAAGGGCTGGTTCTGCGCTTGGACGTAGCCGCGACCTTGGGTGACGTGCAGCGTCATGTTGAGCTCAGTGTCCGGATCGGTGATGTGGCACAGCACCAAGTCTGGGTTCTTGATCTCAACATTGGCTGGGCACTCAATGTCACCTGCGGTAACTGGGCCAACACCAACCTTCTTGATGTGTAAGATCTGTTCAGTCGTAACTGAACTTTCACAGGCGACAGCGACTTCCTTGAGGTTTAACAGGATTAATAAGACATCCTCTTGGATCCCCTCAAGGGCCATGTACTCATGAACGGCACCTGCAATCTCCACTTCAGTAATGGCATAGCCTGGAAGCGAGGAGAGCATGATGCGACGCAATGCGGTACCCAGAATCTGGGCATAGTTGGGCTCAAAAGGCTCAAGGGTTACACGGGTTTTGTTGCGTGCAATCTCCTCGATGGCCTTGATTGATGGCCTGAGAAAATCAATTTGCTCCAAGGTTCCACCCTCAAAATGGTTGGTAGTTTTGGCTTGTCCTGAGCTTAGGGGCGCGCGCCTATCGCTCGTGATTAAGGCAGTGGGAACACGGTCTTATACGACCGATAGGTAGGTAGGCGTGACCGGCACGGATGGAGCGCGCTGATGAAAAGCCAAGTGGGCATTAGCACACTCAAGTCAGGCCGCGGCCTTTAGCTTGGTGAACAAGAGTGCCACCTACCACCTAAAGGTCCGGTCGGACTTGAGTGCACTAAACGGCACCGTAGAGAACATCCAGTATTATGGTACTAGGATGCACTTGCGGTGCCGTTTGGAACTCAGACAGGGCGCCAAGCTAAGGGCGGTGCCTAGTGAGGCATGGCGGTACCTAGTGAGGCATGGCTATGCCTAGTTTAGCAGGGCTGGGGCTTAGCGCTCTGGGGCGGGGGCGGTGCGCCCTTGCCCCGAGGAGTTAGCCTAGGGCGGCTAATTACTCCTCGTCGTTGTCTAAGTTGGTGCGATCAACCAACATGATGTAAGCCATAGGAGCTTGATCGCCTTGACGGAAACCGCACTTTAAAACGCGGGTGTAGCCGCCGTTGCGCTCAGCGCTGGCCTTGGCAACTTCATCAAATAACTTCTTGACCATGTCCTTGTCGCGTAAACGCGCAAAGGCTAAACGACGGTTAGCAACCGAATCGTTCTTGGCTAAGGTGATTAAACGCTCAACGAAGCGACGTAACTCCTTGGCCTTTGGTAAAGTGGTCTTGATGATCTCGTGCTTGATTAAAGCATTAGCAAGATTGCGGTACAGCGCTGCACGGTGGGCAGACGTACGGCCTAAGTGACGGCCAGCTAAACGATGACGCATGGAAAACCTTCCTGAATTGACAGTAATTGCTTACTTCGAACGCGCTAAGTTCTGAGGTGGCCAGTTAGGAATGCGCATACCCAACGATAAACCACGCGTAGCTAAGACGTCCTTAATCTCGGTTAAGGACTTCTTGCCTAAGTTTGGCGTCTTTAACAGTTCCACCTCAGTGCGTTGGACTAAATCGCCAATATATAGAATCTCCTCTGCCTTTAAGCAATTGGCAGAGCGCACCGTCAGTTCAAGATCTTCTACTGGTTGCAATAACACAGGATCAGGCAGCGGTGGCGCAGATGGCGTCGCAGAACGCTCTGGGAGGTCGTCCTTGTCAACGAGGTTGGTCATGTGCTCGCACAGTAAATTGGCGCTGCGCATTAAGGCCTCGTCCGGCGTAATGGTGCCATTGGTCTCAAGTTCGATCACCAGACGGTCAAGATCAGTACGCTGCTCAACGCGAGCGGACTCGACCTCGTACACATAGCGTGTAATCGGGCAGAATGCGGCGTCAATTAAGATCTCATTCTTTTCCTTGGCAGGTAAGTGGTTGGGATCAGTGGCGACCACATATCCGTTGCCGTAAACGACGCGGAGATTCATCGACAACGAGGCCTTTGCCCCTTTTAAGGTACAAATAGTCGCATCAGGATTTAAGATGCTAATGCCCTCCGGGCATACGATATCGCCAGCGCGAACTCGGCCTTCGCCCATCTTGGCTAAGGTGCACCAAACCGGACCTTGCATCGTGTGGTTGGAGGTAATGGCGACCTTCTTTAAGTTCATCACCACCTCAACTAAGGATTCAACCATGTCCTTTTTGACCGAAGTTAAATCCTCAACCCCATCGATTTGGAAGGCATCAAAGGCAAAACCAGGCAGAGTCTTTAATAAGATGCCGCTTAAGGCGACACCCAAGGTGTTGCCATAGCCGCGCTCTAAAGGCTCTAAGGTGATGCGAACGTGATTTGGGCCCAGTTCAGTAAAGCCAACAGGCTTTGGCTTAAGTAACTCACAAACTGACACTATTGATACCCCACATAGTAAAAGGAGTGCAGGCGTTGCCTTGCTAGGCGTGCCTAGCTATTACTTAGAGTAGAACTCGACAATGAGCTGTTCCTTGATGTCCGATGGGAGCTCGGAACGCTCAGGCTTGTTCTTGTAAGTACCCTTCATGGCGCTGTGGTCTACGTCAATCCAAGTTGGCTTTAAACCACGCTGGCCAGCGAGGTCGATAGCGTTCTTGATGCGCAGCTGCTTCTTGGCCTTCTCACGAACAGCGATCTCATCAGATGGCTGAACCTGATAGGATGGGATGTTGATGACGCGGCCATTGACGGTGATCGCCTTGTGGCTGACTAACTGACGCGACTCCATACGGGTCGAGCCAAAGCCCATGCGATAGACGACGTTGTCTAAACGGCCTTCTAACAGCTGTAACAGGTTCTCACCAGTGTTACCTGGCATGTTAGCAGCCTTCTTGTAGTAGTTGTGGAACTGACGCTCCAGCACGCCGTAGATACGACGTACCTTCTGCTTCTCGCGTAACTGAGTACCGTAGTCAGATAAGCGAGCCTTGTTAGCACCGTGCTGACCAGGTGCAGTGTCTAACTTGCACTTGGTATCAATCGAGCGAACGCCAGACTTTAAGAATAAATCCACGCCCTCGCGACGGCTTAACTTAAGAGCTGGTCCTGTATGCTTTGCCATTTATCTTTCTCCAATAAAAAAGCAGATACCAGATTAGACGCGACGCTTCTTTGGCGGGCGGCAACCGTTGTGAGGGATCGGGGTAACATCAGTGATGTTGGTGATCTTGTAACCGATCGCATTTAACGCACGAATCGAGGACTCGCGACCTGGACCTGGACCCTTGACTAAAACTTCAAGGTTCTTAACGCCATATTCCTTGGCAGCCTCACCGGCACGCTCGGCAGCAACCTGAGCGGCATATGGGGTGGACTTACGGGAGCCACGGAAGCCCGAACCGCCAGCGGTAGCCCACGATAAGGTGTTACCTTGACGATCGGAAATGGTGACGATGGTATTGTTGAAAGATGCGTGGATGTGAGCTACGCCGTCAGCGATTTGCTTCTTACCGCGCTTGCCACCGCGAGCACGCGGAGCAGAGGTAGCCTTAGTAGCTGGTGCTGCAGAAGCAGCAGGGGTTGCTGGGGTTGCAGCTTGTTGGATCTCTTCAGCCATCATGTGCCTCCTTACTTCTTAATGCTCTTGCGTGGGCCCTTGCGGGTACGTGCATTAGTCTTGGTACGCTGACCGCGTACTGGCAGACCACGGCGGTGACGTAAGCCACGATAAGCACCAAGGTCCATTAAACGCTTGATGTTCATGGAAACTTCACGGCGTAAGTCACCCTCAACGGTGTACTTAGCGACTTCAGCACGGATCTTGTCCAAGGTAGCCTCATCTAACTCCTTGAACTTGGTTAACTCTTGAACCCCAGTTGCCTTGCAGATGTCACGAGCACGAGTAGGGCCGATGCCGTAGATCGATTGCAGAGCAATCACGGCGATCTTGTGATCAGGCACATTGATGCCAGCGATACGGGCCACTATTGATCTCCTAAAAAGGTCAGTTAAACAAAAGCTATCGCAAAGCCCGTTAGGATACGCGACAGCCGGAATAGTGCACTTTGGCAAAAATTATAAGCAGCCAAACCTAGAACCCAAACTCAAACATGGCGCGCCCAAGCGGCGGGCTTGCTTGCCTGATACTTACCTTAAGGCCATACGTGATTAGGCTCACGCGGTGAGTCAAAGCAGCGCTGGGTTAAGGGAAGATAGAAGATTGGGTGCGACTTTCATCACTCCACCTAAGGCAAAGGGGTGACGCCAAGTCTAACGGAAGGCTGTGATCTGCCTAATTCTATGTGATTTATCTCATAAAATCAACAAAAAGTTGGCAGGTGCACAAACCCGCAATTTTACCCCCAAACCACCGTTATGAAAAGCGGGGCAACGCCCCCAGTGCCGGTGTGTCGCCGTAAGCGGCACCCCGGCACTGGGGGCTTGCTGGGGCCGCGCTTCAGGCGCCCCTTGCGGCGCGCGCTGCAGGCGCGCTGGGCTTGGGCCGCTGCTGCGCCCGGCGGTGGCTGCTTGGTTGGGCGTTATGGTTGGGCATTATTTTGGGGGCGGGGACGCGAGGTTGAGAAAGCCCTCAGGCATGATGCCCAGCTCATTGAGCATGCGCACCATGGGCTCGACCCCTAAGATGACGCACACGCAGACCACCAAGGCCACCATGAAAAAGCCTAAGGCGACAATGGCAAAGCGCAGCGAGCTTTGGGCCTTGACCACCTCGCGGATGCGCAGCTGGGTCATGAGTACGGTCAAAGGCTCTAATTGCTCCTTGACCAGTCGGTAGTAGCGCGTAAGTTCAAGGCGCTGGCTGATTTCTTGGTACAGCTCTTGGGCCAAGCGGTTCTTGGTGCTGACTGCGTTGTGCAGTAAGCTCTGGTTTAGATAGATGGTGACGCTGTAGTAGAGCAGGCTCAAATCACGCAGATTGCGTTTGGTGCGCTTGATAAAGGAAAAGGTGTTGCGCAGCTTGTCGCACAGTGTGCGGCTCAGTAAGAGGTTGATGTGGCGCAGGCAGTGCTGGAGCCCTAAGCTGTAGCCGGTTAACAGCACCAGGGGCACTAAGGTCGAGGCGCTGGGCAGTTGGGGCACTAGGCCCATAAAGCCGTTTTGCTTGAAGAAGACCATCCCCTTGCCGTCGGCCACTGAGACAAAGGCGTGGGCGCGCCCAAAGGTCACGCCGCGCTGCTTGGGTGAGGCCCTAAGGTAACGGCAGCACAAGCTCAGCACCAAATCATTGACTGAGCCCGGGGTGCACACCAAGTTCGGGGTATTGCAGTAGAAGATTTCGTAGTCCGGGGCAATGGTGCTCAGGTCGACGTTTTTGTGCTCGGCGTGCTTGGCGTCAGCGCTCTTAGGCTTTTTATTTTTGCGCTGGGCGCTGAGCAGGCGCTTGAGCTCGTGGGGCGAGCTCATGGGATAAAGGGGCGTTGGCTCTTGGGCAAACTTGCCTTGCTCCATCGCCACTTCTTCGACCCAGACTAAGACATTGCAGGGAAAGGGCGTGTCCGCAAAGAGCTTGAGCAAATATACTTGGACAAAGTCCTCGTGCAAGCGGTGGTAATGGCCCTTGATCCGGCACAGGTCGTAGCAGCTATTGCCTAAATACACCTCATCGGCAAAGAGCTCGTAGTGCTGATTGCTCAGCTCGATTTGATCGAAGCGGCTGACGTCATAGGCCTCGTCGGTTACTTTGAAGGCAATGCGCCAGAAGTTGAGGCGGGGCGCGGCCAGATAGTTCTCGGCACTTTTGATCCGCTGTAAGGGTTCACTCATGATCCACCTCTTAGCTCCTAGACCACCTAAAGAAAACGCTGCACCCAAGGGACTGACATTCCCTTAAGCGGTCGTTTCCTAGGCAACCTTTGCGCCAAAGATGGCCGCCCCCACCCGTGCTCGGCGCGCCTGCGCCCCGCCTGTGCCCTGCCTCAGGCGCAGGCGGGGCACGGCCGCCGCCCTGCTTCCCTTAGTTATCTGCTGTCTTTAGTTAGCGGACGCGGGGCGCGGAACTGGCTTTTGGCCTGACTCTTTGCTCTAGCCCAAAGCAGGATCGGTGGCCTTGCGCGGCTTGGCTGCGACCTTGCGTGGCTTGGCGGTGGCCCGGCTCGGTTCTGCGGTGGCGGCATCCGCGGTGGCCTTGCTCTCATCCGCGGTTACCTCAGCTGCGGCGGCGTCCTCCGCTGCTGCTGCGGCGTCTTCGTCTTTTTCGGTTGGGGCTGGGTCGGCCTCAAGGGAGCGCAGCGCTTCCTTGGCACCTAGGGCCGCGGCCTTGATCAGATCCTCTTCGTGGTAGCTTAAGGTCTTATTGGTGTCGAGGTTGCGGATGGTGACATCCAATTGATCGAATGGGATCTCGATGCCGTTTTCCTTGAAGATGCGCAGCGTCTCGGTGCTGAGGTAATCGAAGACGACCTTGCGCTTGCCAATTTCCTTGACGTAGACCTCGCACATGATGGTGATGGCACTTGTGTCCAAGCTCTTGATGTAGACCTTAGGACGCTGCTCGCGGCTAAGGTCTTGGCAGCGGCGCAAGATGCCGCGCAAGAGCTCCTTGGCTCTGGTTGGGTCGGCGTCGTAAGAGATGCCGACGGCAAATTCAATCATGGTGACGGTATTGGACAAGGACCAATTGGTCAGGGCCTCGGTGATGAACTGCTTATTGGGGATGACCACTTCCTTGTTGTCAAAGGAGATGATGGTGGTAGCGCGAATGCGAATCTTGTTGACCGTGCCCGATAGATTGTTCAGGGTCACGATGTCGCCCACGCGTAGCTGGCGCTCAAACAAGATGATGATACCGGAGACGAAGTTACCGAAAATCTCTTGTAAGCCAAAGCCTAAGCCGACCGATAAGGCCGCAACTAACCACTGCAAGTTCTCCCATTTGATCCCAACTGCACCTGCGGCCAAGATCACCGCTAAAGTGGTGATGGCATAGCCCGTGATGATCTTAGTGGTGTAACTTGCGCTCTTGGTCTTAGTGTTATTGCGGAGCATGAAGAGGCGGTCGATGAGTAACGGTAAGTTGCGATTGAGCACCACCGCCACTGCAATGATGACTAAGGCAAGGAGCACATCGCCTAGGCTCAAGCTATTGGTGATGGTCTTGCCGTCGAACACGGAGACATCGTGATAGAGGTAGATTTGGTCTAAGTAGCTTAAGACGCCCGCCAGGTCGCTCCACTGGTTGTACATGAAGTAAAGGAAGATTAAGAGCAAGATGGTGTTAAAGAGCTTGAAGGTGCGCTGGTTGACAAACTCAAGCCCCAAGCTCTCGCGCTCAGGGGCGCCCTCTTTGCGTCTCTTGCCGCCAAAGTTGTAATTGTTGATGCTGCGGCCTTTTTTATTCCCTATCGGGGTGAGGCTAGTGGTGGCCGGCTTGAGGCGCTGCTGACGCAGGCGCGCAAGGAGCTTATTTTGGACTACATAGAGCTCGCGGCGCAGCATGTGACTTAAGATGGTGTAGAGGAAGAAAAGATACAGGGTTAACGCGACGCGGTTTAACAGCTGAATGATGGTGTAGTAGTAGCCCAAACCCAGCATTAAGGCGATGGTCAGCGGGGTGAGAAAGCCGACGAGCGCTAAGGTGGCAAAACCCAGCGACGGGCGATTGACCTCCATCAGCTGTTTGATTGTATGGGCAGCAAAAAAGGTTAAGTACAAGAAGCCCAGCATCATCAAAAGGTAGCCGATGACGTCATCAGAGATCTTGGTGGGCTCAACCTCGCGGATATTGGCAATGAGCAGCATTGGGATACTGACGTACCACAACTTGTCGATCAGCATGCGGTTGCGCGCCAAAATCTGGGGCGGCACGCTAAAGTGGCGCTGCATCACCGAGTTGGGCTCTAAGATGTGACGGATATAGAGGAAGCAGATTAAGTGCAGTGCCAGCATCCAAGTAACCCAAACTTGGTTGTCAAAGCTCTCGACCGTCCAGAAAATCACGATGGTTCCCAGCAAGGTAAAGAGCATGACCCGAGGCAAGATCAAGAAGGCATGGTACAAGAGCGCCAAGGGCGTGATGTAGAAGTTGTCATTGTCCTTATCAAGGCGTAGCGCCAGATTGTTGGTGCACCGGTAGAAGAAAGGCTTGGCCTTGTAGAAGATAAAGGCGACCAAGAGCAGGGGCAGCACGATGTAGGTGAACTCAAAGGCCGCGGCCTTTAAGTTGTCGGTATTGGTGACAAAGCGCATCAGGCTGCGCAGCTGCAGCATGGCCGTCGGGTAAATGGTCTTGACGAAATCAAGCGATAGGCCTTGGTTGCTGGCCAACCAAAACAGGTGATCTTTGATCGAGGTGACCACCTGCGCTCTGATGTCGGTGAAGGCGTTGTACTGGGCGCGCAGCTCTGAGGCCAAGGTCAGGCCATCGGACATAGTATTGGAGAGCTCATCGCATAAGCTGCGGCGCTGGCGAATGATTTTGGTCAGCTGCTCTTGGTAGGGCTCAAAGCGGTGGTCTTGTGCGACCATGTGCGCCACATAGCTTTGGACATCAAAGATTTCCTCGCGGAAGCTGCGCAGCTCATAAAGCCAGAGGTTGAAATTCGGGATCAGTTCATCGAGGTTAAAGGAGATATTGACCTCAGGAATGGCGCCTTGTTGGCGGTTAAGTAGGCGCGAGAGAATCGAGCTGCCTTGTAAGTCCGACAGCTGTTCTTGGAGCGTGACATTGATTTGCTCGGTGGTGCGCAGTGCCACCGTGACCTCTTGGAGCTCGCGTTGGAGCGTGGTATTGGTCTCGAGCATGCGGTTGATATTATCCGCAATGTCGTTGTTGGTCTGCACTTCGCTGCTCAGCAAAGGATCGATGCCCGCGGTATCCAGCGCATCACTGAGGCTACTGCTTTGTAAGTACTGGGCGCTGAGCAAATTGTTTTGCTTGAGGCGCGCGGAGGTGATGTAGCGGCTTAAGTAGTCCTTTTGCAGATTTAAGATGCTGATGCGGTAGTTGACGATGTCTTGGAAGGTGGCGAGCGTCTTAAGCTCTGCTTGCAGCAAGGTGTTGTGGCGCTCCAAGGTCAGCGCTTTAAATTGCAGGGCTTGGCGCTCGGCGGGCAACAGGTTCAACGAGCTGTCATTGAGGTTACGCGTGATATCCGATAACAGTTCGCTATTGCTGCTGATTTGGTTTTGGGCGCGGGTAGGGAGCGTTTGCAGCGAGCTGTAGGCGGCGGTAGCCTCATTTAAGTGGTTTTGAATCTGGGCTTGGGCCTCGGACAGCTGCGCGAGCAAGTCGTAGCTTTGGGCCAAGTTCAGAGCCGCAACCGATGGCGGGGCCTTGGTGTAGACCTCGTTGGCGTGGCTGAGCTCACTTTCCAGTTCATGCAGTGTTTGATTGGAGCCACGCAGCTCTTGCGCCAAGCGGTGGCTGGCGCTCACCAGCGCCTCATATTGCGGCAAGGTCTCAAGGGAGCTTTGTAGTGCGGTGCTGATGCGCTCCTTGGTCGCGTCAGCTAAATCTGAGTTGTCCGTAAGCTGGGAGAGGCGGTGCTCCAATTGCTCGGCGCGCGGCACCTTATCTTGCTCGGCTTGCAAGGTCTCATCGCTTAAGTCCAAGAGCTCAATTAACTCTTGTTCACGCTGCGCCTGTTGCTGGGCTTGCACCTCAGATAAGTCAAGCTCAGGTGTGCTCCCGGCCGTGGCTATTGGCTCGACCGAGGCCGCATCCGTACCCTCACCGAGGCCAAGGTTGAGGTGCTCAGGCAGCGCGCCGGTCTGCGGCGCGGTTGCGCTTTCATCCGGGGCTGGGGGCTGGCTGATGGCTTGCTCTAAGACCGATAAGGGCGGTTCATCTTGCATGAGGCGCAAGGGCAAATTATTCTCGCCGGAGAAGCTAGGGGCATTGAGCAGGGACTGCACATCCGAGAGCTTCAGCTCCTCGAGGCTAACAGGTGCGCCGTCAGCGGAGGTAACGGTCGTCTCAGGCGCGCTTGTATCCGCGGCCTCTTCGGCCCAGCTGGGGAGCGCCAGGCACAGCAGCGCGGTCAGGCTCAGCGCGACGCCTAAGCGGCGCAGCGTGGGGGCAAGGTGAAGAGCAGTCTTAAGCGGGCTCATAACCGGTCCTTAACTGACAAGAACAGCAAGCATTAGCAAGGGGCAAGCAGCAAAGCAATACGCGAGGTTATGCAAGCACATGCTATTCCATTTTAGGCATTTTGCTCACCACGTTGCCGCTGAGTCGCGCCATTTTGTCAGTTAGCGCCGCGCGCCCTAGCGTAGATGCGCCATCGCAGCCGCGCCTTGCTCCGGCTCTGTCCAGGCGCTGTCCTGGTTTTGTCCTAACGCCGCTGCGCCCACGGCAGCGCCGCTGCGTAGCTTAGGTGCTGGCGCCTGCGCGGGGCGTGTTGTCTTAAGCGAAAGTGTGATATTATGGCGGCGTTCGCGGAGCAAGCCGGAAATTACGGCCTACTTGCGCGGCCTTTCTTTATCTATGGAGCTGCGCTCCATCGTTTTGCCAATCTCACCTAACTAAACCCACCTTAGATTTCTTTTGCCCAGGCTCCAATCATTGCTTGGCACTTCTGATTGCTCTCGTCGAAACGTCAACCTTTCTCAACGTTATCTATCAACGTTCCTGATTGTTGCAGGCTAGCGCGTGCTATTCATGGTTTTGGTGCCTGAGGGAGCTCATAACGTCTTTTTGCTGTGACCACCAGCGTGGCGCCGCGTGCGTAAGCTTAGGTGGCATCAGCTGCGTTCTGAGCGCTATGGGGTGAGAGCCTAGACTTAAGGCAGCATCAAGCAAGGTCGTCCCTTGCCTTGAGAACCTGATCTTAGAGCCTAGCGCGCTGTTTGCCTAGGTGAGGCAGTAAGTCTCACGCTGTGCTTGGCTCCAAGTTGCAGCCTCTGAGCACAATTAAAGCCCCCTTAAGCTGACGCCGAACAGGGCCTGCCCTACCTGTCTTGCCTGCCCGGCTAAGGCGTAGGTGGCCGCAGGCGGGGCCGGTACTGGTTAGGCTGGTGCTGGTTTGTCCAGTGCTGGTTAGGCCGGTACTGGTTTGGTGCCTTGGGAGCGGCTTTGATGCCTATTTCTGCTTACTTCCATCCTGCCGGAGCTCGGACTTCGCTCTTGGTAAGCCCGGTTCTGGTTCCTATTAGGTGGCAGCGCCTTTAATCCACGATATTTAAGCCAAGATGAATCTTAACGAACTTAAGAACACCCCAGTGGCACAGTTAGTCGATATGTGCGAGCAAGCAGGTATCGAGAACACTGCGCGCCTTGGGAAAAAAGAAATCATTTTCAATTTACTCAAGCTCTGCGCTCGTACCGGTGAGGATATCTTCGGCGAGGGGGTGATTGAGATCCTGCCGGATGGCTTTGGCTTCTTGCGCAGCGCCGACAGCTCCTACTTAGCAGGCCCTGACGATATCTATGTCTCGCCGTCGCAAGTACGCCGCTTCAATCTGCGCACTGGTGACTCGATCTCAGGCAAGATTCGTCCGCCTAAAGAGGGCGAGCGCTACTTTGCCTTACTCAAGGTCGATTCGGTCAACTACGAATTGCCCGAGAAGGCCCGCAACAAGATTCTCTTTGAGAACTTGACCCCAATCTTCCCAGAAGAGCGCATGCGCCTGGAGCTGGGCAATGGCTCCAAGGAAGACATCACCTCGCGCGTCATCGACTTAACCGCCCCGATCGGCAAGGGCCAGCGTGCCTTAATCGTCGCCCCACCTAAGGCCGGTAAAACCGTTTTAATGCAGAACGTCGCGCATTCCATCAGCGCCAACAACCCTGAGTGCGTCATCATCGTGCTCTTAATTGATGAGCGCCCAGAGGAAGTGACTGAGATGCGTCGCAACGTCAAAGGCGAAGTCGTAGCCTCGACCTTTGATGAACCGGCTGCCCGCCACGTTCAAGTGGCCGAGATGGTGATTGAAAAGGCCAAGCGCCTAGTTGAGCACAAGCGTGATGTGGTCATTTTCATGGACTCGATCACGCGCTTAGCCCGCGCCTACAACACGGTTGTGCCATCCTCGGGCAAGGTTTTAACCGGTGGTGTGGACGCCAACGCCTTGCAGCGTCCCAAGCGCTTATTTGGTGCTGCCCGTAATGTTGAGGAAGGTGGCTCCTTAACCATTATCGGTACGGCCTTAGTTGACACCGGCTCTAAGATGGACGAAGTCATCTACGAAGAGTTCAAGGGCACGGGCAATATGGAATTACACCTGTCGCGCAAGATCGCCGATAAGCGTGTCTACCCAGCCATCGACGTCACCCGCTCGGGTACCCGCCGCGAAGAGCTCTTAACCTCGCCGGATGAGCTCCAGAAGATGTGGATCTTACGTAAGTTCCTGCATCCAATGGGCGAAATCGAAGCCATGGAGTTCCTGCTCGACAAGCTCTCCTTGACCAAGACCAACGACGAGTTCTTTGACTCGATGAAGCGCTCCTAAGCGCCCGCTCCCGCGGCGGCTCAGCGCGTGGGCCGCGCCGCGGCCAGCTGCGCTTAGCAGGCCCACTGCGTGGGCCCAACACAGCCCAAGCGGGTTAGGCTTACGCCTAACCCCGCTTGGGCTGTGTCGTTTGAGCGCATCAAGCTGCGCCTGAAGCGCCCGCACTATGACGGGCGCATACGCCCGAAATTGGCGCCCGAGATTAGCGCCTTAAGTGGGCGCTAAAAGCGGCTATTTTGCGCTGGCTTTGGCCTTGCCACCCTTGGAGCGACGGCGCGTCTTGCTCTCAGCACTGATCAGCCGCTGCTTTTCTGCGGCGATTAGCTTGGCGTAAAGCTTAAACAGCGCTGCAAAGATCTGCTCTTGCGACCAAGTTGGGTCAAAGCCATAGGCTTTGAGTACCAAGCGGTCGTTGTGCTGATGGGCCTTACGCAAGGAAGGTGGCATCTTCTTTGGGTCATAGAGCTGCGCTAAGCTCAGCTTAGGGTACTGGGCGCGTGCGTCTAAAATGGCTTGCGCGGCCTGGGCTAAGGTTCTGCGCCGTTGCGCGCTGAGCTCTTGCGGCCACGGGAAGTTGTTGTACACGAGCTCAGTGGAGTAGCGGAAGTCCATCTTAAGGCGTCCTGCTACCATCTTGACCCAAACCATGTGCACCGATGAGCTTAGCACGCTGAAATGGTACAGCGTGGCGTCGGGAAATAGTTTAACTTGATCGCTACATAAACCATCGTCAGGGTGTAGGAAGACAATTGGAATGTAATCGCGGTTGGATGAAGATACGCGCGGTATGACCAAGAAGTCATTTTGCAGCTGTGGTTCATAATGGAACTCATTAGCGCCCGTATTAGGTTTAGCTGAGCTGCTCGTTAGTCGATACTGCCGTACTGCTTCAACCCGTTTGCGTACCTCGGGCATTTGGGCTAATTCGGCTACTGAGCACTGGCCTAAGTAAAGGCAATAGCGGATCTTGCCTTGGAGCAGCTCTTTACTGCCATACCAGCGCTTGAAGTAAGGTGCCGCCTGCGGCTCAAGTTGAAGAAATTCATTTTTTTCTTCGGTGGTAAAGATGTAGTGGTTATCATCAAGGCGCTGACAGCCTGAGAGGCCGATTGGAGATGGGCATAAAGGAGTGTGGCGATCGTAGATGAAGGTGTCTTCGCCTTCCATTAGGTAGGCGTTAATGTGCTCAGTCGTAATTACCTCTTGATTCGAGAAGATGAACTTAGGACCTTTGGTGGTCTGGTGCGTAAGTCCAATGATTACGCAGTAGACATGGGCTTGATCGATGGCATCGCTGTGCCAGAGAAAGGAACGGTGCGCAAAGATGATCTCTGAGCCGCCTTGGAGCAGCGGAGCCCAGAGGTTGGTGATGGAGGTGCCTTGGCAGATTGAGTTGGTCGCGACAAAGGCGGTCTTGATGTGTGGCTCTTGAGCCATGACATCATGTGCTTTTTTGAACCAGCCACTAACAAAATCAAGATCCCAGACATGAGTCGGCCAGTCTGGGCCCAAGGCTTGTTGCAGATCTTGCTTGTTGGCCTTGGTCATTACGCGCGCTCCGCTAAATGGCGGATTGCCCATGATGTAGTCGATCTTGTCCAACTTGACGTCTCGGCTCCAGTCCATGGTTAGGGCGTTGCCAACCACAATGTTGTCGTAGTCCTTGAGCGGTAACTCGTCAATTGTCTCATTGATGATGGCTTTGGTCGCTTTGCGCATCTTAATATCGGCGATCCACAGCGAGGTTTTGGCCACAGCGACTGCAAAGTCGTTGATCTCTATGCCGGCAAATTGTTCCAAGCTGACTTTGATTGGGGTGAGAGCCTTCAGTCCCAAGAAGGATTGGTAGGCGTAAAGCTCGCGGACGATTTGATTTTCTAGGCGGCGCAGGCTCAGATAGGTCTCAGTCAGGAAGTTGCCTGAGCCACATGCCGGATCAAGGAAGGTGAGACTCGCAAGATGGTCTTGGAGTTGGCACAACTTGTTCGTACGTGCTTTTGGATCTGCCATGCTCAGGCAAGCATTAAGCTCAGTCTTCAATTCGTCTAAGAACAGCGGGTCAATGACCTTGTGGATGTTCGCCTCAGTGGTGTAATGGATACCCCCAAAGCGGCGCCCCTCTGGGTCAAAGGTGCTCTCGAAGACCGCACCAAAGATGGTCGGGTTAATGTCACGCCAATTGTAGTAATGCTCGTCGCAGAGCAACTGCGTGACCTTGTCGTTAAAGACGGGGATGAGCGCGCTCTCTGCTTGCTCAAACAAGCCGCCATCAACATATGGCAAGCCACGCAAGAATGGGTGGGCTTCTGCCTTGCGTTCTTGCGACGGGGTGTTTAGCGTTAGGAACAGCTCCTGTAGCACAAGGGAGCCGACCTTAGCCGGGACATTTTCCAAGTAGGATTGGAACAGATTATGGCCTTGGTCGTCGTTGAACAGCCCGGCATCGCTGGCGTAAAAGCAGAAGACCATTCGAACACAAAACTTATTGAGGTCTTGGTGTACGCGCTCTTGATCTTTTGTCTGGTAGAGTGGCAGCAACTCGTTATAGAGGCGCGCAATGCGGTAGCCCGCATCGATCGATAAAGCCGATGGGGGCGGGGTAAACGGATCATCCTGCTGCAGCATGCTCGGATCAAGCAAAAATCTGAGGCACGCGACGTTGTGCTCAAAATCCGCATCGAGCTTGATAACCTTGGGGGTGATCAGTTCTGGGTGCGCTGGGTTGAGCTTGAGGTTGTAAAGCCAAAACTCGTCGAAGTTGCAGACGACAATGATGCTGATACTTGCGTCAAGCTTCTTGCTGTAGCGTAAGGCCTGTTGGTAGGGGGTGAGCATCGAGCCATCAGACTGGCGCTGCTTTTTGCTGAGATCGACGCCTTTGCTCTTTTGCTCGATGAGCACTTCGCTCTGCTCAAGGAGCAAGTCAATGCGACCGATGACTTTACGCTGATTCTTGCCCGTGCCAAGTCTTACGGCTTCTTGGTATTTGATCAGGTCGTTGATATCTGGGAGCTCTTGACCTTGAGTGTTCGTGACGCCGAAAAGCTCAAGCAAAAAGAGAATTCCCTCTTGGGTCTCGCTCCCTTTGGCTGCCTGCCATTTGTTAATGAATTGGCGAGCCTTGGACTCTTGCGGTATGTAGAGGACGCTTTCCATGCGTTACTCCAAGTGGGGGGCAAAGTAAGTGGCGCTCGCTTGTGGAGCACTAAAACAATAATTTGTGGTCGGTCGGTTGCAACATGGATCTTACTTGCCCAGTGAAGTTGCTACCGCCAGAGTAGTAGCTCTGGCAGTGGACCTCGTTGTGATTATAGCTCGGGCTTGAGGAGAAGTTGAGATGCGGTGATTAAAATGCCGTTTTTATGAGCCTAAGTGGGGTTTGCACTTGCCTTGCTCAGACGCGCTTGACCTTGGGGCGGTGGTTGATTGGTCGGAAGTAGGAAGCAGTAGGAAAAGGCCAAAAGGTGGGGGGGAGATAGAGGTGAGGGAGGTAGAGGGGCGTGTCGACATGCTTTGGGAGCGAGAACACGTCTCGCTCCTCGGTTTGAGTGGGCTACAACATTGAGCTTGCGGTTAGGCTGCACTTATCTGCTGATAGAGCTGATACAGGGCGGCAAAGATTTGCTCCGACGACCAGTTCAGATCAAAGCCGTAGGCCTGCATGACTAAGCGGTCATTGGCCTCATGTGCTTGGCGTAAGGCGCTTGGCATCAGAGTTTGATCATAAAGTTCTGCTAAGGTTGCACCTTGCTCATGCGCGCGCGCGTCCAAGATCGCTTGGGCTGCAGCCTCCATTTTTGAGTGTAACTTGGCATCTACAACTTGGGGCCAAGGGAAGTTGTTATAGACCAGATCGGTCGAGTAGCGGTAGTCCATCTTGAGACGCCCTGCCACCATCTTGACCCATGCCATGTGCACCGATGAGCTCAGCACGCTGAAGTGGTATAACGTGGCGTCGGGAAATAGTTTAACTTGATCGCTACATAAACCATCGTCAGGGTGTAGGAAGACAATTGGAATGTAATCGCGGTTGGATGAAGATACACGCGGGATGACCAAGAAGTCACTTTGCAGCTGTGGCTCATAATGGAACTCATTAGCGCCCGTATTAGGCTTAGCTGAGCTGCTAGTTAGTCGGTACTGCCGTACTGCTTCAACCCGCTTGCGTACCTCGGGCATTTGGGCTAATTCTGCTACTGAGCACTGGCCTAAGTAAAGGCAATAGCGGACCTTGCCTTGAATCAGCTCCATGCTGCCATACCAGCGCTTAAAGAAAGGCTCAGCCTGCGGTTCCTGCTGGATAAAGGCATCTTTTTCCTGTTGGGTAAAGATGTAGTTGTTGTCATCAAGACGCTGACAACCTGAAAGTCCGACCGGGACAGAGCACAACGGAGCGCTGCGGTCATAGATAAAAACGTCAGGAGCATCTAGCAAATACCCATTGATATTGCTAGCGGTGTGGGTAATTGCGCCGTCGTAAATGTGTTTGTCGCCTGGCTTAGGGCAATTCTTGTTAGCAAAGCCCACAATGACGCAGTAGACATGGGCCTTGTCGGAGGCTTCGTTATCCCAGATAAAAGAGCGATAGGCAAAAATAATCTCAGAGCCGCCTTGGATGAGTGGGGCCCAGAGGTTGGTGATGGAGGTTCCTTGGCAGATTGAGTTAGTGGCGACAAACGCGGTCTTGATGTGCGGGGCCTTGACCATGAGGTCATGGGCCTTTTTGAACCAGCCACAGACGAAATCAAGGTCTCCAACTTTACCAGGCCATTTCGAACCAAGTTCTCGTTTGAGAGCTTGCTTATTTTCTTTGGACATTGTGCGTGCTCCGCTAAAAGGCGGATTGCCCATGACGTAGTTGAGCCGCTCTAAAGGCACTACGTTCTCCCAGGGTAAGGTCAGCGCATTGTCTTCCACGATGGAGTCGTAGTTAGTGAGTGGGAAAAAGTCGATCTGGTGATTGATTATGGTGCTGGTGTCATCCAGCATCTGGCTTTGGGCAATCCACAGCGCGGTCTTGGCGACTGATACCGCAAAGTCGTTGATCTCGATCCCCGCAAACTGGTCCAAGCTGACTTTTACTGGGTTGAGATCCTCAATGCCTAAGAACGCTTGATTTGCGTTAAGCTCGCGGATGACCTGATTTTCTAGGCGGCGTAAGCTCAAATAGGCCTCGGTCAGGAAATTGCCCGAGCCGCACGCTGGATCAAGGAAAGTAAGCTGCGACAGTTTGTGCTGGAACTCAAGTAACTTGGCGGTGCGGCTTTTTAGCGTCTTAATCTGCATGCAGGCGGCAAACTCCTCCTTGAGCTCATCCAAGAACAGAGGATCAATCACCTTGTGGATGTTCTCGACCGAGGTGTAGTGCATGCCCCCTAAGCGACGCGTTTCGGGGTTGAGGGTGCTCTCGAAGACCGCGCCAAAGATGGTGGGACTAATGGCGCTCCAGTCGAAGCTTGCCCCCGCTTGATCGACAATGAAGT
>DXIF01000037.1 GCA_019113025.1 Candidatus Anaerobiospirillum stercoravium | reverse complement strand
AACTAGAGCACACGGTTGCGTCAAGTGCGATGTAATGCGTTACAATGTAGCCACAAAAGTATGGTTTCTGTGCCATATTTTAGCGAAAGCCAATTGCAATCAGGGCTCGCGCCATTTTTTGCGTATCTATTTTTGTGTCAGGCTAGGTGCGCACTTGTGATAATGTCTGTATTTTGGCTTTGCTGTGTCAGGCAGCTCTTGCTACTTTGGGTTTGGACCAGCTCGAACCTGCCGTATGGGGTCGGGTCAGACCACATGGGGCCGGGTAAGGCCGCATTGGGTTTTGTTGGGTTTTAGTTTGGGCTTCAGGCCTTAGCAAGCGGGCGCTGTCCGCAATGAATGTTAAATCTAGGTTAAGTTTTGGCTACGCAGGCCACAATTTAGGCAGGGCATTAGGCATGGCGGGTGCTTATTGTGAGATCGGCACCGAGTGCTTGTTGTTGCCTAATGAGTGGTTGTGAGCTCAGTGTGTGTGTATCTGATTAAGCCAACACCAAATGCGTGCAGTATAAGCTGCCACCCTTGATGCTTGCTTGCTCGACAGCTAGGCTTTTAGGTCTGGCCCATCCCTTTTTAGGTAGAGCTTGAGGTGAAGTTTGTAGCTTCTGCCTTGTCGTGAGTAGGGCGTGTGAGCTTGTAAGATCAAACCGGCTTAAGGAGATTCTATGTTTCAACAGCTAAGCATCAAAGGCAAGATGCTATCAGGCTTTGGCTTTGTCATCTTGCTTACCATCGTGGTAGCGAGTATCGCAGTGTATTCCATGGTTAAGGCTTGGCGGGTCGGCGATAACGTAACCGCCTTCTTTACTACCGAAGTGCGCAATGTCTACCAAGTGCACCAAGCCTACAACAACGTCCACTCGTGGCTCCATGACTTACAGGTCAAGCCGGATAATGCCTTAGTGCAAAAGGGCTTAGAGTTCAACCGCGTCTTAGCTAGCAAGCTTGATTTACTGCCGCCTGATCGCACGGGTTTATCTAACAAGACCCGCCAGTCATTGCAGGCTATGATCAACGCCATTGAGAACACTCAGTTTAAGAATCTGCTGTTAGCAGGCCAATACGAAGAGGCCGATCAGGTCTTCTTGCGCGAGGTCTTGCCCTACTCAACGGCAGCCAATCGTGACCTCTCCAACCTGATCTATGCCTCAGGGAACATTACCACCGCCATGCTCGATGAGCTCGATATGACCTCAGAGGTCACCTCGACTATCATCTTAACCGTGATCGGCGTGGTTCTAGGCATCATCATCTCCTATTTGCTGTACCGCTACATCGTGATTAACACTTTGCACATTCGCAAGTGTACCGTGATGTTAGAGAACGGCGACTTCCGCCTCAATATCAACGAGCGCAAGCTGCACAAGGACGAGATTGGTCAGATTTTCGAAAACTTCGCGGTCACCGCGCGTACTTTAAACCGTGCGGTCGCCCGTACTATTGCCATTTCACAGGCTTTAAACGAAAACTCGGTTACCTTAAACACGGCCTCGGGGGCGGTCATCTCGGGGGCTAAGGACACTGAGCAGCGCTCCTTGTCAGTTGCCGCCGCGTCCGATGAAATGGTTTCGACCACCTCCGACATCGCTAAGAACTGCCATGGAGCCCAGGAGACCTCGGAGATCGCTAAGGAAGAGACTAACGCCGGTGTCGAGAAGGTGCGCGCCACCGTCGCCCGCATCAAGGAGCAGGCTTTAAACACCAAGGACGATGCTTCCAAGGTGATTAAGCTCGCCCAACAAAGCCAAGCCATTGGCTCGATTGTTGGCACCATTGAGGACATTGCCGCCCAGACCAACCTCTTAGCGTTAAATGCTGCTATTGAGGCGGCTCGCGCCGGTGAGGCCGGCCGCGGCTTTGCGGTGGTCGCCGACGAAGTGCGGGCGCTTGCCTCACGCACCTCGGCTTCGACTAAGGAAATTTCGGCCATGGTCGCGGAGGTTCAAGCTGACTCTGAGGCGGCAACCTCTTCGATGAATGCCTCGGTTGAGCAGATGAATACGGTCGCTGACGAAGCCTCGGAGCTGGAGGAGACCTTGGCCAATATCCGCAATGCGGTTAACGCGGTCAACGACCAAATCGTGCAGATTGCCGCCGCCGCTGAAGAGCAGATCAACGCCACCTCTGAGATTTCCAATAATATGCAGGGCATCAGTGAGATGGCGCAGCAATCGGTGGATGTCGCCGGTAACGCCGGTAATGTTGCTACTTATTGCAAGCAGTTGATCGATGGTCTGTTACAAGAGCTCGACTTCTTTAGTTTGGACGAGTCGCAGTTAAAGCAGGAAGATTTAACCTTCAAGCGTATTGATCGCGACCCAACGCCAACTCAAAACGCCCAGTAGGGGCGTAAGAGCTCAACTGGAGCTCAACTAGAGCTCAAGGGGCGGGCGCTGGTTGACCTGATGGCGCTGGTTGACCTGAGCAAGTCCACCCCGGGCGCGGCGCCACAGCTAGCGCGCTCTGCTCGTTTAGAATCTCCGCACAATGGTTTGTGACTGCTAGCGCGGTTGCAAGCCATTTTTCGTTTTTGGGCATGGTCGCATTCCTAGGCGCGTTATGCGCGTACCTCTCTGCGTCCCAAACTATGCTGAGCGCCCCGCACCGGGGCAGCAGCGGCTTAGGTGACTTGCGCCACCCTCTAGGGTGGCGCACAATGCATGGTCACTGGGCGGACACTACGGTTTGCCGGTACTGGTGTGGTTATATCCCTGAATTTGGAGAGGGCCTATGTCCATCGAGCGCGTCACTGCATACTTTCAGCAATATGGTCGAGAGCAAGATATTTTGCAGTTCCCTGTATCGTCGGCGACTGTGGAGTTAGCCGCGCAGGCGTTAAACTGCGCCCCCGAGCGCATTGCTAAGACTTTGAGCTTTATGGGTAGCGATGGCCCATTACTCATTGTGTTGGCCGGTGACAAGAAGCTCGACAACAAGAAGTTTAAGGCCAACTTCCATACTAAGGCCAAGATGCTAAAGGGCGATGAGGTTGAGCAGTTGATCGGCCATGCCATCGGCGGCGTCTGCCCGTTTGGCATTAACGAAGGCGTCAAGGTCTACTTAGACGAGTCCTTGCAGCGCTTTGATTACATTTACCCAGCCTGCGGCAGTGCTAACTCTGCGATCAAACTCACCCCAGCTGAGCTTTGGGAGTACTCGCACGCCCAAAGCTTCATCGACATTGCTCAAGATCCGGTCTAAGCCCCGGTTTAAACCCGGTTCAAGCCCCGGTCCAGCCTTAGGTTGCGCTGCCTTGGGCTGCGCGGCCTTGCCTTGCCCTGCCTAACCATGCCTTGCTCGGCCCAACGCGGCCTTGCCTGGCAGTGATAGTGGTAGGGCTGGGTTGGTTGGGAGTGGTTGGTTGGGGGTAAACGCCCTGATTAGGGGCTCAGCAGCTGCAGCGCGATAAGATTGCGCATGGTGCGGGCGCGAGCACGGACAAGTTGAGCGCTGACTTGCCTTAAGTAGGTCGGACTTGGTAATCTAGCCATCACTTGCTTGAGCGTGGGCGTGCCCGGCTAATTAGAGGGGCTGGCAATTTGCTGCCATTTTCTGGTGCAGCGAGTGCAAATTTTTGGCTAAATTTGGGGCAATCTTTTCACAAAATCCGAAGCAGCGCACATCTTGCAGCCAAATATCATGCCTTTTGCCTAATTCTTGCTGTAGTCATTTGACGCCCAAAACGCCGCTGTAGTCAGCCTTTGGGCAGTATCGGACGCGGACGCGGAAGTGTTTGTGAGCAAACTTGTGTTTTTAGCGCACTGGTAGTGTTATAAATTTTGTTAGAGGCTGCGGTAGCTAGGCGGCGGGAGCGATGCTGCGAGCGAACCCAGTACCGAGTTGGTACCGAGCTGGTACTGAGCTGGTACCGAGTATGACCTAGGCCCTTGGTGGGGTCAGGCACAGGGCTTAGGGCGGCGCAGCGGTGGCTTAGGGCGGCCTGAGAGTCGGGAGCGGTTGGGGAGCGGTCAGTAGTAGCGCGCTTTGCTCAAGGTAGGATTGTTAAATTGTTTGCCGGTATGGATTTCTGGGGTAAATGTGCCTTGCGGGGATAGGACCACCATTAACCAACGCCATAAACCAAAAGGAGACTGTCATGTTAAAAGCAATGAGCATTAAGGGCAAATTGCTTGCGGGCTTTGGCTTGGTGATTGTGCTGGCCATGGCGATCGGTGTGATTGCAATTGGCTCGATGGTGCAAGCCCAAAAGGTAGGCTCCGATATCTACGCCTTGGTCAACGGCGATGTCGAAAAGCTCTATAAGGTTCATCAGTCCTATAACAGCGTGCACTCGTGGCTGCATGCGCTGCAAGTAGCGCCAACGCCGCAGCTCGTGTCAGAGGGCCTGGCGCAAAATGAGCAGCTTCGTGCCACCATTGATCTTCTGCCTAATGTCGATGGGATGAAAGCTGAGGTCACGGGCAATCTGCGTAACTTGGTTGATGCGATCAATGGTGACTTTGCGCAGCAACTGCGCGCCGGACAATATGAGCAAGCTGATCGCACTTTCTTAAAGCAAGTGCTGCCGCATTCATCGGCGGCCAACGCTAATCTCTCCAAGATGATCTACGCCCAAGAGGTGATTATCAATCATATGGTGGTTGAGCTCGATATGACCGGGCAAATTTATACCGCCTTAATCTGCACCATCGCGTGCGTGATCATCGGTTTAGTCATCTCTTACTTGCTCTACTCCTATATCTTAGCCAGCACCTTACGCATCCGTGATTACGCGTTGCAGTTAGAGCGGGGCGATTTCAACTTATCCATTGATAGCAGCAAGGTGCACAACGACGAGATTGGCGAGATTATGCTCGCCATTGGCGCCAGTGCTAAGACCTTAAACCGCGTCGTCGCCCGTACCATCGCTATTTCGCAGGCCTTACATCAAAACGCCGATACCTTAAGCCACGCCTGTGCCGCGGTTATCACCGGTTCACAAGATACGGATTCGCGTGCCTTGACCATTGCCGCCGCCGCCGATGAGCTGGTCTCGACGACCTCAGATATTGCCAACAACTGCCGTACCGCCCAGACTGCCTCTGAGGAGGCTAAGAACGATACTGATGTGGGCATGGATAAGGTGCGCGTCACCGTCACCCGCATCAAGGAGCAGGCTGAGTTAAGCCGTGACGATGCGGCAAAGGTCTTCAAGCTCGCCGAGCAAAGCCAGAGCATCGGCTCGATTGTCGCCACGATTGAGGACATTGCAGCTCAGACCAATTTACTGGCGTTAAATGCTGCAATTGAGGCGGCGCGCGCCGGTGAGGCCGGACGAGGCTTTGCCGTGGTCGCCGATGAAGTGCGCGCCCTGGCCTCGCGCACAGCTAAGTCGACCAAGGAGATTGCGGCTATGGTCGCCAGCGTCCGCGCTGACTCCGAGGCTGCGACTACTTCGATGAACAATTCGATTGAGCAGATGAATGTGGTCGCCGACGAAGCCTCCGAGTTGGAGCGTACCTTAGCGACGCTGCGTCAGAGCGTTACTAACGCTAATACGCAGATTGTGCAGATTTCGACCGCAGCAAGCCAGCAAATTGATGCGACCACTGAGATTTCCTCGAATATGCAGAATATCACTGAGGTGGCTCAGCAATCGGTGGATGTTGCCAGTAACGCCGATAAGGTGGCCAATTACTGCCGTGAGCTGATTACGGGCTTGCTCCATGAGCTCGACTTCTTCAAGCTCGATCCTAACAACCTCAAAACTGAGGATTTGCACTTCAAGCGTGTCGACAAGGACGGACAGCTCTCCGATTAAGGGAGCATGGCCCGCGCGCTGCGCGCGGCGCTGGTTGCGCGGTGCGCAGGTCCTTGGTGTTCAGGAAAGGCTTCATTGGGGAAAAAGGCCCTATTGGGGCCTTTTCCCAGCCTGCAACGTGCGGTGCGTGGAAGTTGCGTCAGCCCTGATATCAGTCTTGCGCTAGGGTAAGTCTATGGTAGGTTTCGGGCCGCATCAGCTTGCTCTCAGGGCTTTTGACCATGGTTCACCCGACTTGTCTGCAACGCAGGTTGCAAGATAGGGCGGATGGGTGCAAGATGGGGCGGTGAGGTGAGGTTTTGAACTTTGGTTGCGGTGCAGGTTCGTGCCCGTAACTTTGATGAGCGCAATGCCGCAATGTAGCTAGCCTTGGGGCGACAAATCCCATACTTTGGGGCCTGACGTCACTTTTGGTACAAAATGGTGCGGCATAGCTATTGCTTGGAATGCGGGCATAACTGCCAGAGCGGCCGTAGCATCTAGTTGGTATGAACAGATGCATGGAATCAACGGTCAACGGGAAATTTCAGCTTGGGATAGCGCCTGTGGGGGGCGCATAGCCGCACAGGTGGAACTGTACCCGTACGCGCCTGAAGCGCCGGACCGCGGTGACCTTGGCTTGGTTCTGGAGTGTAATAAGACAGCAGACGGTTAGTGACTCATGCTTGGCCAACTTGATGGACTTTGAGCGCAGCGCACGTCCATGGCTTGGCTGGAACTCAAACTGACAGAAAAGGAGTCGAAGAGGTTAAGATCATGGGCCTTTTTGCAAATATGCGCCTTAGGGGCAAATTGTACTCAGGATTCGGCTTTGTCATTTTGCTCACGATCATAGTGGCAGGTATGGCGATCTACTCGATGCTGACCACTAATGCCATGGAACGCGAAGTCAATCGCATGATCCATGAAGACATGGCTAAAACCTACCAAGTTTTCAATAACTATAACCGGGTTAACCGCTGGCTCCAGCAAGTCCAAGTGCGCCCATCCCCGCAGATGGTGCGTGAGGGCTTACAACAGGTGCAGACGCTGCGCAGCTCGATCAATCAGATCAGTATGAACATCGAGCCTGCCGCCGCTTCTGCCGCTAAGGGGCAGCTGGAGAAGCTTTGCGCGATGGTGCTAGGCACTTCTTTTGAGCAAGCCTTGAACGATGGCGATTACAACTCGGCACGCCACCAGTATCAGACCAACGTTCTGCCGCAAAACTCTGATACTTATCTAGCTCTGGTCACCTTGATTGCATCGTACACCGACCATATCGCCGAAGAGGTCTCTAATCTGGATAACACCGGCCAGATTTACTTCACCGTTGGAGTCACCATCGTTGGTATCATCGCAGCCTTAGGTATTGCGGCGTCGATCTACGTCTATATCTCGAGTAATACCAATCGCATCATGCATTACGCTCAAAAGCTGGAGCAAGGCATTTTCAAACTTGAGATTGATGAACGTAAGATTAGCAAAGACGAGATCGGTGATATCTACCGCTCGTTCTTAAGCATTGCCTCAACTTTAAACCGCATCATGGCGCGCACCATTGCGGTGTCCAAGCAGCTAGAAAAAGAGTCCCAAGAGTTAAATCAGGCTTCGATGGCGATCAACAATGGCGCCGCCTCGGCTGAAAACCGCGCCTTAACGGTAGCGGCCGCCGCCGATGAGTTAGTCTCGACCACCTCGGACATTGCCAAGAACTGCTTGACCGCGCAAGAGAGCTCGGAGAGCACGCGCCAAGAGACCTATCAAGGTATGGATAAGGTTCGCGCTACCGTCGCGCGTATCAAGGAGCAATCGGTTTACACCCGTGAGGATGCCGAAAAGGTCATTAAGTTAGCCGAGCAAAGCCAAGCCATTGGCTCGATTGTCGCCACGATTGATGATATTGCCGCACAGACCAACTTACTGGCGTTAAATGCTGCCATTGAGGCCGCGCGTGCCGGTGAGGCCGGCCGCGGCTTTGCGGTGGTCGCCGATGAAGTGCGCGCCTTAGCCTCGCGTACCTCGCAGTCGACTAAGGAAATTTCGGCCATGGTCGCCACGGTTAAGGCGGACTCTGAGGCCGCGACTGAGTCGATGCACAACTCGGTGGCGCAGATGGAAGATATGGCGGAGCACGCCAGTGAGCTTGAGGTCACTTTAAACTCGATCGTGCAATCGGTCAGCAATGTTAACGGTCAAATTGTGCAGATTGCCGATGCCGCGAACCAGCAGACCTCGGCCACGGCTGAGATTTCCTCCAATATGCAGGGCATAACCGAAATGGCCCAGCAATCGGTCGATGTCTCGGGCAATGCCGCCGATGTCTCGAGCTACTGCTACACCTTGATTCAGTCTCTACTCAAGGAGCTGGAGTTCTTTACCTTGGATACCGATCGTCTCAATGCCAACGATCTGCGCACGGAGCGTACCAGTGCCAGCGATAAGTTTGGCGCCAAAATTGAGAATAAATTAGCCGCTTCGATTGCGCGCTCGGTGGAAGCCACCAACCACTCCAACGCTGAGATTAATCATCTGCCGGGCTCGGAGCCTAAGCCTTGAGCCTGAGTGCGTCGGCTTAGAGCATTATGCTTTGAGCCTGAGCATGTCGCGCCTTGAGTCTATGTGCGTGCAGGGCGCTTAATAAGACCTGTCTTGCTGGCAAGACAGGTCTTGTCATATTGGGGGCTTGACAGCCCATATATAATTAGGCGCGCTGTACCTGCAGCGTGGGTAACAGGTGCCGATGGCACCTGCTGGTACCGGCACGGTACTGACGGTACTGATTGAGGCCTTGGTTGCTGTCCGTAGGGGGCGATTTTGAAGCTAGCAATTTACGGTTACGATACGATTGTCGGCAAGATGGTGCTAGAGATGCTCGATGCCAACGAGCATATTCACTTAGATGAGTTCTACCCATTAAGCCCGATCCCGCTTGAGTACGACGCGGTGCCGCTCAAAGGCAAAAATCACCTCATCACCTTCGTCAATGAGTTCGACTTTAGCAAGGTCGAGGTCGCCTTGTTCTTAACCACCAAGGACTTAAGCGAGACTTGGATTCCAGTGGCTACCGCCGCCGGCTGCATCGTGATCGACGATAGCCACTTGTACTCGGGGGCTAAGGGCGAAGATGGTAAGGCTACAGTGATTGCCAGCACCATCAATCCATTTAAGATCGGCGCCGTTGATGCGACCAAGGTCGCAGCGCTGCCGCATGCCACCTCCATTGAAATCGCGGCCCCGCTCAATGAGTTGGTACACGACTTTGAGGTGCGCAAGCTCGTGGTTACGGCCTTGATTGCCGCCTCCGAGCATGGTGAACTGGGCACCCAGACTTTAGCCCGTGAGACCACCATGCTGTTAAATGGCCAAGGGGTCGAGGTGGTGGATTTCCCAGCTCAATTAGCCTTTAACGTCTTAACCCGTGTTGGTGCCGTCGATAGCACCGGCATGAGCGAACATGAGCGCACCATCATCGAAGAGGTGCGGGCGCTGGTGCCTGATTACTCCGGCCCCATCTCTTTGACCTGCATTCAGGTTCCAACCTTCTATGGTCACACCTTATCGGTTCAAGTCGAGCTTACCACTGATGAGTCCTTAGAGGACGTTAAGGACTCCTTGAGCAATAATCCTGATCTCATCTTCGAAGAGGGGATCAAGGAGCTGCTCGCCCAGCTCAAGGCTGAGGCAGAGGATGCAAAGGAAGAGAGTGCTGAGTCAAGCGCGGGCGAAGCGGCGGGCGCAACCGATGAGCTCATGGTCAGCCCTGTTACCTGCGCCGACTTTGAGCGCGACGCCATCTTCTTATCGCGTCTGCGCAAGGTGGGCCCGGGCACCTATGACTTTACTGCGGTAATGGACAATACCCGCTATGGCGAGGCGAAGGCCGCGCTTGATCTCTTGGCCTTAATCCAAAAGCACCGCAAGGCGCACTAAGCCCGACCAAGTGGGGCTAAGCCGCACTAAGGCCCACTATAAGGTCCAATAACCCGGCCAAGCGGCGGGGCTGACAGCTCAGCCCCGCCGCTTGGCCGTGCTGTATTTAGGTGAAAGCTTGGCTCCCAGCGCCAAATCGTTTGGGCTCAGGCAGGGCTTAGGGCTACAATACGGGCTAACTTTTGCGTTTCTTGCGCTCACCGTAATCTTGATCGGGGAAGCATGTAGAGGAGAGAGGCCTAACCTAAGGTTAGGACGGGGGTGGACCCGATTTTCGGGGCTCGGTAAGAGCTGCTGTAATGGTTGCTGTAAGGGCTATTTTTAGGCCGCAAAAGCGGCGCTAAGCCTGATAGATAGGGGCTTTGCACACTAATTGCATAGTCACCCCGTGGTTTGCTTGTCAGTTATTTGGCAGGCCTCTTCCTCAAAAGAAGACTGGTGGTAATTTTATGAGCTTGTCTAAGCATTTCTTGAGTGTTGTGCTGGCCGCTACTTTGACCTCAGTGGCTCTGTCCAACCACGTTTATGCTGAAGAAGAATTTTCTATCAGTATTACGGGCCCTGATGGTGAGACTCAGGCCCCGCGGGCCGCTCGTCCGGCGCGCCCGGTACAAGCGGTAAGAACTGCTACCCCAGCTCCAGCTACCAATGTCGCTACCAATGTAGCTACTAATCAGCGTCCGCAAAATCAGGGTGCGACCGCTCCTGCCACCACGCCTGCTAATCAGGGCACTGCTTTAGCTCAAGGCGGCGCTCAGGGGGGGATGCCCGGCGCTAATGGTGCCCTAGGTACGACCAATCAGGCCGGGACGCAAGCTCTAAGCGGCGCTGCTACCACCCACACGGTGCAGCCACGTGAGACCATTTGGTCGATTGCGCATCGCTACAGCGCTCCATACAGCGACGTCAATGAGTTCCAAGCCGTAGCTTCGATTTATCGTAACAATCGCACGGCCTTTGAGGACAATGATGTTAACCGGATTCGTCGCGGCGCTACCATCAATATTCCAAGCCACGATGCCATGGCTTTAGAGCAGACTCGTACGGGCTCTGACTTATTAAGCCGCGGCATTACCGATTTGCCACCATTGCCTGCTAACGCACGTCTTGCGGCCAACCAGACTGGTCAAACTGGAGCTCAGGGCGCTGCCAATGCTAATGCCACTGCTTCTGCCTCTGTCTCGGCTCAAGTCGGGGCTCCAAGTGCTCCTACGGGCACTGCAGGTCAAGGTCAGGCCTTAGCCCAAAATCAGGGCCAGGGGGCTACCAGCTCGAGCGCAGCTCAGGCCAGTGGCCAAGTTAAGCCGACCATTCCAACCTTTACGGCCCGCGAGACCATGCTGCGTGATGCTAATCCAGTATGGGTCGCTCCAGAGGGGGCTTACGACGATTACACCAAGGAAGTGCTGTCCGATGCGCAGTTAGCGGAGCAAAATGCTAACAAGACCCAGGAGTACGTCCCTGAGATCACTCGTTCGACCATGGACTTGCAGGCGATTGAGCAGCTGTTAGATAAGACTGAGCGCAACATCCAGACTGCGCAAAAGGATATCTACCGTCGGTTAGACGATAACATCCAGCGCTCAGCTCAGGTCGCTCGTGAGACCGCAACGGCCACGGCGCAAGAAGAGGTCGCAGACCTCATCAATCACTATGAGCAGGTGATCGCCGAGCTGCAACAGTCGAACAATGACTTACGCGCCAATCTGTCGCGTATCAACAAGCAAGTTGAGCAAATTCGCGGGATTCAGCTTGAGACCGCTGATAACATGGCGGCGCTGGATCGCCGCTTAGGCTCAGATCCATTAGCCGGTGCCTCAAGTCCAAGCAGCTCGGCTTCATTCCAGTCTGGACCTATCATGTGGGTGCTGCTGATTATCGGTGCAGTTGCCTTCTTGCTCTCGATTGGTCTGTTTATCTTCAAGTCCCGTATGCGTCGTGAGCGTGCTATGGCCTCGACTTATGACGATGATGATAGCGGCGACTTTATGGACGAAGAGGATATCGAGATTTCGAACCTCTTGGCCAAGGCCAATATGGCAGCTGAGCACGATACCACTGAGCGCAAGCAAGAGAGTGCTCCGGAGCAAACTCAAGCTCCAGCGGCCGCTCCAGCTCCTCAGCCGGCCCCAGCTCCAGCGGACGATGCCTTTGCCTCAGGCTTTGATGGCAGCCTCGGTGACTTTGGTGCGGATGCTCCCGCCCCAGCGCCTAAGCCCGCGCCTGCGCCAACGGCCCGTCCAACTCCGGACTTCCATGACGACATTGAAATCCCGGGCTTTCCCAGTTCAAAGTCAGCCGCTCCCGCGGTAGCTCCAGCTCCTAAGGCCCCTAGTGCCGGTGCTAGCTTAGCGGCGGCCGCCGCAGGTGGCGCCTTAGCCGGGGCGGCGGCGAGCGCAGCGCATGCTGCCTCTCCTGAGGATGAGGCTCAAAGCGCCTGGGATAGTGCCGCGACCGGTGCTGGTACCTCGTCGCTGGAAAAGAGCGCTGCTAATGCCGCAGGCGATAGCTGGGCTCAATCCCTAGGAGACCAAGAAGCCAATGCCTCGCAAGTTGATTTAGGCGGTGGTTTTGGCAGCGACGCCGGGGGCGATTTTGGCGGTGATGCGGCCGGGGGCTTTGGCGATGCCGGTGCTGATGCCGGGGGCTTTGGTGATGCCGGTGCTGACGCCGGTGGCTTTGGTGACGCTGGCGGTGAC
>DXIF01000036.1 GCA_019113025.1 Candidatus Anaerobiospirillum stercoravium | reverse complement strand
CTTTAGTCTCAGGCTCCGGCGCAGCAGTCGCAGCTACTGGGGCGGGAGCGGGTGCGGGAGCGCGGGCTCCGAAATGATCGGGGAAGCTTGGGACTAAGTCCTCGGCTTCGAGCATCATGACGCCTTTGACTACGCTTGATTGCGTGCCATCAGGGTGGGACAGCTTAACTGTTTGCAAGGACAACCTCGTAGATGCCATCAAGCTGACGATAGTGCTCGGCGTAATCTAAGCCGTAGCCGACAATGAAGCCTTCATCTAATTGGTAGCAGCTGTAGGCGATGTCGACCTCAACCTCGCGACGCTCGCGCTTGTCGATGCAGACGGCGATCTTGACCGAGGCGGCGCCTAAGTCGTGCATGTGCTGCACGATCTCCTTCATGGTTAGGCCCGTGTCCACCACGTCCTCAACTAGCAAAACGTCGCGGCCCTTGATGTCTAATTCGACGTCCTTGACAAAGGTCACTACGCCACAGGACGTGTCGGAGTTGCCGTAGGAGGTAGCACGCAGCGTGTCGATGCACATGGTCTCGTGGTCAATGGCGCGAATTAAGTCGGAAAAAAACGGAATCGCGCCCTTTAAGATGCAGACGCATACCAAGTCCTTATCCTTATAGTCCGCGGAAATGGCCTGACCTAGGGCGTGCACCCGCTCCTGAAGCTGTTCTTTAGTAAAGCGCGGAATAAGCTCTTTTACTTGCTGCATGCTTGTACCCCAAAGGACGACGCGGCCACCCCAAAAGCAAAGAAGAGCCCACAGGCTCCCTTTTCTTTGCTCACGCAGCGCCACGCTCACTCATTGACAATAGATTACCCCACGGCGCTCAGGCCTTAGCCCAAAGCCTAGTAAATTGGGCAAATTATAGCCCAGCTGGGCCCAGCTGCATAGAGAGCGCCCCTCAGCTCCCTCCAGGGCTGAGGGGCGTCCCCGCGCCGCCGTGCGGCGCCACGCTGCAGTTACCGCGTCGCCTCAGGCGCGGCCTGGGCATTGGGATCATAGAGCGGACGCGAGAGCACGTACTCAAAGAGGGTTCGGGCGGTACGCGCAATCGCGGTCTCACCGTTACGCTCTGACTGGTGTAGACGCCCGCGGATGTCCTTGACCGCGACCGCTAAAACGTAGCTGCGGCCTTCGTACTCGATTAAGGCTAAGTCCGAGACAATAGTGCGCTTACCCTCATCTTCGATGATGCCACCGACGCCCTCGCGGCTGTAGATCTTAAGGCTCGGCGGAGTGGAGATATTATTGATCTGGGTGCTCGAGCTAAAACGTGGTACCTCCTTGCCTTGAGCGCGCAAGTTGTGGCTATAAATACCCTCTCGAATGCCGCGCTGGATCGCATTCTTACCCGTGACATTAAAGTACATGATGTCGTTGACGAACTTGCGAATCTCTGGGGCAATCTTGGTGTCTTGAGCGTACAAGGCCATGAGCTTAGCGCTCTCATACAGCGGCGCACTATTGGCGCTGGCAAGCCGTGGATCCTTATACACATCGTACTCATAGGCAGTGAAGTGGGTACGATACAGACCCTTGATGCGATCAAAGAGCTCTAAGGACTTAAGGCTGCTCCCAATGTACTGGAGCAAGATGGCGCTGGCGTTAGAGTCGGAGAAGCCCAAGGAGTAGTACATCAGATCGCCAATCGATAACGACAGGCGCTCCCCCTTGGTCGGCAGATCTTTTTGTGCGTCTTCAACCGTCTTCTTCAAGGTGCTTTGCAGGCGCACCTCATCCATATCGACGTTCATGCCATCACCAGCCTGATACTGACGCACGGTGCTGGCGATAATGGCCGAGCGCTCGCTGCGCGACGGGCGGTTTTCCACGCTGTTGGGGTCGCTGATGATTTGCCCGGTGGCATCACGCACAATGCGTGAAGCCTTTTTATAGAGGTTGTCGGCAAGCGGCGAATAGACGTCGCTGCGCAGCCAATCGGTGTAGAAGAAGATGCGCGAGTCTTGGTTTTCGCGGCGATCGCTCATCAATGAGGCCACGGCATAGGCAAGGTGAAATTTGGAGATGCCCACGAGCGGGTACAAACTATTGTCCTTTAACGCGACAATGCCATTTTGATCGAGCAGGACAAAGCCTAAGCTCCCGTGGCTGCGCTGCTCAATTGCGTTGATGGCGGCCTCGAGCTCAGCGCGATCGGCCTCGCGGTCGACGTAGAAGACGTCGGCCGTCTCCGGCAGATAGCTGTAGACCGCATCGTGATGGACCAGATCGTTAAACGGCACGTATTGATTGAGGCGCTTTAACTGAGCCACGCGCTCATTGTCGTAATCCTTAAGGCGGGTGGCCATTTCCTCCTCAGGCGAGACGTAGGCGTCAATCCTCTTTTGGCGCAGCACCTCTTCAGGGTAATCAATTTCGCCGGTGGCGACGTTGTAATATGGCGAGGCGAGCGGATTTTCCGTCTCTTCGGCCTTGAATTGCGCGTAGGGCTGATCTGGATCTAACGCCTGAATGGAATAGATGCCATTACCATGCAGCGGGCGGCCCGGATCGCTGGAGTAGTCGATATTTGGGTTGGGATCGGGAATCTTAAAGGTACCCACGCGGCGCAAGACCACATCATGGCCTACTTGCGGGGCGCGCGCTTCATATTGCTCGCTTTGAGATGGGGGCACTACCTCATCGGCGCTAGACACAATCTCGTCTAAATTGGGCGGGGTAAAGAGCGAGTCGCGCTCTAAGATACTGCGCGGCGCTGGGGCCACCTCAACGGGCTCAGCCTCCATTTGGCGCTGCACTTGGTGATACCAGTCTTGTGAGCTGGCTGCGGCCGCGCGGGCTAAGGGCGCATTGGTCGGCGTAGCCTCGGCCGCGATACTCGGCGCCGTCAGCACTGACGTTACCACCGCCCAAGGCAGCAGCTTCGCGGCCACACGGGCTAAGGGCGCCCGCGTCCAGGGGACGCAGGCGCGCTCATGGCCTCGTAGTACAGTTCGAGTCAGCGGTTTAATCAGCTTGCTCACGTCACCTCTCCTTGCAGCTGCCACAAACTAGCATGTGCTATTATCGCGCACTTTGCTCATAGATTGGTGCTTAGGCATCTTTTGCGCCAAGGCGCCGTGGGACAGCCCCCACGGCCCCGCGTGAGGGGCCGCAACCAAGGTTCGGCCCCTTAGTAGGTCATGCCCCTTAGAAGGTTCGGCCCCTTAGTAGGTCTGGTCCCTTAGTCGCTCCGCTCCTTAGTCAAAGGAGAAGCTGTAGATAAGGTCGACGGTTTGGTCTAAGGCCGAGACAAACTCGACATAGAGCGACTCGATCAACTCATAACGTAGCTTGAACTCGCCGATGGTCGAGAAGATACCGTAACCATAGGACAGACGCAGCTTACGCGTAATGTAGCCTTGCACCGCGACCTGCATTTCATCACCGGAACCTTCCGTGTTGAACTGAATGTCGCGCACGCCAAATGATTGCGCCATACCCGAGGCCAAGCTTGAAATGCCCGAGACGCCTAAGCCCAGGAGCATATTGGCGTTGTTGGAGTCTTGCTGGAGCACATTCTTCTCTAAGCCATGGCCGTAGAGAATGTAGGACAAGATCTCATTTTGCGACATGTTTGGCTTCGAGAAGAGCTTGATGTCAGGGGCGCTGGCCGTACCGGTGACGCGCACGCCCACTTGGACATCGTCCTCTAAGGTGTCCTTATCGGCCACCACCTCGATATTGAGACTCGGGTTGGCGATCTCATTATTAAAGAGCACGCGCGCGGTGGCAAAGTTGAAGTGCCGCCCATAAACATCGGCCAAACCATCGACAATATTGATTTCACCATAAGCGCGAATGGTATTGTCGCTCACGCGCTTAGTGATATTTAGGCCGCCGCCTAAATGGCCTTCAACCATGCCCATGGCCGAGAAGCGTACGTCATCGCCCAGCCCCACCTTGAGATCCATCGCACTCTTAAAGTTGCTCGGGGCCTGTTGCATCAAGACTTGCGTGCCCTCTTGTGGCACTAAGATCTCATCACCTGAGACCGTGACACCACTGGAGCTGACATCGTTGACCGAAATCATAGCCTTGGGGATGGTGACATTGCCCTTGATGTCCAAGATCTCGCCTAGGGTGACCTGCGCATCAAGATTGGTGGTGGCAGTGCCATAGCCCACTAAGAACACAGGCAAGTCACGGGCTTGCGCCGTGAGGTTGCCGTTGGCGCCCTCGGACCAATCGAGATTACCGGCGAGCTTGAGCTCCTTTTCATTGAGCACAATGGTGCCATCCAAAGCACCTTGCTGACCTTGCAGCTTGAGGTTGAGCTCAAAGTCGTTGACTTGGCCTACGTCATAGCGCGGAATGGCACTGCCCTTGGAGTGAATCGTGCCAAAGACGAGGGGCTGACTTAAGGTACCGCCCAAGGTGGCGTTGACGTTGGTAAAGCCCTTTAACTCATTGAAGCTCTGACCAATATTAGAAATGGTCTGCAAGTCAAAGTCGATGATCCTAAAGTCACCGGAGAGCACTCCCTTACCCAGCGGGTCGCTCACGCGTACCTCAGATAAGATCGCGCCGCGATCATTGCGCAGCTGCATTTGCAGCGTATTGTGCAAATAGGCACGGGTCAGGCGGCTGTCGAAGTTGAGACTATCGTAAACGAGCCCTGCGCCCACGGTGGAATAGATCACGCCAGCGTCGCTGGAGACATTGAGCGTGATGTCAGGATTGCCCCCGTCGATGATGACATCGGCGGTGACATCCAAAGGCACCATCATGCGCACGCCTTCAGGGAAGAAGTCGCTCAAAGAGCTCAAGTTAAACTGCGACACCTCCAAATGGCTTTCAGTGTAGCGCGACGAGAACACCGTATGGGAGAGGTTAACCTGACCGATTTCACCGCGCAGCTCAACCGGCGAGATGCTGCCACTCATATCGTCCAAGGCGAGGTTGACGTAAACCGGGCGCGAGAGCGACAAGGAACCAGCGGACTCAGTACTTAAGTACAGTTCGAGCAAGTTAGCGTTATAGCTTTGGTTCGGATAATCCAAGCTCCCATCGATGCTGATATAGCCGGCGGTATTACCGCCGCAATTGGCCGAGAGGCTGTGGCGCAGCGGCGTGCCCGATAAATCGATAAAGCACTGGCGATTGGCGGCCATGCCCTTAACCAAGCGCACCCGATCGGCCATTGCGGTGAAATTCAAGGCGCGCGTTTGCATATTGAAGGCGGCGTTGAACACCAGCTTGCGCACCCGCATATCACCCGAGCGCAGGAGCGGCGCGCTCCCGGAGAGCTCAAAATTCAGGTCATGAATCGAGCCTGAGCTCATGAGATAAGCCGAGAGCGAGCCCTGGGTGCCTGGAGCTAGGGTTGAGAGATCCTTGACCTCAATAATGGTATTGAGGTCGGCGCCCTTTTCTGTGATTTGGCCTTCGGCCAAGATCATGTTCTCGCCTTGGGTGACCTGCAGGAGCTCAACTCTAAAGCCCTGATGCAAATCGCCCACGATATCCTTGATCGCAATTGTGGTCTTTTTACCATTGAGATAGAGCTCGCCATTGATATGGCGGATATTGGTCATAACCTCAGGCAGCTCGTTGTTAAACAAGTTCTGCAAGAAGGTCGGCTCCGCCTCAGTCCCACTAAAGCCATAGGCGGCCAGATCTTCAGCGCTGACCTCGCCATCTAAATCGGTGCTGGCAAGCAGCGCACTGACCTCTTCTTTGGCAGGCCCCATGTCATAACTGCCAAAGCGCACCGCCTCGACATACTCCTCAGGCGTAATCAAGAGATCTTGTGGCCCATCGGGCACGCCGCCGGCGAGCAAGTCCTGCTTTTTAAGCGGGCGCACTACCGCCAAGCTCTTACCGGCGCGAATTGCCTCAACCGCCGAATCCGTGGCCTCATGGGTCACGGTCTGATAGCCCGATGAAGACAGGAGCGCCGCTTCCTCGGCGCTGGCGCTCGGATGAGCCGTGCCCGGGAGCGCCGCAGCGCCCGCCCCGGCAGCAGCGGCATCAGCGCCACCAGCGGCAGCAGCTAAATCAGCTCCCGCGGGCACCGTCCCCGAGACCAATTCATTGGTGCCTGCTTGCACCGAGCTTAACAGGCGCGACTCGATGGTATCGGCATCAAAGTCCTCGAGCATGACCGAGGTCTTAGGGATGCGGTACTCCAAGTAAACGGGCTGGCTTGCCACCGACAAGGCACTCTTAGCCTTATCGTTTTGGTTCATGATGGCGACGATATCACCATCCACCATGAGGGGACCGGCCAAGATAGGCGAGATAAAGCCTGCGTCCTTAACTTGCGCATAGACCTTAGCGTCCACGCCTAACAGCTTGCCATAGAAGAAGTCACCGGAAACATCGGCTGCCAGCTTCTCGTCTAAGTAGGTGCCCAGCACCGTCAGGTACTCAATATGAGTTTTCTCATAGGAGAGCTGCGCGTTGAGCGTGGTATGGACATCCTTAAACTCAAAGCCGGTGACCTGAGCCTCCAAGGTGACATCGATGCCATCGACTAAGTTACCGGCGCTCTTAAAGTCGACGGCCTTGACGTTGACCAGCGGCTCCCCAAAAATCGGGTAAGTAAAGTCGCGTGCCTTGAGCTCAACCATCATAGGCAGTGCGCCCGAGAGCACGTTGGCGTGGGCCTTTAAGGTGGTGGCACCGCCTAAGTTGACCTGCGCAAGCGCGGTCAAATCAGTTAAGTTGCCCGACACCGTAACATCACCCGACAAGCCATAGAGCAAGCCCTGCAAGAAGTCGTGGGTGAGCTCGTTTTGGTAGCCCGAGCCTGAGAGCTTAACCTCCAAATCAAAGTACTGGGAGAAATCAAGCGCCGCCTCAAGGCTCGCCTCGCCCATGCCGTGCTTAAGCGTGAGCGCCCCGACCTTGAGCTTGGTATCAATCCACGTGCTGTCGGTTAAGGCCAGATCAGCCTGCTTAGTATCAAAGCCCTCCATGTAATAACGGGCATTGGTGATAACAAAGCTCTTAACGTCCAAGTTAAAGGGCAGCACGATGGTCGGCAATGGCTCGATCGCGCCATTACCGGAGCCAAATTCCTTGACAATGGCCTTAAGCGGCGCCGAGCCCATGCCAATCCCCACCAGCTCCTTAGTTGCGGCGCTTACCTCGCTGCTGGTGCGCGGCGCAGCAGCGGCGCCAGCGGCGGCCTGAGAGCCCGCACCAGATGCCGCATCTGCCCCCTTTGGGGATGGACGCAGCGCGTCGGGAGCGCGGGCAAGCAGCTGCTGCTCATAATTATCAGCACTTTGCGCCATGAGCGGCGCCGCCTCAGGCGCCGCCGCGGCAGCACCCATCGCTTGCGCAGCGCCACCTGCGGCGGCATGCGCGGTTAACTGCGCGGCGGAATTAGCAGCGGCAGCGGAGGCTAAATTAGCAGCTCCCTGTGCGGTGGCAGCCGCGGCACCGTTCGCGGCGGAATCTACAAACTCGCTGACGCGCGGATCATGAATTTTCGGGTGCTCATTGACCAAGGCTGGGGCTTGGGTATTATTGAGTAAAGCCTCTTCCATCGCTTGGGCAAAGCGCTCGGGATCGGAGTACGCGTGCTCGTTGCTTTGCTGGGCGTCTGCAACCGCCTTGAGGCTTTCGGGCGTGAAATTAGGCTTGAGCGCGCGCAGGATGTCCTTTTCGGTGGCTGCGGCTTGCGCCTCAGCATGCTCGCGCACCACTACCATCTCAACTGATTTACCCTCTTGGGCCGCGCGCACCACTGCGTTAACCGTGCCCTCAAGGTCGGTCAGCGGCGTAATGGTGCCATCGACCGCTAACGCTAAGCTCTCATCGAACTTAACCGCGGCCTCGGCTGCCGCCTTGTCCGCGGCGACATCAGCTTGGTTTTTAAGGTGCACTTCGACCGTGTCGACGTCAGCGCGGGTGATCCCGATATTGTCCGCGCGCGCCCACAGCACCGAGTCTAAGTCGCCGACGCCCACATCCACAATTTGCGAGGTGAAGTGAAAGTCGGTGACCTTAAACTTATCAACGTCGATCCCCACCGGGAACACCAGGCGAAACGGCTGTGAGACTGGCTCCTCGGGCTTAGGCGGTTTCGGGGCAAAGATGGCGTCCGAAAGCGCAACCGTTAGGTGGCTGGAGCTTAATTCACTGACCTTAAACAAACGCTCTTGGTCTAATAAGCGCGTTAAGTCGTAGTGCAAGACTAAGTCGTCGGCACTAATTGCGACCACATCCTGGATGTCAACCAAGGTCTTGCCCAGCACTAAGCCCTCATAGACTGAGCCTGATTCAATCGTGGTGTCGATGATGATCGATTGGGGAATAAATTGCTGCGCCAGCTGCAGGCCTTGGCGGGCGCCATTGGTGGTAAAGAGCAAATAGTAGAGTAGCCCGCCTAAACCTGCCAGAAACAGGAACAAGCAGGTTAAGCCCAGCTTCAACAAGCGCTTGCAGCAGCGATGACGCGGCACCGGCTTGACCGGAGTGATCGGTTTGCCCGATTTGTCCGGTGTGACCGGTTTGTCCGCTACTGCTCGCTCAGGTCCGGTGGCCGCGGCCCCGGATGCGGCTTTGATGTCATCAGGTTGTGCCATGACTAGAACTCCGGACCAAAGGCGAAGTGGAGGTTGTACTCACGCTCATCGCTGTTGCGCTGAATACCCATTGCGATATCGACGCGCACAATGCCATACGGCGAGAGGAAGCGATAACCGATACCCGGGCCATAGAGCAGATTGTCGCTCACCGCATGGTCGTAATTGTCGGTAGCTAAACCTGCGTCCAAGAACACGGCTAAGCGCGAATTGCTAATGCCACAGGGGAACTGAAACTCCAGCGTGCCCGTGGTGAGGTAGCGACCGCCCTTTAAGCTTGGATCATTATCGTGGTGCGGGGCGCGGGAGCGGTAGCTAAAGCCACGAATCGAGTTATCGCCACCGGCAAAGTAACGCAGGCTCGGCGGCACCGTGAGCGAATCTGAGCCAAAGGTCGCGCCTTGCTCTAAACGAAATAGCAGGCGCGTATTATCCGTCGGCGCAATTTGCCCGCGATAGAGCGCATTGAACTGGAGGAAGTCGTTGTCACCCCACATACTCGAGCCTCCTAAGACCTCCAAGGAGAGCGAGTAGCCGCGCTGTGGGTCAAAGCCGCCCGAGCTTTCACGGCGCGTTAATTGGACGCTGGGAATGATATTAAAGGCGTAGCCGTCCTCACTACCTTGGGAGTAGTCTTCGTACTCGGCACGCAGCGAATAGTCGCGGCGCCACTTGCCGGTCATATTGTCGATGTAGTGGAACGCAAGATGCGAGCGATCGCTCTTGGTGTCATTGAGCTCAGTGTGGGTCTGAATGGCGTTGATGGTGAAGTAATCAAGATTCGGATTCTTGTGCGGAATCTTGTAGATCATCTGCGCCTCTTGGGTATCCAGAGTCAAGGTGGTCAGGGCCGCCAGCGAGTCGCCGCGCTCGTTTAAGAGCGGCTTATTCCACTCGGCCAAGAGCCGAATGCCCTCATCGGTGTTATAGCCCACACCCAGGCGCATCAAATTGTTAGGACGGCGCTCTAAGTGCATTTCCACCGGCACGGTGTAATCCTTGAGCTCATCGGTATTAGGGCGCACGTCGACCGCGTTGTAGTAGTCCGTTTGGTTGAGCGCCGAAATAAAGGAATTGACCGTAGCGGTGGCAAACTCATCGCCGGGCTGAAAATTTTGCAAGCGGTGTGATGGGCGATAGAGGCGCTCGGTTTCCTCATCCATTATGATCTCACCAAACTTATAGCGTTTCCCGCTATCGTAGATAAGCTCAATATCGGCCATATTCTGGTCTTGATAGACCACGATGCGCGAGGAGATGAAACGCCCGTCAAATAAGCCTAAGGCCAGCGCATTTTGGTGAATCTGGTTCTTTAATTCCTCGTAAGCGCCGTGATTTAAGATGGCGTAGGACTTAAGCGGGCTTTGCGCCAGCAAGTCATTGAACACCTGATATTGGGCGCCATCACCTAGGATCTCCATGGTGCAATAGCGCACAAACAGAGGCTTGCCTTGCGCGATGGTGACATGAACGACGCGATCGTTAGGATTGTCGCGCTCAGGCATCGTCACTTCAATCGTGGGGTGATAGTAACCGTAAGCGCGCAGCGCCCGCTGCGCGGTTTCTTGGATCTCACGGCGATAGAAGCGCACGCGCTGCTTGGAGATCACCGCCATCGCGTTTAAGTGGGCTTCGACATTGGTCAAAAGCTCACCTGAGATGCCATGCACCTCAAAGGACACCGGATCGGTCACCAAGACCTCATACTGAGGTAAGTCATTATCCGAGGCGCACGAGGACACCAATAAGCCCAAGAGCACTAAGCCCAGCGCCCGCGCCCAGCACGAAACCCAGCACTTAAACCAGTGCTGAAACCCAAGCTTAATCCCGCGCTTAATCCCGCGCGCAGCGGCGCCGCGCCGCGCGCCGCCTGCGGCAGGCCGTAACTTGGGCAGCGCACGCGGCGCAGTCGTCGGTTCCGTTACCGCCGTTACCGGCGCACTTGGTGGCGGCATGAGCAACGCGGCATTGGCATCATTGACTGTCACAATCGCACCTCTTTGAACCGACTTAAACTTTCACTTGACCAAAAGTGGCGCTCGCGGCAAAGCGCGGCCGCGAAGTGATCTTCACCGCCTCAGCTTACGCCCCCTGCCCCTACTCGCAGCAAAAAAAGCACCCAAGAACTATAACCTGAGAATTAGTGTTGACTTAACCGCCTGCCCTAACTTAGTCGCAACGCCGCGCCCAATTCCACCCCAGCGCTGCGCTGTGCTGTGCTTAATGCTGTGCTGAATACTGTGCGGAAGATAGATGCAACACGCCAGATATGCTAAAGCGGCCATGCAGCCGCTCTAACCTAAACGAGGCCTCTTGGCCCCCAGCACGACCTGATGGCCTCAACTGAAGCCTGATGGCCCCAATTGAAGCCAGCGGCTCTAGCGCGCACCGCTTGCGTCGTGCACGCGCGCCCCTTAACGATCCCCCAGGGAGGTCACCCCGGGAGGTCGCCCCGGGGCGGGGAGCGAGCTGCAAGGCGGCGCTGGGCGCTCTACTGCCGTTGTAACTCGCGGCTTGCTAAAGTTGCCGCCGCATCGTTAGGATAAGACTGGATTACCAGCTGGAAGTAGCGGATAGCCTTATCTTGATCGCCGATAAACTTGCTGATCATGCCCAGCTTATACAAAGCGTCAGGGCGCTTTTGCGAGTCATTAAAGCGAGCAACGTTTAAGAAGCTTAAGCGCGCCTGATCGTAGATCGCTTGCTGATACTGAACCTGCCCTAACCAGTACCAAGCATTTGGGGTCAGTGCATTATCAGGATAAGTCTCAACATAGCTCTTAAAGGCGGTTTGGGCACCTTGTAAGTCGTTGCGCTGCACGCAGGCATAGGCGGCGTTATAGGCTTGCTGAGCGGTGGCATCAACCCCACGCAGCGCAATGGTATTGCCGCTAGAGGCGACCGGTTGCGGCGCGGCGGCAGGCTGAGCCGACACGCTGCGATTGATGGCTAAATTGTCATTACCCATCGGGGTGACTGGGCCTGCCATGCCATTGACGTTGTTGACCGTAGTGGGTTGCGACGCGGCCACTTGCGGCGCCGTAACTGTCGAGCTCGTGCCTTGACGGCTGGTTAAATAGCGGATTTGCTCTAACTCGCCGCGCAGGTAGGCAATGTCTTGCTGCAGCTGGTAAATCTGATTTTGTTGCGCCGTAATCTGGCGCTGTAAGCTTGCCTCATCGGCTTGAGCGCCCTGCGCGCCCAACGCACTCAACGTCAGCACTGCACCTAAGCAAATTGCTTTAGGCCATAAAGTTTTGACCGGCACTGAAATTACTCCTCACAAAAAGCTCTGTGGTGGCGTTGGGTCACCCCCTTGGGGCCTAACCCAGCTGACGCCCATGCTGCCCTCAAACTCATGTTCAAGCTCTTGCTCGGGCTCAAGCTCAATCTCTCGCTCAAGCTCACGCTCAAACATTTAGGCCCGCTCAGCGTTGGCGCTGCGCTCATCAGCCTTACTTACACTTTACCCCAATTTAGCGGGGAAAACAGTTAAGCAAGTCATAGCGCGGCACCCGCTCACCTCGCGCCGCAGCGCTGGCAGCATCGCACTGCACAAAATTATAGCGCAGCCCACAATTTGCGCCCAGTCCCCACGTATTCCCCTGGCCTTGCGCTCACCCATGATCCACCTTGAAAATATAAAACATCTCACCATATTACACCAAAGACCGCCTCCCCGGCACTTTTATGGTTGCAACACCATCATTTGGTGGGGCGGCACCAGTTAAGCCCCGATTTTTGCGGCACGGTGCCCGAACTTAGTTGACCCCAATGGGGGCCTTTGACCTGACCTTGCTCTATCCCCATTAAACAGCGCTGAGCACGACTTACACCCATAACCATTACTACGCTCGCGATTAAGCGGCAAGCCGCATCAGATCTGGGCTGCTGCCTTTCGAGGGCACCAAAGTATAATGCGCTGCTCGCTCCGTGCTTTTTGCTCTCAGTGCCTCACGCCGACCAATTCTTTTTTGCCTCAACGCCCCGTACGCCGCCTTAAAAAATTTTTTTGCCCCCGGCGGCGCCCGATTTAATGGGACTTGCCTAGGTAGCGTTACAAATTTTGCCACTTATGTCATGGCCACTAGCTACAAACTAATTTGGTCAAACGCCGCCTTTAGCGCCCAAACTTACGAACCGTCCGCAATCCTACACAACCATCACTGCCATACCAGTGCGGCATCCGCGCCCAGAGGGCGGGGCTTGCCGCCTCCTCTCAATCAAGCTCCAGGCTTATCCCCGCACCGTCCCCGCAAAACTAGGGTTACTAACCTATAGGCATAAACCAAAAGGGCAGGTACGCCCTGGCGCCCAGCTCACCGCGCAAGCCGCGCCTCGCAAGCTGAGCCCCAGGCGCCGCGATCGGGCTCAAGTGGCCCAAGCATCCCGAGCATTGGGCCTGAGCGTCCGGCCTAGGGCCTGAGCATTGGGCCTGAGCGCACCTTAAGCGCCCGCTCCTTAGTGTGTTGTCGATCGGAGAACTGGTTATGATTTTGTCTGATTTCCCTTTTGCGCCCTCACCTGATGCGCCCCGCGCTTTAAGCACGTCTACCTTGAGCTCAAGCCTCAGTGCCACGCACCATCTTGCCACCAAAGCGCCGCTGCACCTTAACTGCGCGTTGCAGCATCCTGCGTCCGCTCCAAGCACCAGTGCGCGCGCTGGCGCTGCACTGAACGCTGTCCCCGCCGTGCCTTGTGCCACCGCCACCACTGCGCCGCTGGACGCAGCTCAGGACCCAGCTCAGGACCCAGCTAGGTGCGCAGCTCGGGGGGCAGCTAAGAACGCACCTGTCGATGCGTCCCGAGTTGTGATCTTAGATGAGGCCACCTGCACCACGGCGCCCGCGGATCCCGGCGCCTCCCTGCACCCATGGGGCCTTGGTATTGGGCTAAAACGCGATCCGCTGCTGGAGCGCTTGTTTGGCCCGATGGTGAGCGCAGTCATGTGCCTGCCTAATATCACCGAAATTATGCTCAATGAAAACGGTGAACTCTTGCTGGAGCACAAAGAGCACGGCATGCGGCACTTGGGCACCATGGACGCGCAAAAGGCGCAAAACGCGATACGCACCCTTGCCACCTTGCTGGGGCAAGACCTCAATAGCGCCTGCCCTATTCTCTCGGGCGACATCTCGCGCTACCACGCCCGCTTCGAGGGCTTGCTGCCGCCCTTGGTCAAGGCCCCAGTCTTCGCCATTCGCCGCCATCAAGACCAAACCCGCAGCGTCGACGACTTGATCAAGCAGGGCAGTCTTAACGCCAACCAAGCCCAAATTTTACGCGACGCGCTGCGCGCGCAACATTCTATCTTGGTGTCAGGCGCCACCGGCACGGGCAAGACCTCGCTGGTCGACACGCTGCTCCGGGAGCTGCTGCTCCAGCGCCCGGATGAACGCATCATCTCAATTGAGGACACCAAGGAGCTCTCCGAGCTTGCTGGCAACTATGTCCACTTGGTGGGCAACGGCACGGTCGAGCTCACCACCTTGCTGCGCTCCGCGCTGCGCCTGCGCCCAGACCGCATCGTAGTGGGCGAGGTGCGCGGACCTGAGGCCTTAGATTTGGTCGATGCCCTCACCACGGGCCACCGCGGGGGCCTTGCCACCGTGCACGCTGGCAGCCCCGCCCAAGCGCTGCAGCGCCTGAGCTTGCTCGTCTCGCGCAATCCCAGTTGCCCGCGCTACATCGAGCCCATGGTCGCCAGCGCCATTGACTTAGTGGTCCAAACCGAGCGCCGTGCCGGTACGCGCCAAGTGAGCGAAATCGCCTTGTGCGCGGGCTTTCACAACGGCCATTTCGCCTTAATCCCAGTTACCACCACCTTAAAGGCAGCTTTGGACCTGCGCCGCGACCATGAGCGCCGCCTGGCCTAGTTGCACCTTGCCTGGTTGCACCTTGCTGGGTGACACCTAGTTGCACCTTGCTTGATGTCACCTTGCCTCGTTATCCCTCTCAAATTTTGTTCCGCGGAGTCTTGTTATGTCACAACTTACCTGCAACCATGAGG
>DXIF01000035.1 GCA_019113025.1 Candidatus Anaerobiospirillum stercoravium | reverse complement strand
CATTTTGGTGGCCTATTGCACCTGCCTAGTCTGTTTTCCCCCGCCTAAGATTTGAGCACTAAGTTGCCACTGAACTATCATCAACTTAGCGCATACTTTTTATATAATTCCCCATTTCACACCAGTGAACCCTTTACGTACTTGGTTGGTATATGATCTGTGCTGATGTTAATGCAGCTTAGAGCAAGGAGACGCCAGCGATGATGCCAAGTGCCCCTAGTGAGCTTAAGGTCTGGTCCTTTTTCTCCGGCGCGATGGGCTTAGATTTGGGCTTGGAGCAAGCCGGACTCAAGGTGGTTTTAGCCTGCGATGTCGACCCCAACTGTCGCGCAACCATTGCGGCCAATCGGCCGCAGCTGCCCGTGCTCAGCGATGTGTGGCGCTATGACGCAGCGACGCTGCGCGAGCTTGCCCAAAAGCTGGGCCCCATCGACGTGATGGTTGGCGGGCCCCCGTGCCAAGCCTTTTCCACCGCGGGCGCGCGCAAGGGCTTTGCTGATGCCCGAGGTAATGTGTTCTTGTACTACCTTGAGCTCTTATTGGCCCTGAAGCCGCGCTATTTGGTACTTGAGAATGTGCGGGGCTTGCTTTCGGCGCCCTTAGTGCCGCCGCCGCTGACCGCATCCTTACCGCCAAGCCAGCGGCAGCTCTTAAGCGGCAAGGGCGGCGCGCTGTGCTATATCTTGGAGCGCTTGCGCGCCGGGGGCTATCAGGTCAGCTTCAACCTCTACAATGCCGCGAATTTCGGCGTCCCCCAGTTGCGTGAGCGCGTGGTCATCTTGGGCACCCGTAGCGGGCCTAAAATGCCGTACTTAGTGCCGACCCATAGCGCTGATAGTAGGTGGGGCCTGCCGCCGTGGCGCACCTTGCGCATGGCCTTGGCCGGTTTGCCCGCTACGCCGTGCGATCACTTGCAGTTTCCACCCCAGCGGCTGCGCTTTTATCGCCTCTTGCGGGCGGGGCAAAACTGGCGCAATTTACCACCTAAGTTACAGCCGCTGGCGCTGGGCCAAAGCTACTATGTGCGTGGGGGCAAAACCGGTTTCTACCGGCGCTTAGCATGGGATCAGCCCGCTTGTACCTTGGTGACGAGCCCGACCATGCCGGCCACCGATATCTGTCATCCCGATTTAGACCGGCCCTTGTCGGTCCAAGAGTATCGCCGCATCCAGATGTTCCCGGACGATTGGCGCATCTGCGGCAATCTGGCGGCGCAGTATAAGCAAATTGGTAATGCGGTTCCGGTGGGCTTGGGGCGCGCTATTGGGCGGGCGCTGAGCGCGTATGCGCGCGGTGAGGTGGCGCTGGCGCCGCCGGGCTTTGCCTTTTCGCGCTATCGGGCCACCGATGAAGTCGCTTGGGAGGCGGCAACGCGGCAGCAGCTGGGGCTCAAGGATGGGGAGACTTTGCTTGAGCGCCCCGAGCTGGCGGCTGTGGTGGCGCTGCAAGGATGAGCGCGCGCTGCCTGAAAATAACAGCGCCTGTATTGGCGGTCTTGGTGGGACATCAATACAGGCGGCTGAGGGCACGGCAGCGCTTGATCTGCATTTGAGCAGTGGTTGAGCTGCGGCTCTACACTTGAAAAGTAGCTTGTGGTTTTGGTGTTTGTTAGTGCTACTTGTTAACAGCATCCTTTAAGGACTTGCCCGGACGGAAGGCGGGAACCTTGACCGCTGGGATATTTAAAGTCTCACCGGTGCGTGGGTTGTGGCCGGTGCGGGCAGCACGGTCGCGGACGACAAAGCTACCAAAGCCCACTAAGACCACGGGGTCACCATTGCCTAAGCTTTCCTTGATGATGCCCATGAAAGCTGAGACAGATGCATTTGCGTCCTTGAGGGAGAGGCCGGTCTTCTTGGCGATGTTTTCGACTAACTCACTCTTATTCACGATAGAACTCCTTATCAGGCCACGTTTCAAGGAAGATGCTTAGCTTGTTAAGCCCAAGCCTTCTGTCATGGCGAGGCTAGGTTCCCAAGACCAAACCACTAGGTCGGGCTCAGGCAACAGGTTTACCTTGGCACCGCGAGGTTGCCCTAAGATAATTCTGATTGTGCTGCCCACATTATCAGGATACTCAAATCCAGCTATAACAGCTTGAGCCTCAGTGCGATCACCCCCTTGAGCGCCGCAAGGCGCTTGCCACGGTCATTTGCGTGGTGGCGCGACTTTTTGCGGTGTTATTACCATATTGCGGTAAAAACTAACGCGATCGTAGCTCAAGCGGCTCTACACAACGGTTTGAGCCCTGTGGGTGGGTACAAGGTCAATTATGCACATCTCCTGCTAAAAACCAGTAAGGCGATATGAAAAAGGAGATCCAGCGCACGCCTTGGCGTAAATCGCACTGCAAAATGTGGCTTAGCCCACAGCCTGAAACGCCCGTGTGGGGCCGCTTGGCATTAAATGAGGCACCAAATGAGGCATCAGATGAGGTATCAGATGAGCCCCGTGCTTGGCTGCATAATGCGGCTGCGGCTGGGGTGAGCGCGGGCGGGCCCGGCATTGTGCTAGCTGAGCGTCGAGCCCCGGGCAAAGTTGTTTGTCGGCTCCTGAGCGCAGAGGTAGCGGCAGCGGGCAGGTGCAGCGCGCTTTAGGTGGCACAGTTCACATGCTGCGCCCAATATTAGTAAGGAGCGGCGCAAGGTGCAGACTGATGGCCCCATGCTTAAGTGGGAGCTTTGGGCGCAAGAAGGCTAACCCACAAGGGAGCGGGCGCTTTGTGCGGGTTAACACGTGCTAGGTTAGCTCATATGGGGCGAAGCTTACGGTGCGCCGCTTACGGGGCGCGGCGCAGGGTTGGGGGCGGGGCCTTTAGAGCAAGTTTTGCAGCAGGGCCATGATGATGACCGAGAGCACAATGGTGACGCCTAAACTGCACTTAAAGGATAGGCCTACTGAGCACAGTAAGGCCACTAAGGTCTTAGGGTCGGTGGTGATAAAAGACGGGGCGACCACGCTGACCATGACGCAGCACGGGCTTGATTCCAGCACGGCGCGCGCCCGGGGACTGAGCTGGTGCTTTTTCAGCCACAAAAAGCCGCAGATGCGGGTGAAGTAGGTAGCGCTGGCCATGCCCGCAATGGCTAACAAATCAAGATAGCTCGGTAACATGGCTTTACTCCTGACGCGCTGAGGCGGGGGCTACGGGGGCTGATGGAGCTTGAGGTGCAGTTGGCGCCGGGTCAGGTTGCGCGGCTGAGGTGGCCGTAGGTGGTGCCGTGGGCGGTTCGGGCGCGGCGGCCTGCTGCGCGGCGCTGACTTGTTGGGCCGCGCGCTGCTCTTTGAGCACTTGCATGACGTAAGCGCAGGTCAAACCGACTACGGCTCCGGCGCCCACCGCGTAGATGCGGTCGAGATAGACCGTGGTCAGGCACGCGGCGGCAAAGCTCAGGGCAATCGGGAGATAGCGCCGGTAGTCCTCGCGAGGGCGCATTGCGACACTGAGGCCAATAAAGGTGGCCGGGAGCGCCATGGTAAAGCCGTAATTGCTCATATCCCCAAGGCTGGAGCCAATTAAGGCGCCAATGCCCGTTGAGATTGACCACATGCTCCAAAGGCTGAGGCCTACCCCCATGTGAAACCAAAAGGAGAAGCCGAGCTTTTGCTGGGAGCGGCGCTGAATGTCTTGCATGGAGAGCGCCCAGCACTCATCGCACATCACGAAGTACAAAAAGAAGATGCGCAAGCCGCTTTCTTGGCGCACGTAGGGGGCAAGACTTGCGCCCATGATAATATGGCGTGAGTTGATGAGAAAGGTGGTCAGAGTGATGAAGAGAATAGGCGGGGTGGCCGACCAGAGGCTGACTGCGGCAAACTCACTGCCGCCTGCTAAGTTCAAGGCGGTCATGAGATAGGCCGTAAGCGGCGTTTGCCCCATTTGATGGGCCTGCGTGCCCAAGATCAGGGACAGAGGGATAAAACCAAGATAAAGAGGCAGCGCCGTGTAGAAACCGCGCCGAATTTCGCTGTAGTCGATGGTCATAGGGGCACCACAAGCCAAAGCACTGGGGCGCGCCGCCGGGTACTGGACGCGCTACCTTAAGTCAGCTGCTCTCAAGAGGAGCGCTTGGCTCCCGTCAGTGAAGTGGCCATTGTAGCCATCTTTGGGGTAACTGCACCATGGTGCGGCGCTTTGCATCACAAATTGGCATTGCTGAGTCAAAATGATGCAAAGCGCTGAGAGTAAAGTGCTGGGAGTACAGCGCAAGGGCGGCCGCGGCGGCGTTTTACTTGGTGGGGCGCTCCCTCTGAGGGACGGTTAATCATCCGGGGGTTGGTCGTCACTTGCCGCGGCGATGTCGCTGGCGATATCGCAGGCAATAGCGCGCAGAGAGTGCTCAAAGCGCTCTTGTTCGTGCTTAAAGTGAGTCTCCTTGACGCCAGCAAGTCCGAGCGCGGCGGCGATGGCATTGTAGTTAAGCGCAGGCAGCTCATGCGACGCTTGGGATTTGAGTGCCGGGCAGATAGGCGCGGCGTCAGGAGGTGGCGTCAGGCTGGACTCGGCGTCAGGAGGTGGCGTCAAGCTGGGCTCAGCTGCGTCTGGCGGCGTCAGACTTGATTCAGCTGCGTCAGGCGGCGTCAAGCTGGGCGCGGTGTGCGGGCGCAGCCGCGGCGGGAGCCCGGCACAGTCCGGGGTGAGCCCGGGGTGCTGTAACGCCTCTTGGGCGTTGCTGTAGAGCGCCATTGCGCCCTTGCAATTGCGCTTGACCCAGTACAGGGCTTGGTCGGCGGCATGATAGAGGTCGTCATAACCGCTAGCATCGTCCGGGCAAAAGGCGATGCCTACTGAGCTGGTGACCGGGTAAGGCTGGCTGAGCTTTTGGCTTTGCTCGGCAACGATGCGGTGGTAGATCTCGCCTAGGGCCACTGCTTGGTCAAAGGTGACGTTTTGCAGCAAGACCGCAAACTCGTCGCCACCCACGCGTGCCACGAGATCGGAGCGGCGGAAGGTGTGGCTTAAGCAATGGGCAATCATTAAGATGACCTCATCGCCAAAGGCGTGGCCCCGCGAGTCGTTGACCTGCTTGAAGCTGTCGATGTCGATCATGAGCAGGGCGTGGCGCTGTAGCGGCTTGTCCTTGAGCACTTGGCGCACCAGCTGCTCCATGGCGCGCTTGTTGTAGAGCTTGGTCATCGGGTCGCGCTGGTTTTCTTGGTGCAGCGTCGCAAGCTTAGTCTCCACTTGGTGAATATTGGAGACCTTGCCGATGATCTTGATATGCCCGGTACTCTCCTCGGTGTAGCCAATAGCCGAGCAGGAGTGCCACAAAAACTCGGAGCCGTTGAGGGGACGCAGGCGAAACTTGACCGTGCGGCGCTTGTTGGAGGTGGCAAGCGAGGTGTCGCGCAAGAGGCTGGAGAAATAGTGCTTGTCGTCCGGGTGCATATTCTCCTTGGACGGCAAGTTCTGCAAGAAGTGATGCTGCACGCGCTTGTCGGTGGGCACGAAGTTGAGGTAATTGCCAAAGCGCTCAAGGGTATCGGTGTTGTAGTCGTACTCAAATACCAGCTCTTGGCACGCCTCAGAGAGCAAGGCACTCTTGCGAATCCAGCGTTCAGTGCGATCTTTTTGGTGCTTTTCCTCGGTGATGTCGCGCACGAGGCAGATAAAGAGCGACATGGTGCCCAGCTGCCCCATATAGGCTGAGCGCATCTCGCACCACACATAGTGCTTGCTGCGGCCGTTTAAGATGCGGTACTCAAAGTGAATCGTGGTGTTGGTATCGTGAACGCGCTCGAAGTTGGCAAAGAACACGTTGATATCGGCCGGGTGCACAATTTGCGGCAAGGTCGCATCTGAGCTGATGCGGTCAAACTCTTGGGCCGAGTAGCCATAGATTTGGTACATGGCATCGTTAGCCCAAATCACCTTGCGTTGGTGGTTGGGACCCACGGCATGAATCATGACGCCGCAGCCCAACATATTGAGCAGCACCGCCATCGAGTGCTCAAGATTGGCAATGCCGCGCGCGAGATCGGACCGGCTTAAGGCCTCATTGCCCTCAAGCCCCAGCGCATGGGTGAGGGTACTAAGTCCTGCTAAGTTGACCGCAGGCTCGCTGCTGGCGCTCGCACTGGCGCCCTCAGCCTGGGGCTTGAGCCCCAAGGCGACATTGGAGAGCGCCGCCGCAGTTTGCGCCGCATCGGCAGGCATGGCCTCGCCCGGTAGCGCCGCGCCTGCTGTGGTCGCGTCAGCTGTGGTCGCGCCCGGTGAGTTTGCGCTCGCTGTCGGCGCGGCCTGAGACGCGGTGGCAGGTACCACCTGCTGGTGCGTGGTCATAAAGCCCGCCGCGCCCACCATCGAGGCAAAGCTGCCCATGCCCGCACCTTCAATGACGGCGCGCGCTGCATGCTGTACTTGGTCGTTGGCGTCCCGGTCGCTAGTGTGGGCTTGGCTTGCTGGGTTAGTGGGCTGGTCGCGATAGTGGTCCCATGGTACGGGAGACTTAAAGCCTTGCGGGTAAAAGATCTGCTGCAGCGCTTGGTTGAGCTGCAAATAGTGCAGCGCCGCCATCAGATCCTCCGAGCAATGCTGGGCAAAATCGGTGATGAGGGTGCTGTTAGCATTTTGGGCGCTGCTATAAAGAGTGCTGGGCCGGTCTTGATGGGCCTGCGGTGGCTCAACTGGGC
>DXIF01000034.1 GCA_019113025.1 Candidatus Anaerobiospirillum stercoravium | reverse complement strand
AGCCATACGCTAAGCGAGACTTAGCCGGTTTGGCCGCTCTACGAAGCTCCTGCAAGATCAAATTGATGTCATAGGGTACATTCAGTCATCGGGGCGAGCAAAAATTTACACAACACTCTTGACACTCTCTGTGATAGATACACGATCACGTGTATTTATCAAAGCGAGCCTCGTTAGAGGCCGACAGCAGGAACCCACCTAAGTTATGCTCATAAACAACATGGCATTATGCATGGTGTTATTGTCATAACAGGAGGAATCCCCTCGCGTAAGCGAGGGGAGGAAGTCAACGCTAATTTTCCGAAACAAAGGATCCGAAGGTGTCATGGCCGCACGGCTGTGGCGCCTTGTTCATGTCTGGGCAGGTCCGCGATCTAGCTCCCATTTTGGCCCTAACATGGGGCAACCTGAGCGCCCGCTAACCTTGGCCTAATTTTTTCAGGATAAGGTGAACTTAAGTCAGAGCACCTGCGGTGGAACCGAGCGCAGTTGGCAGTTGCGCAGTCGCGCGCAGCCAAGCGCCGTAGTGCAGCGGCACGATGCCAAGTGTCGTAGCGTAGCGCAGGCAGCATTTGGTAAGAATTGTGCGGCATGCATTGCACAGTGTAGTAAGCACCTTATGGTAAGAACCGTGCTCTGGCGCAACAGATACCTAGATTGGAGGCAGCGCCCGGTGCGCTGAACTAAGCATGACTCAGCCCACTTCTGGCGGTCAGGCCGTTATTACTCCCACCTTAAATCCCACCCAACAGCCCGAAAGCGAGCGTGGTAAGGCGCTCTGTCGCGCCTTTATCAAGTACGTGGTGCTCATGTTTGCGGTGCTGGGAGTCTACTTTGTGCTCTACTTTCACCGCTTGACCACCATTCCGGTGCATGAGGCCTTTGGTCTTGCCATGGTGGTGGTGATTGGCATTCACATCTGGTTTTTTAGAGCGCTTTTTAGCTTTATTCTAAGCCAGCACGCCCCGGTGTTTTGGTGGCGCAATCTAGTGCTGTGCTTGCTTCTGATCAGTTTTGTGGCCGCGGTGGTCAGCGGCATCGCCATTTCGCACTACTTCTTTAAAGGCTGGTTTGAAATCGATAAGCGCTTTTGGCGCATTATGCACACCATGTCCTCAACCGCGATGTTGGTCACGGTGGGCCTGCACATCGGCTGTTACTGGTCGCGTTTTGTCATTTGGTTTAGCGAGGCTTGGAGCACGGTGGGGGCAAGCGCGCAGCGGAGCGCGCGGCTTTACACATGGGCGCGCTGGGCGCTTTGGTTCACCTTATGGGTATTAGCGCTCAATGGTGTGCGCATTATGGTGTGGGGTGAGGACTTCTACTACATCATGACGTGGCAGCAGCACTTTGGCTTCTACGATCGCGACCGCTCCTTTTTCTGGAACCTGACCGATGACGTCTCGCTGGTTGCTTGCTGGACGCTCATTTCCTACTACATCAGCATGGGCCTGTGTTATTTGAACCTGAAGAAGGAATAGTGCCGCGCCGCCAAGTCGCTACGCCTGCGCCGCTAAGCCCGCGCGGCGCACAGCGCGCGGCGCGCCGCGTCCGCTGTAGGCATGCTCGGGCGGGGCAGAGGGCCGTTGTGGGCACAAAAAAGGGTTTGGTGCGATGTCAGGCTCAGCTTGTCGCTCTCTTGCCACCGTACCAAACCCTTTTTGGGCTGTTTTCTTGGTTTAGTTTCCCTCAGGGTAAGGGAGGGGCGCAGCTTACGCAATCTGACCTCGGAAAATTTGCCACATGGCTCATGACTTTTTGGCGCCAGTTGTGGCCCAGGTCAAACTTGCAGCCCAACGTGGATCAAGCTGGGGCTTGCGCACCAAGCAACCAAGGCAGCGTCCTCAGGACGCTGCCTTGGTTCAAGAGAGCTGACTTTAGGTCAGCTCAGTTCAGGCTGAGCCGCTGATTAGTAGTCAGCGCGCAGCACCTCAAAGTGAGCCTGAGGGTGGTTGCAAGCAGGGCAAACCTTTGGCGCCTCAGTGCCTTCGTGGATGTAACCGCAGTTGCGGCAACGCCAGATGACCTTGTCGCCACGCTTGAACATGGTGCCGTTGTTTAAGTGCTCTAACAGGTCACGATACTGCTTTTCGTGCTGCTTTTCGGCTACAGCGATGTTCTCCATGACGGCAGCGATGGTCGGGAAGCCTTCCTCGCGGGCGGTTGCAGCAAAGGCTGGGTACATCTCGGCCCACTCCTCGTGCTCGCCTGAAGCGGCCGCCTCTAAGTTGGCAGCGGTATCACCAATGGTGCCAGCTGGGAAGGTGGCAGTGATTTCTGCGGTGCCGCCTTCTAAGAACTTGAACAGGCGCTTGGCGTGCTCCTTTTCTTGCTCGGCAGTCTCTAAGAACATAGCCGAAATCAGGACATAGCCCTCGTTCTTGGCTACGGAAGAGTAATAGGTGTAACGATTACGAGCCTGAGACTCACCGGCAAAGGCGGTTAAGATATTCTTCTCAGTTTTAGTGCCCTTCAAGCTTGGCATATACCAACTCCTTTTGACAGACCAACATGGCGCTGCAAGCAGCCAGCTGACGTTGTATGCTCAGCGTACCTAGGGTTCCATGATCCGCCCAAAGTCAAGCAAAGTCAAACGCGGCGCTGCCACATTGCAAGCGCCCTCGCACCTGTGCATCCCCCAATAAAGGCAAAGTGCTGCCCACCAACGCCTTGTATATCAGCTTATATCTGACTTTATTGGTAGGGACGTGTCGGGCGCGCCGACCAACCCGGGGCGATGCGCACGCTATTTGCACCATGGCAGCACGTGCCGTGGGGCCGCGGTGCAGCGCATCTTGGCTTGAGCGGCGTCCGTGTGGGCAATAATATACCCGCAGAACGAATCTTGCGGGTATGGGGGTGACTAAGCGCTATGCTTTAGTCGTCAGTTGTAGGCGTCAGTTGTAGGCGTCAACTCAGCCTACTGAAGTGGGCCGACTGGAGGTGAGCCTAAGCCTAAGCCCAAGCCTAAGCCTAAGCTTGCTTAACCTTACGCGGACAGCGCCCTGTGCGGGCCGTGCCTTGGGGCTTGGCTTCACCTTCCACCGGGGCCGACACTATGGCCTGCACCGGAGCGGCTTTAGCAGCGGCGGTCTTGGTCTTAGTCGCCTTGACTAGAGTGGTGCGGGTCTTTAAGACCGGTTTGGAGGCTGTTTTAGCGGTACTAACCGCTGGAGCCGGGCGCTTGGCTAAACGGGCCTTGCGCGCGGCGGCGGCCTTCTCGGCCTCTTCAGACTTGAATTTAGGACCGCGCTTTAAGGTTAATGATTCGTAGGTCAAGGTCTTAGGCAGCGGAGCCTTGATGTAGCCGTACTCGTAGCTGTTAAGACGCATGACCGTGACTTGCCGCAAAATCGGATAGCGCTCAAGGAAAGCTTCCTTGAAAGCGATGCGGCCAAATGGCTCGCCGTTCTCGATGCGGCCGACCGTCTCGCGCGCAATGACCTTGGAGCGCTTCTTTTGGGTGTCCCACATATGAACCGTGGTGGTAACCATGCTACGTGCGACACCATTGGCGAGCCGATGAACGAAGGTGGTCAGGCTGGGAATGCCTAACTCCCGGATGTTGGTGTGGATTTTACGCGCCATAACGAACTCCCCTGCAATTACCACAGCGCAAGTAAGTAGTAAGGAGTTGTGACGTCGCAAGAGGTTGGCTTTAGGAGCTGCCACGTAGCCTTAGCTTTACCGCCAAGGGTAATTGCATAATTTGCGCAGAGTAATGTAGTGAGATAAAGGCTCGGGGGGTACAGAATGTTGTGTTGGCACCGCATGCGGAATGCTCGCAGCGCAAAGTGAACCGCACAAGCAAATTTTCATCACGCAATAACTTAGCGACAGTTGTTAGAAACAAACCAGACAATTAGCTACCAGACAATTAGCTACTTATAACTTAGCACAGTTGGTGCGACCAGTGTCCGCATATTTATGGGGTTTGTGACTTGGATTCGAAAATTTGGGAAAATGTTTGGAAAAATTGCCCCAAGATTGACAAATCGCATATTTTGGCGCGTCTGTTGCACTTACAAGATACAGCAATTTGTATGGGAAGATCCCGCCTATTTGCCTAAAAAACAGAACAAATTATTACAGTACGCAAAAATTAGAGCAAGTAAGGTGGCGCCGGATATGGGTAGGGGGCAAGACCAGGCGGCAGGGAAAGCGCGGGCGCGAGCTTACGAAGCTCGATATTAGATATGAGCGCTTTAGGTATGAGCGCTTTTGGTAGGGACTAATGGCAGCGTAAAACGACCAAGGCACCGGGCCCCACGGGGTGGGGGCGGCGGTGCCTTGGGGCTGAAGCGACGCCTGCGCGGCAGTGTGGTTGCACTACTGCATATTCGCACTGCTGCGAGGTCGCACTGTCGCACGGCTGCGCTGTAGCGGCACGCGCTGAAGCGTGCTGGGCGCGCAGCGCTGAGTACGGGCTTAGTGCTGAGCGAAGAGGCCGACCTGGAGATCCTCGGCGGTGTAGATTTGCTTGCCGTCGGCAAATACCTTGCCGTCAGCTAAGGCCATGGCTAAGTTGGCACGCTCGGTGATGCGCTTGATGTCAATGACGTAGGTGACCTTCTTGCAGGTAGGCAGCACCTCGCCCTTGAACTTCACGGTCTTGACGCCTAAAGCACGGCCCTTGCCGGGGCCACCGCGCCAGCCTAAGAAGAATCCAACTAACTGCCACATGGCGTCTAAGCCTAAGCAGCCCGGCATTACTGGGTCACCCGGGAAGTGGCACTCAAAGAACCAAAGATCGGGAGTGATATCGAGCTCAGCGGTAATTTGACCTAGACCGTGCTCACCGTCGTCGGCGTGGATCGAGGTGATGCGATCAAACATCAGCATGTTAGGAGCTGGTAACTGGCTGTTGCCCGGGCCAAATAATTCGCCGCGCGAGCAAGCTAACAGGTCTTCTTTGTTAAAGGAAAAAATTCCGCGTTCAAGCAACGATGGCATGTGCAAACTCCTGCTGACTCTGCGCTGTAGAGCGCTAACCCCAAATTGGGCCACATATGCATTGCCTGCAGTACTATGCATAGCAAGGCATTAGACGCTTGGCGGCGCTTAGCACAATGAACGTAGCGCGCAGATGAAAATGGTATCACGCAGGCTTCCCAACGATCTCTGTGCCATACCAGCTTGCGCGGTACGGCTTGGCACAAGGCAACCTACGCATCGGGCGATAGTATAGCATAGCCGCTTAGGGCACCAAAAAATGCGCACCTACCCATAGTGGCGGCATATAGGGCTCGCCCCGACTCGGCACGTCCCGACCCGGCACAGCGGGTTTGGTATTGAGTGTTGCTGTGGTGAGCCGCAGACAACAACGCCGTTTCCTAGGAAACGGCGTTGGGGCAGATGGGAACAGGCGGGGCGCTAACGCGTGCCGAAGACCACAATGGTCTTGCCATGGGCGTGGATGAGGTGGTTTTCCTCCATCATCTTGAGAATGCGGCCCACGGTCTCACGAGAGCAACCGACGATTTGGCCGATCTCTTGGCGCGTGATCTTGATTTGCATGCCATCTGGGTGGGTCATGGCCTCAGGCTGATGCGAGAGGTTGAGTAAGGTCTTGGCGATGCGGCCGGTAACGTCTAAGAAGGCTAAGTTGCCGACCTTCTTGGAGGTGTCAGTCAGCCGGGTTGCCATTTGGGCCGACAGGCGCATCAAGATCTCAGGGTTGACCTGCACGAGCTGCTTGAACTTGTTATAGGAGACCTCGGCAATTTCGCACTGGGTCTTGGCCTTAACCCATGCCGTACGGGTAGGATTGTCCTCGGAGTCGTTGAATAAGCCCAACTCGCCGATGAAGTCACCTTGGTTTAAGTAGGAGAGAATCATCTCGTGACCGTCATGATCTTTGATTAAGACCACGACCGTACCCTTGACGATGTAGTACAGGGTGTCAGCTTTCTCGCCGGCATGGATAATGGTGCTCTTGGCGGCATGCTTGTGAATGTGACATTGACTGACAAACCAGCTAATGGTGCTATCTGTAGGTTGCTTAACCATAACGAGACCTTAGAAAAGCAAAACTTAACCAACAACAAGTTCCGCAGCGCAGACTTGTCCAAAAACAGCCGCACAAGGTGGTACTACCCGTTGCAAGGCAGAACTTTAGTTCCGGGGCGAGGCCACCTCAGCTTAGGGCCGCGCGGGGCGCTTCCCTCCTCTTGCGCGCAAGGTAAGGCATGGACTGCTTGCTTTCCGGTAGCAGTCAGAGCTTTGGGCAATCAAAGCTTGGGGCAAAGTGCAGCGCACAGTGCAAGTTGCGCTGTCAGGCACGCTGCCGCTCCTTGATGCCATGGCTGCTGGTCCTTGATGCAGTGTTTGGCTGCGTCGGGCCTTCTCCCTTACGCAAGGCCGCACGGCACTGTGCTTTGTGCTATTTGTTGCTAGGCACAGGGCTGAGCGGGGCTCAAAGATTAATGCGACCTAGGGCCCGTAAAAGCACGCCCTAAGTTAGGCATTTGGTTAATAAGATACCATTGTTTTTGCGCAAGTTCACAAACGCGCCCCAAAAATGCTAGATCGGGCGCATCACTGGGCCTCTGGGGCCTCCCTAGAGCTCAGATGGCTACCCATACGTTCGCTCAGATAGCTCCCCACACAACTGCCCATGTGGCCGCCCTGGTGGAAGCCTAATATGGCTGCCCAGGTGGTTGCCTATAAGGCTGTTCATGGGGGCGCCTATAAGGTTGTCCCTGGAGGCCGCATGAGGCGAGGAATCCGCTTTTAGGTGAACCTTGGCGCTTAGGAGCTTAGAGCTAAGCGGGCCCGCTGTGAGCCCCGCTGAGTTTGCGTGCGCTTGGGGCACATATTGTGTTATTGTGCGCGTGCCCGCAAGTTGTGATGGCTTTTAAATCAGTTTTGTGCCTGTTGCTGTGCTAAAAATGGCGTAGTTTGCGGAAGAATGGCGCGTTGGGAGCGCGGCGGCGGTGTACTTTTACTTACGATTTTGGGAAAAGTGGGAGGTGGGCGCAGGCGGCTTCTGGGGGCTTGCCCGCGGGGGCTATGGGGCGCGCGGGCTTTTTGTGTCGAGCATCACGCTGCTTGGTTTCAATTTTGTCCGCGGATCACATTTTTAACTTTGCGTGACTAAATTGGTGTTTACAAGTTCTAACTTTGCCTTATGATGCTTATGTGCTCGAGCACGTGATGACATTGGAGCGGAGCGCGCGGTGCCATTACGGCTACTTGAGGATAGCTTAGTGCCAACGAGGTTTGAGGGGGCTCTCCTTTCAACCTCCTGTCCTAATTGTCTATGTCTTGAGGCGCTGAGCTAGCTAGCGGCTAGTTCTAGCAGTGCTAACTTATAGTGCTAACTGAGTCGAGTCGCTAGCTAGCGCAGCATCGCGGCGCTAAGCAGGATGTGTCAGAAAAGGATCTGTTTGTTATGAAGAAGATGAAGGCCAGCTTAAGCGTATTATGTGCTGCGGTTTTAGCTGCTACTTGCTTTGCCACCTCGGCTGAGGCCGCTAAGATTGGCGTTTCGATGCCAACTCAGTCGCTGCAGCGCTGGAATCAAGATGGTTCTAATATGAAGGCCATGCTTGAGGCTGCCGGTCACACCGTTGACCTCCAGTACGCTGGTGACAACGATATTCCAACCCAAGTTAACCAGATCGAGAACATGATCGCAGGTGGTGACGAGGTTATCGTGATCGCCGCGATCGACGGCTCGGCTTTAACCGAGGTCTTAAAGGGCGCTAAGGAAAAGAACATTCCAGTTATCGCCTATGACCGCCTCATCATGAACTCCGATGCGGTTTCCTACTACGCTACCTTCGATAACACCAAGGTCGGTCAGCTCCAAGGCCAATACATCGTTGACCAATTAAAGTTAGCTGACGACAGCGTCAAGGGCCCATTTAACATCGAGCTCTTCACCGGCCCAACCGACGACAATAACGTCAACTTCTTCTTCCCAGGCGCCATGTCCGCCCTGCAGCCTTACATCGACAACGGCAAGTTAGTCATCAAGTCCGGCCAGACCACCAAGGAGCAGGTTGCTACCTTGAACTGGAACTTGGAAGAGGCGCAAAAGCGTATGGAGAACTTAATCTCCTCCAACGCTTACGGTCCTGAAGACACCCCATTACACGCTGTCTTAACCCAAAATGATGCTTTAGCTTGTGGTGTCGTTAATGCCTTATTAGCTACCGGCTACGACAACACCAATATGCCAGTCATCACCGGCCAAGACTGCGATAAGCCAGCCGTTAAGAACATCGTTCGTGGCTATCAGTCGATGTCCGTCTTCAAGGACACCCGTACTTTAGCCGCTCAAGTGGTTAAGATGGTGGACGCCATCACCAAGGGCGAGAAGGTCGAGGTTAACGATACTTCCACCTACAACAACGGCACCGGTATCATCCCATCCTACCTGTGCGAGCCAGTTGCCGCTAACAAGGACAACTACAAGTCGCTCTTAATTGACTCGGGCTACTACAAGGCCGACGAGCTCTAAGAGGCGCAGGCAGCTTAGCGCTGCGCTTAGCTCAGCAAGCGTAAGCTTGCAGCCGTGGGACTAGGGCCACTAAGTTTGGTTGACTCAACTAAGTTTGGTTGACTCCACTAAGTTCGGCTGAGCGTCAGGAGCGCTCTGAGCATTCTCCTTTAGCAATAGGCCAAGGTAACAGGGCCCCAACTTAAGTTCCTTGTTCCTTGGCCTGTTTGTCTTTGCCCTACAAATCGATTGCGATTCAGATCCCTGTTTAGATCGCGGCGCCCCGCGGTGCCCCCGCGCTCCCAGTTGGGCTGGTGGTAGTGGTTGGGTCGGGCGCAGGCTCCAAGCTTGAGAGGATTGATAGAGTTGATCGAGAGTTGATCTCAAGAGCTTTTGGGGCATTAGTGTGCGCGGTGGCGTGCACGTGCACTGTCGCTTAGATAGTTAGATAGGCTCTTTTCTTTGTGGGTGTGGTAGGGCAAACGGTGTTGATAAGTGGTGTTGCACATGGCTCAACAAGAAAAAGACATCTTGCTCGAGATGAGAAACATCACCAAGCGCTTTGGTAAGGTCACGGCGTTATCTAACGTCAACCTTAAAGTGGCGCGCGGTGAGGTGCACGCGCTCGTCGGTGAAAACGGCGCGGGCAAATCGACGCTGATGAATGTCTTGTCTGGTATCTACCCATATGGCTCCTACGAGGGCGATATCGTGTTTGATGGCCAGACTTGCCAATTCAATACGATTAAAGATAGCGAGGCTAACGGCATCGTTATCATCCACCAAGAGCTGGCCTTGGTGCCATTCCTCTCCATTGCCGAGAATATGTTCTTAGGTAATGAGCGTACCGCCGCGTTCTCCGGCAAGGTCATGGACTGGCCGCGCACCTTTCAGCGCGCCCGGGAGCTCTTGGACTTAGTGGGTTTGCACGAAGACCCCCGCACTTTGATTAAGGACATCGGTGTGGGCAAGCAGCAATTGGTCGAAATTGCTAAGGCCATCGCCAAGAATGTCCGTTTACTCATTTTGGACGAGCCAACCGCCTCCTTAAATGAGACTGACTCCAAGGCCCTCTTGGACTTGATTGCGCGTTTCCGCGACGAGGGTATGACCTCGATCATCATCTCGCACAAGCTCAATGAGATCTCCTACATCGCCAACTCCATTACCGTGATTCGTGATGGTAGCACCATCGAGACCATCGATAACTCCAATCATGATGTGTCCGAAGATCGCATTATCGCGGGCATGGTGGGCCGTGCTTTAACCGATCGCTTCCCACCACGCACCACCAAGCCATCCTCTGAGGTCTTATTTGAGGTCAAGGATTGGACCGTATCCCACCCGTTAAATCACGACCGTAAGGTCTGTGATCACGTCAACCTCAACATCAAGAAAGGTGAGGTGGTGGGCCTGTCGGGCCTGATGGGCGCCGGGCGCACCGAGCTTGCGCAATCGGTCTTTGGTCGCTATTACGGCGCGGATATCTCAGGTTCGGTCTTGATTAACGGCAAGGAAGTGCACTTAAAGTCGGTGCAAGACGCCATTGATCATGGCTTAGCCTACGTTACGGAAGATCGCAAGGGCGATGGTCTGCTGCTCAACAGCTCCATCACCATCAATACCACCTTAGCGGCGCTGCATAAGGTGTCTTCGCACAATGTCCTCGATCAAAACAAGGAAATTGGGGTCGCGGAGGATTATCGCCAGCAGCTTAAGACCAAGTGCTCGGGCGTAGGGCAAAACGTAGGCAATCTCTCAGGTGGCAACCAGCAAAAGGTTTTGTTGGCTAAATGGATGTTTGCCGATCCTGACATTCTGATTTTGGATGAGCCAACCCGTGGCATTGACGTGGGCGCCAAGTACGAAATCTATTGCATCATCAATGACTTGGTGGCTCAAGGTAAGGCGGTTTTGATGATTTCCTCGGAGCTGCCTGAAATCTTGGGTATGTGCGATCGCATCTACGTCATGAACGAGGGCAAGATTGTGGCTGAGATGCCACGCGCTGAGGCCTCGCAAGAGTCCATTATGTCGGCTATTCTGCGCTCCTCGGCCGCTAAGTAATAAGCAGCAGTCAAGAGAGTTCACAAGAGGGATCTTTGTATGGATCAACTACTCAATGTCGTAAAGCGCAACTCCTTGTTGCTCGCTTTAATCGTGGTCATGGTGCTCTTTGAGATCACCATTCGTGCCACCGGTCATGGCTCGATGTTCTCCCCATCGAACTTCACCAATATCATCTCGCAAAATTCCTACGTTATCATCTTAGCCGTCGGTATGCTCTTCTGTATCATCGGCTGCGGTAACGTTGACCTGTCGGTCGGCTCGATTGTCGCCTTGGTGGGTGCAATCGCCGGCGTCTTGATGGTCAATATGGAGCTCAACATCTACCTCTCGATTGCAGTGTGCTTGTTAGTGGGCCTAGTAATCGGTGCGTGGCAGGGCTTCTGGATTGCTTACGTGCGCATCCCAGCGTTCATCGTAACCTTAGCGGGCATGATGCTGTTCCGTGGTATGGCGCTGTTAGTGTTAGATGGCTTAACTATCTCGCCATTCCCACCTGAGTACCTGCGCTACTTCACCTCCTTCATTCCTAAGGCTCGTGCCGATGCCTTTGTCTTGACCACTGTAGTTACTGCGATCTTGTGCGTAGCTTACCTTGCTTATGTGCTCTGGGATCGTGCCACCAAGGTTAAGAAGGGCTACCAAGTCGAAGAGACCTCAGTTTTTGCGATCACCACCATCTTGGTTGAGGCGGCCTTGATTGGCTCGGGCTTACTCTTAGCTAATAACAAGGGTATCCCAGTTATCTTGGTGCTGTTGACCGTGATCGTCATGGCCTATAGCTTCTATGCCAACAATACGGTCGGTGGCCGTCGCCTCTATGCCTTAGGTGGTAATGAGAAGGCCGCGAAGCTCTCGGGTGTTAACACCAACCGCATCCTGTTCATGACCTACGTCAACATGGGCTTCTTATCGGCTGTTGCCGCCTTGGTCTGCGTTGCCCGCTTCAATTCTGCTGCGCCAACTGCAGGTAATGGTTATGAGCTTGATGCCATTGGCGCCTGCTTCATCGGTGGTGCCTCCGCTTACGGTGGTGTTGGTACCGTCGGTGGTGCGGTGATTGGTGCGGTCTTCATGGGCGTGCTCAACAACGGTATGTCGATCTTAGGTATTGATGCCAACTGGCAGCGCACGGTTAAGGGCTTAGTCCTGTTAATCGCGGTAGTGATCGACGTTCTGTCCAAGAAGCGCGTTAAGCAGTAAGCCGCAGTAAGCGGCAGTAAGTTGTAGTAAAAATAGTGAAACTCCGCACGGCGGCGCCGTGCGGTCCCAGCGCGGACCTTGGCTCTGCACCAAGGGCAGCTCTGCACTGAGGGATGCTCTGCACCAAGGAAGGCGCTCCGAGGTGAGGAGCTGTTCCCGGTCGGGGCGGCGCGCTGGGGCTAAGTCAGATTTCCCGGTTTAGATTTCTGGTAGTATCTGTGTGATTATCGATCCTGACCTAGCGTTGCAGTGCCGTTACGGCGCAGTGCTGTCAGCGCGACAGTGCACGTGCACGGTGGCGTAAATAATGGGTTTTGGGGCGGGTGATAATCCGGTTTTTGGTTTGCGTTATGAAGTATTTATTAGGTGTAGATCTTGGTACCTCAGGCACCAAGACGGTATTGTTTGATGAGCAGGGTAACTCCATTGCCTCCAAGACCATTGAGTACCCGCTGTACCAGCCTAAGAACGGCTGGGCCGAGCAAGATCCAATGGATTGGTACCATGCGGCCATTGACTCGATTAAGGCGGTCTTAGAACAATCTAAGATTGACTCCCATGATGTCGCGGGCCTCGCCATCGCAGGTCAAATGCACGGCCTCGTCATGTTAGACGCTGAGGGCAAGGTCTTAAGAAAGTCGATCTTATGGTGCGATGCCCGTACCTCCAAGCAATGTGATGAGATCACAGAGCTTGTGGGCAAGAACCGCTTAATTGAGATCAACGCCAACCCGGCCTTATCGGGTTTTACCGCACCTAAGATCTTATGGGTGCGCGAGAACGAGCCTGAGCTTTATCACAAGTGCGCCACCATGCTCCTGCCTAAGGACTTCGTGCGCTACATGTTAACCGGCGTCAAGGCGATGGAAATCTCCGACGCCTCGGGCACCAATCTTTTGGATATCAAGAACCGCACTTGGTCCGATGAGATCTTACAAAAGCTCGCGATTGACCGTGCCTTATTACCTGACTTAATCGAGTCATGCGCGGTAGCAGGTACCATCAATGCCGAGACCGCCGCTTTAACCGGCTTAGTTGAGGGCACCATTGTCGCAGGTGGCGCCGGTGATAATGCCGCTGCCGCTTTAGGCACTGGCGTGTGCCGTGACGGCCAAGCCTTCGTCACCTTAGGCACCTCGGGCGTCGTATTTGCTCACACCTCCAAGGTTTCGATTGACCCATTAGGGCGCGTCCACACCTTCTGCGCGGCGGTTCCGGGTACTTGGACGGCGATGTCCTGCACCTTAGCGGCCGGTTTATCCCTGCGTTGGGCCCGCGATGAGCTCTACACCGCCGAACACGAACAGTGCCAAGCCTCCGGTGGCGATGCTTACGATCTGATGACCGCCGCTGCTGCGACCGTACCATCAGGCTCGGATGGCTTAATCTATCTGCCATACCTCATGGGCGAGCGTTCCCCTGTCTTAGATGCTGAGGCCCGTGGTGTCTTCTTTGGCCTCTCGGCTCGTCATAAGAAGTCGCACTTAACCCGAGCCGTACTCGAGGGCATCACCTTATCGCAGCGCCACAATCTTGAGGTGCTCCATGAGATGGGCATTGTCCCTGAGACCTTAACGGCCTGCGGCGGTGGTGGCCGTTCGCCATTCTGGCGCCAGATGTTAGCCGACATCTTAAAGTGCAAGGTTACCACCATTGCCTCTAAGGAAGGCCCGGCCTTAGGTGCTGCGATCTTAGCTGCGGTCGCCGCTAAGCTCTATCCAAGTGTTGAGGCCGCGGTTGATGCCTTGGTTAAGCCCGGTGAGGCTCACGCCGAGCCGGTCGCCGCCGAGACCGTTCGTTACGATGCGATCTACCAGCTCTATCAGAGCCTGTACCCAACCATGCGCCCAGCCTTCCATAAGCTCGCCGCCTTACGTGGCAAGTTAGAGGGCGAGGCGGTGACCAAGTACCCGAGCGTCTTCTCAGTTGAGTTCGAGCGCTTTGGTAAGGTCATCCCATGTGTGGACACTGACAAGGTGGCACAGTTATTGGCCCAGCTGCCATGCCCACAAGATGCGGTCACCTATGTTGCCAGTGAGCCGGTACTGGAGACCCCAGACTTAATGGCTGATTTACAGAACCGCGTTTTTGGTGGTCTGCCGATTCAAATTGGCTACTGCTCGGGTCACAATCGCACCCTCAACGCCATTGAGTACCACCGCAATTGCGAAATCAACATCACCGGTACTGATGCGCTCTTTATGCTGGCCCCAATCACCGCGATCAAGGACGGCATCATGGACACCTCGCAGGTTGAGACCTTCTTTGCCCCTAAAGGCACCGCGGTGCAATTCTACGAGACCTGTCTGCACTATGCCCCATGCCATAGCGATGATGGGCATGAGTTCCGCGTGGCGGTGGTCCTGCCCAAGGGCACCAATACCGAGAAGCCAGCCGACTTAGATTGCAAGTGCGATCCTGAGCCGCACATGCTCACCGCCAACAACAAGTGGCTCCTGGCTCACCCAAAGAGCCCAGAGGGTAAGGGCAAGATCTCCTCGGGCGTCTTAGTCGGGGCCAACATCACCCTGTAGGCGTACCGGCTAAGCTCTAAGCCCTAAGTCCTAAGCCTCAGCCCCAAGTGGTTTAACCCGGGGGCAGGCCAAAGGCACGCGTCGTAGGAGTTACGACGCGCCCCTTAAAGTCCCCCTCACCTTGAGCCCAGATGATGGGACGGGTGAGGTGGACTGTTAGGGAAGGTTAGGGCGGTGGGGAGCGAATGGGTTTACCTCAACAGAACCTGGGCCGGAGCGCCGGGAGCACATCGGTAGCACCTGGGGAGCAAGTTGGGAGCACATAGAGGGGAAAAGTTGGGGGGTAAAATGGTAGTGTGATCGTGCACGGTTTTGTTACTTGGTGATCGGTTCTACCTCAGAGTTTAGGGCTCATTCTCTTGGATATATTTGCGATAAATATCGCGTTAGTTCTGAGTTCTGAGGTAGAGGTGATTGTCGATTGAGGGCGCAAATTACGGCCCGTAAACGTTGCGGATCTAAGTTCTGCCCGTTGGGGGCGGAAAAAGATTTGCAAATAGGTGATTTTGATCATCATTTCATAGCTTGAATGGCCCTTTTTCTTCGGCTTCAATGCTACAATGAGCCCATCTTGTGACGTGCTCAAGATCCCAGCGCACTCAGACAGCGGTGGCATTCGCCCCTACTTACGTGTCTTGCCCGTGTTTTGGCACGCAGGGATGATGTACTGGTTTTATCCTTGGTTTAAAGCGCTTTTTGCCCTGTTTTGCGGGGGTAAAAAGTGGGGCAATCGCAACCGTTTGCACTGCTCCAACTGTTGACCCACAAGGTTGCAGTTTTAGAGCTCACGTCACCTAGGAACACTTGGAGAATTTTTGTGATGGAAATGACTAACATCCCAGACGCAAAGCTTGGCGTAATTGCTGTATCTCGTGACTGCTTTATCCGTACTTTATCGGAGCGTCGCCGTCAGGCTGTGGTCGCTGAGTGCAAGAAGTTAGGCTTAGACGTAACTGAGATTGGCACCATTGTCGAGAACGAAATCGACGCCCAGAAGGCCGTAGCTGAGGCTAAGGCTGCTGGTTGCAATTCCTTAGTTGTCTTCTTGGGCAACTTCGGTCCTGAGACTCCAGAGACCTTAATTGCTAAGTTCTTTGACGGCCCATGCATGTTTGTTGCTGCCGCCGAGGAGACTGGTGATGACTTAGTTGACGGCCGTGGTGACGCTTACTGCGGTATGCTCAACTGCTCCTATAACTTAGGCTTACGTAAGTTAAAGGGCTTCATTCCTGAGTACCCAGTTGGTACCGCTGCTGACATTGCCAAGATGGTCAGCGAGTATGTACCAGTTGCTCGTGCCTTAATTGGTCTGGCAAGCTTAAAGATCATCACCTTTGGCCCACGTCCACAAGACTTCTTTGCTTGCAACGCTCCAATCAAGGGCTTATACGACATTGGCGTTGAGATCGAAGAGAACTCCGAGCTTGATTTATTAGTTGCTTATCGCAAGCACAAGGGCGACGAGCGTATCCCAGCCGTCATGAAGGAGATGGAGGCTGAGTTAGGCGCTGGTAACACCTACCCAGACCTGTTAGAGCGTATGGCTCAGTTTGAGCTGACCTTACTTGACTGGGCTGAGCAGCACAAGGGCTCGCGCAAGTACGTAGCTTTTGCTGACAAGTGCTGGCCGGCCTTCCCAGAGGAGTTCGGCTTTGAGCCTTGCTACGTCAACTCGCGCTTAGCCTCGCGTGGCATTCCAGTAGCATGCGAAGTTGATATCTTCGGTGCACTCTCCGAGTTCATCGGCGCTTGCGTCACCAAGGATGCGGTAACTTTACTTGATATCAACAACTCCGTACCAGCTGACATGTACGAGCAGAGCATCAAGCCTAAGTTCCCACAATATCAGCTCACTGACACCTTCATGGGCTTCCACTGCGGCAACACTCCATTCTGCAAGCTCAACCAAGATCAGGGCTGTGACATGGCTTGCGGCAAGATCAACTACCAGATCATTCAGCACCGTCTGTTAGAGGCAGGCCGTGATGAGCCTGATTTCACCCGTGGTACCTTAGAGGGTGACATCGCTGCAGGTCCAATCACCTTCTTCCGTCTGCAAACCACTCCAGACACCACCTTACAGGCTTACATTGCCGAGGGTGAGGTGCTGCCAGTTGCTACCCGCTCGTTCGGTGGTATCGGTATCTTCGCTATCAGCGAGATGGGCCGCTTCTACCGTCACGTTCTGATTGCTGACCGTTACCCTCACCACGGTGCCGTTGCTTTCGGTCACCATGGCAAGGCTCTGTTCGACGTCTTCTCGATGTTAGGCATCGCCAAGATCTCCTACAACCAGCCAAAGGGTGTGCTCTACAAGACCGAGAACCCATTTGCCTAATTAGCGCTTAATTCAGCGCGATGAGCGCCCGGCGCCGCAAGGCGTCGGGCCCCCGGGCCCGATGTCAGTGACCATTCTGTGTCATTGCCCACCGCGCCCGGAATCGTCCCAAGAGCGTGCTTGAACGCGCGCTCTTGGGGGACTTAAGGCCCGTGATTGGGTCTTTTTTCGGGGCCAAAGCGTGCTTTGTGCCTTTCGTGTTTTTGTGACAAAGTTTGGGATAGCGCATTCTGTCTTGTTTGTGCGCGTGCACTATCCCAAGCTTTGCGTTATGCTAGGTTGAGCCGCGCCTGACGGCATTAAAAGCCGGACCTGACGGCACTAGGCCATGCCTAACGGCATTAAGCCGGGCCTTAGGCACGAAGCCGTTTAGTTCGGCCTAGGTCGTTGCAACGGCGCGCTGGGCTGAGGAGAGGATCCTAAAAGGTATTCTCCAACAATTAATTGAGAGGAGGCGGTGTATTCTTCCCTATGTATCGGGGGCGAGCTATGCCGAGTATTGTTGATGAAGGTAACTGTTAAGAGCCTAGCCCAAGCTGCTGGTGTGTCGCGTGGCACGGTGGATCGCGTGCTCCATAACCGCGGTGCCGTCAAAGAAGATGTGGCCAAGCGGGTGCGTCTCTTGGCCAAAGAATTAGGCTATGTGCCTAATCGGGCGGGACGGGCCTTAGCGGCGTACAAGACTCCGATTAAGATCGGTGCCTTGATGCCAAGCGTGGGCAATGCCTTCTACCAAGAGATTATCCAGGGCATCAACGACGCGCAAAACGAATTTGCCGACTTGGGCCTTGAGGTGGTGTTAAAGGAAGTCGAGGGCTTTGACGAGGCGGTGCATCTTGAGGCAATTGACAGCTTGCTCAAGAAGGGCTGCAAGGCTTTATGCTTGTCCACGGTTAACACCCCGGGTGTCTGCGCCCGCATCAATGAGCTTCATGACAAGGGCGTGGTGGTAGTGCTGCTCAACACTGACGTCGAGAACACGCGCCGCCTGTGTTATGTCGGCTCCGACTACTTGACCGCCGGTGCCACCTGCGCTGGTATGCTGGCGCTTACCCGCAAGGAAAAGCTCCATATCCTGATTGTTACCGGATCGCGTTTGCTTCTAGGCCACAATCTGCGTATCAAGGGCTTTAAGGAAGAGCTTGACCGCCAGAATATCGATTACGAAATCGTCGATACGGTCGAGAGCTTTGACTCGGATATCCGGGCTCAGCAGGTCACCTTCAAGGTGCTCAAGGAGCACAATGAAATCAACTGCGTCTACATTGCCGGTGCCGCGGTCCAAGGCGTGGGCTCAGCCCTGATTGCCAATGGCTCCAAGGACATCTTTGCCATCGGCTTTGATGAGCTGTATTCGACCAAGCAGCTGGTGAGTGCTGGTATCATCAAATTTGTGGTGTGCCAGCAGCCAACGCGCCAAGGCTATCACGCCATCAAGCGCGCGTACCAAGCGGTCGCAGGTCAGCTGGGAGACACGGTGCCTGACTTTATCACCGACACCATCATCAAGATTAAGGCGAACTTAGAGCGTGGGGTGCCCGGGCGTTAGCCCGGTGAGCTGCCGCGCCGCAGCCGGCAGCCACCCCCATTACCGCGCGCAGAGCGCATCGACGCACAAGGCCCCATTGGGGCCTTGTGCGTCGATGCGCTCTGCGCGGCCGCGCCGCGGCGCGCCCCTTGGGGACGGGGGCTTAGCGGGCGTGCTGCGCCCCGTGCCAAGCGGTGCAAGCACCGCACGCTGCCTCGCTTGGTGGTTAGTGTTGCTCTCACTGTGCCGCGGCGGCCGCTTGCAGCGCCTAAGGTAGCTGCAAGGTGGCGCATGAGGTCGGCATCAGCTCATTTTCGTAGATAGCAGGGCCGAGGTTCTCAATCTTAATGGCGCGCTCAACCAAGGCTTGCTCTTGGGGCGTAGTGGCTGGGTGCGGATTGACGATGGTTTTGTGGTTGTGCACCGTAAAGATGGTCGGCTCACGCTGCGGCATCAGCTGGACAAAGCTGTTGCTGGGGCCATCGTAGAAACCAAATATATTGTTAAACTGCATCGGGGCGCGCTCGATGATGTCCGGGCGCAGCAGGTTTTGGCCCACGTTGGGCAGCTCACCTTCCATTCCTAATAGGCTCAAGAGCGTCATGCTCATATCAATCTGGCTTACGACGCGCTGATCGATGTAGGGGCCGACGTTTGGAGCGAGGATGACCGCGGGAATGGTGAATTTGTTGAGCGGAAAGTTGTCAGCGCCATGGACCCGGCTTTCGTGGTCGGCGATGACTAAGAACACGGTATCTTTGAAGTAGTCCTCTTGCACCGCTTGCTTAAAGAATTGGCCCACTGCGTAGTCGGCGTACTTGGCCGCGAGCAAACGCGGCTCACGCGTCTCATACTCATCGGGGTTCATGGCCTTAATCTGGGCCATATCCTCGGCGCTGATGCTGACCTTGCCTTCGGGGATATCAAAGGGATCGTGGAAGGAGGAGGAGAATACTACCGAGCAAAATGGGGTGCCTTGGGCGTAGTGGCGCTTAAACTCCTCATTGGCGCGGGCAAATAAGTCCTCATCGCTGACGCCCCAAGTGGCAACGAAGTTCGGGTTCTCATAGTCCTTTTGCTCAATCACCTGATTCATGCCATTGGTGTAGAAGTAATTGCGCATGTTATCAAAGTGGCTTTCGCCGCCGTAGATAAAGCTGGTGTAATAGCCGTATTTGTTGAGCACCTCAAAGATGGTGGCATATGGTTCGCGCCCAAAGGGTAGGTCGACGATACTTTGCAAGGGTGATGGGGGCATCGATGCGGTGACTGCCTCAATGCCGCGAATGGAGCGATGGCCCGCGGCAAACATGTTTTCAAAGTACCAGCCTTGCTGGCGCAATTGGTCGATATTCGGGGTGAGCGGCCAGCCGCCTTGTGCGGCTGAGAAAGTGTCGCCCAAGGACTCCTCTAAGATGATGACTAAGTTGCGGGGTGTGCCTCTGCCGCCTGCTTGTTGGTGCAAGACACTCATGCCCGTAGGTACTGGGCTGGTGGCAAAGAGCTGGGAGGCTGGGACGACGCGTTGGTTAAGAGAGCAGGCTTTAGGATCAGTGCTGTAGTGATTGGCACTGACCGTGCGGGTGGAAAATTCAGGCAGAACCGGGAGCGCCTGGTCCGCGTCAATACGTTGGTAGATAAGATCTGCGCCGATGTGGGTGTCGTTTAAGTGGGCTAGCGCATAGACTGCGTTGTAACTGGAGTTCGTGGGGAGGGAGTTGACTAACGGGTTATCGCAGAAGGCGACGGTCGAAGGATTGAGCGGACGGTGGCCCAAGGACGAGCGAATGCCCAGTGGTACGACCACGATGGTAAGAAGCAGCAGGCACAGGGTATAGAGCAGCGAGCCGGAGCGATAAGCGCTGCTGGAACTTACGGAGCTGTAGCGGATGGAAGCGTTCTGCTGTGAGCTCTTGGCGCCGCCAAAGGCCCACATGCTAACGCGATAGCTCAAGACTAAGGCCAGCCCAGTTAAGAGCAACCCTCCAATCAGCTCGAGTTTGTGGCCTTGCCACAGCATCGGCAGCACCTCTTTAGGGTAAATCAGGTACTGGACGTAGATATGGTTAGGGCGGACGCCGTACTCCAGAATAAAACCCGGGGTGGCGCCTTCGTTCATTACGAGAAAGGCGACGGCCAGGGCGCAGTAAACTGAGAGCACCCGCATCAGCCAGCGTGGCAGCTTAAGGCAGGGCACCAACGAAACCAAGAGGACCACGAGCATGGGCACCACAAAGAGGGCGCAAACCGAGGCAAAGTCAACGCGCAGACCGCCTACGATGATAGGGAGCAGGCCGTTAGTTGGCACTTTGTCCCAATGCCAGACGGTGAGTCCCAAGCGCGCGAGCATAAGCAGCACCATGGAGAGCACTACCATGAACAAAATCGGGTTGACGCCGTAATGTACCCAGTCCCAGCGCCGCGTAGTTAAGGTTGTGGTTAGCTTTTGATTGCTTGTAGCTTGATTGCTCGCAGCTTTGTTGTTGTTATCCATGATTAAGGTCTCAATTTTACCTTGACGCGGCGTGAGCTCTAACGACCATGTTAAGTTTGGGTTAAATCTAAGTTAAGTCCTTAGCCCGAAGGTTAAGGCCACCTTACGTTGCAACTGCCTCTTAGATGTAAGGGCTGTCACTTAGTTCTATGCTCACGAAGTTTTATTTTGCATTGAGGCACGGGCACGGGGGCAAAAGTGATGGGGCGCCTACGCGGTTTACCCCCAGTTAGCTGACACTCGGACTGGCAAGAAAGATACCTGGCTCCAATATGGGACACAAGGAGCTTGGTGCCCGCGCGGCCTAGTACACGAAGGGAAGAGTGTACGATAGTTATGCGCGCCGATCTAGGCGTGCTGAGATGAGGGCGCGTAGCGGAGGGCAGGTGCAGCGCGCAGCTAGGATGAGGTAAGGGTTCATATGCAGGATTGCGGACCAAGCCCCAAAAGGACAAGCCACTGTCTTCCGTTCAACAAGCTCAAAGCTCATAAATATCGGATAAAGGCTGGGATTAGCTGATGTTGGCCCTCATTGCCAGTCCAAAATCCCGCATATGTACAGGTAAGGCGCAGGGTAAGGCTTGAGGCGGGGCGCGCGTCGCACCGTAGATGGCACTGGTTAGGTACTGGTTGAGCGCGGGTTAGCCGCGGTGGTAGGCGGATAACGGTTCTGTTGAGAGATGCGTCCCAAACAATGCCTCGGCTTAGGGCGCGGAGCGGCCTTGAGGGCGGGGGCATGGGAGGTAAATAGCGCGTCAGTAGTTGCAGTTAAGCTTGAGCCCGCAGGGAGAACGGGTCAGACCGTTAAGCTTCATGCGGGCAGCGGGCGCGGGCCCTTCTTAGTATTCGAGGTAGTTGCGGCGCTGGGAGGAGAGGTTTTGATCGAAGTGGCGCGAGTGCACCGTGATTAAGGTGATCTCGCCTGAGTTGCCCAAGCGAATTGGGGCCGGAGCCCAGCTGTTGGTGCCGGAGCTGACATAGAGCTGCATCCGCTGGGAGATACTGTAGAGACCGCTTAAAAAACCGCCATTGAAGTCGGAAACTAAGTTGCTCAACACGGGTGCCATGCCGCCATAGGTGCTGCCGGTCAACATCAGATCAAAGCTATCATCAGAGATGCGACTTAAGGCCATGGTGTAAGCAGGGCTGTCACTTAACAACAAGTTGAAGTCCGCCTGCTTGATGCTCTGATTGGTCAGGGCGTGTATCAGACGCTGATGGCTCGTGCTCTCTTCCCAGTGCATGTCGTGCCAGCAAGGGCAGTTTTGCTCATGGATGATGGTTGGTGCCATGTCTTGTGAGTACGGAGCGTCTGAGTACAGTTGCGCGTTAAAGCTGTCATCAAACTGGTTTGATTCTACTTGGGAGTAGGCGGCGTTGAGGTGGTCGGCATTGCTTGGGGGAACCAGTTCAGGCGCGGCACTGGAGGCGTGGTTGGAGTAATGGTTGTAGTTGTTGGCCGCAATTGCGGTCACTTTGGTCATCATATCTTCGGTGCGGCGCGCACATGGGCCCTGCAACTCGGGCGGAGCCTTGAGGCAGTCCTCACAGATACCAGTGTTCATTTGCCCAGGGGCTTCAGGAGCACCCATGGCCATGCGATTTTGGTCGCACATTGCGTTGTGCTGCGGGACGCTGCGCGCTGCTTGGTTGGCCGCAGGCATCAGGGCCGCGGCTAACACCTCGTTGGTGGCCACGGTATTGTCAGAGTGGGGCAGATAGCCGCGGTTGGGTTCAATGACGCGCGTGGCCGCGGCCGGGCTGGCGGTCTTGGAGGTGTTTGCGTGCAGCTCGGGGCTGGAGTTGGCAGGGGCTATCTGGAGTGCACGGTAGCCGTCACCATCAGTGGTGTAGAGCGGCGCGGTGTCATTGGGGTAAGTGGCCGGACGATCATTTGATTGGTTACGGGCTAGGCTGCTGCTTGGGCTAGAGTTGTGGGCACTGGCAACGCTGAGGACGGGGCCGCGATTGGTCTCAGCGTTAGCGCTGCGGGCAGGGGCCGTCGGGGACACCGCAATTGGGGTGAGATGCTGGGCGACCTTTTGGGTGAAGCGCTGGGCGATTTGGTCGGCAAGGCTCAAGGCCATATCTTGGGCTAAGTGCTGGGGCACATCCATGCTGCTAGCGTGTAGTGGCACCATGCTCGGGGCATGGAGCTTAGTGCTGGCCAACATGCTCGGTAAAGTGTGGGGGATGCGGCTGAGCTGTTGCTCGTAGTTTTGCAGGTAAGCTGTGCCCTCCGTTGGGGTAGCGTCAAAGTACGGATACAGGCCCGCGCTTTCGTCTTGGTGGTAGGCGAGGTTAAAGGTCGGTGAGGTGGCGTAGTTTAAGAACTGCGCCAATTGGCTCTTGCTGTCAGCAATGCCGGTGATGCACATGCGGGCGCGGCCGACGTTGATTTCGGTGCTGTCGTTGGTTAAGAAGTGGACTTGGGCGTGGTCGGTATCGTTGTAGCGATGCAGCAGCTGGTTGTAGAGATTGGAGTTGAACTCATCGCCAATTAAGACAAATACGCCCATGCTGGCCTTGAGGCTAAAGAGCGGATGCATGCGGCGCTCGACCAGCTTGGGATCGCCATGAGCGATACTGCCGGTCAGCACGATTAAATCAGGATGCATGCTCATCACCTTGCTTACGATATTGGTGGTACGCGAGCGCGGATAGAGGCCGCCGATATTGAGGTCAGACAGCTGCACAATTTGCAGGCCCTCAAACTCAACCGGGACGTCTAAGGTGACGCTGACATACTTAACCTGCGGCATGGTCAAGGCCTTAACCGTGCTAAAGGCGGCCACGACATTTAAGGTCATCAGGCAAGTGATGGCCACATATTGGCCGATGGTGTGCCACGGTAGGCGTCCCAATAAGCCCCAGTGGCGCTTATTAGACGGATGATGACCGCTAAAGCGGCGGTCTTGGCTTAATACCTTTTCGTCTTGGGCTCCAAATTCAATCGCGCGCTGGGCAATCTGGGCGTAGTACGACGGAGCCTGCTCCTTATGCCAGCGGGCGCGCAGCTGGGCCCACTTTGCGGCTAACTTGCCTTGCCCGAGGCGCTGATCCAAGCGCTCGCTGGTAGCACGCACCGCAGCTGCGGCCTGAGCAATATCTTGCGGCGAGTTGGGGTCAAGCGAGCCGTGCGTATCAAGCATGTCTTGTGACTCGAGCATGCCTTGTGGCTCGAGCACATCGTGACTTTGGGATGTGTTCGGTGCGGCGTTGTTGCGCTGGGCGTAAGGGGCTGGGGTGGTGCTTACTTGGCTGCGCGTGTTGAAGTCGATGTCGCTGTCATCCTCACCTGAGATGATTTGGACATTGCCCGGCAAGGTCTTAGGGTCAAAGTCGATGCTTTGGGCCACAAAGTCGCCCTCGCCGCCAAAGAGGCTGTTGGCTAAGGCACGGGCGCCTTCGCTGGCGGACACTGGGGCATAGGTGCGAGCCGTGCCGTCGGAGCGATAACCGTGCTGATCGTAGATGCGCGTATCGATGACCGTGCAGGTACCGGTACCATCGCTGTAAGTGATTTTGTCCTCATCGCCGCTGGACCAAGTAATGGTACCGGCGGTTCGCAGCATCTCGTTTTCGTCCTTGATTTGGCGCGACTTTTCCAGCGAGTTTTGGTTGGTGGCGATCTGCTCTAAGATGTTGGCGGCTTGGCGCGCGACTTTGGCTTGGGCAAAGGCCTTGCGGCGCTGCCAACGCTCCTTGACCTTGGAGCGGGCGAGTTGATAGCGCAGCTTGCTGTAGGCGCGGCCGAGGCGCGAGGTGCGGCGCCACTTAACCTTAGTGCGGTAGTGGGATTGAAAACGGCGTTTGCTGTGTCTGCTGATCCAGCGGATAAAGCCGCTTAAGTAGACAAGTGCCGCAATGGGCACGCTAAAGAAGAGTAAGTTGGTAGCAAAGGTCGTGCAGTAAAAGACAAAGTGGGGCACCGCTAAGACGTAGAGACCGCCGTAGTAGACGAGCAGTTGATGGCTAGCGGCCGCAAGGCTCAGCAGCGCAACTGATCCCAGTCGCACCGTCATTGGCATGCGCACGAGGCGGCTGATGCCGAAGAAGACGATCCATGAGAGCACAAAAATCGCTGTGCATAACATGATATTGCTATGAGCCATAAGCACCATGACCTTCGATCGTTAGGTTTGATTCCTCCTCAGGCGTCCCTGCCTTAGGCCATGAGCGTATACGCCTGAGGCGCGGCTCACGAACAGACCAAACGTTCCGACTAAGCCCAGTCCTTTGGGCTCCCTATCTTTATATATATATCGGCATCCTGCCGCGGGCTGATTAGGCTCAGTACCGCTAATCTGAGAACATTTGGCAAGTAGTTGGGAGCTAGGTCCCGACCGTAACGAAAGGAAAATAGGGGCACGGCGGCCGCTCTTTGCTTGTGTCTATTGAAGCGAGAGTTGGGCTTAGTGCCAAAGTGACAATGAAGCGCGCCGCTCGGCTAAAGCTAGCGCTAGAATGCAGACAAGCTGCGCTCAACGTTGGGTTAAACCACAGGCGTTAAACCAAACGCTGAGACTGAGGAAGGGCTTAGGTTCTGACTAAGTCGGGCCCAAGCATGAGCGCATGTCGGTTGGTGCAACATGTGACCAAGAAAGATGGTAACGAAACCAATCCAACCTTAGGACTAACCAAATGCGGACAAATAGGGCGGGTCGATTTCAGCTAAGCTGCCTTGTTATGCCGTAATGACTGAGGGAGGCCTTAATACCCCACTGTTAATGGCAGCCGTGAGAAAATTTGCCTTCTCTCAACAAGTTCATTGTAACGGGGCAATTTGAGAATTAATAGCCGGTTCAAGGGTTAAAAGGGCAATCGCACTGCAAGTGCATATATCTAGCTTTCATCCTGCTTCAGACTGTTTATCAGGCGTGGCGTGAAATGGTAGTGATGAAATGATGCCAGAATTTTTTTGAAAATTTGCAACAGCTTCGGCAAGACTGAAAATAGTTACAACCGTGCTTTGTGCTACGAGCACGCAGGCAAATGACTCTTGGCAAACCTTAGTTTGAGCCAAAGTTGAAGTAAACCCCGTGTTTTGCGCTTAAATAGCGTAAGGGCATAAGCGCCACGTTGCTACCGCGGCTAGCTCCAACCTATGAAACAAATTTGCACCGCGCGGTGCAAGATGTATCGCAAGATGTAAGTGGTCCATTATGTAGCACCAACGCATATATAGCGCATATTTGGCATCAGCCTAAGTGAATTTTCACTACACAGCAACCAGCTGGTACCATAGGGGCTGCTTTGTCAACTCAATGGGTAGGTAGATGTCACAACCAGCTCACAAGCGCAAGAACCTCAAAACTC
>DXIF01000033.1 GCA_019113025.1 Candidatus Anaerobiospirillum stercoravium | reverse complement strand
TTAAGTTCGCGAATTACTTGGTTCTCAAGGCGCCGCAGGCTCAGGTAGGTCTCGGTCAGGAAATTGCCCGAGCCGCACGCCGGGTCAAGGAAAGTAAGCTGAGCGAGCTTGTTTTGGAACGCCTGCAGCTGCTCGGTGCGCTTCTTTTTGGCCTTGATGGTGAGGCACGCGGCAAACTCGGCCTTGAGCTCGTCTAAAAACAGCGGGTCGATCAGCTTATGGATGTTTTCGACCGTGGTGTAGTGCATGCCTGCGCTGCGGCGCAGATCATTACTCAAGGTGCTCTCATAAAGCGAGCCGAAAATGGCCGGGTCAATCTTGTCCCAGTCAAAATAGAGCTCAGCTAAGATGAGCTTCCACACCTCATCGCTTAAGAAAGGAATTAAGTCCTTACTGGCCTCATGGAAGAGACCGCCATCGACATAGGGTAGCGCGAGCAGATCGGGGTTTTCGCTCTTGAAGCGCTCATCACTGGGCGTGTCCAAGACTTGGAACAAGTGATACAGCGCCCAGTGTCCACACTTAGGTGGGATATCTTCTAAGAAAGCTTGGAAGTGATTGATGCCGGTTTGCGCGTTGGTGAACAGCCCTGATTTGTTGGCATACCAGCAGAAGACCAAGCGCATGCAGAACTTGTTAAGTTGCACCTGAGCGTCCTTTTGCTCTTGGTACAGCGGTGCCATGAGCGTGCAGACCTTGGAGATTTGGTCGACCGCGTACATGGACAAAGCCGTGGTTTGAGTAACAAAAGGGTCAGGCAGCTTGCCCAGCGCCGGATCGATGAGAAAGCGCAAGCCATAGAACTCATCGACCAAGGAGTCGTCTACCCGCACGATTTTAGGCGTAATGAGCTCAGGGTGCGTTGGGTTGAGGCTCAGGTTATAAAGCCAGAGCTCCTGGAAGTTGCACAGCACGATGAAGCGCACCGGCTGATCAAACTTACTGCGATAACGCAGGGCTTGTTGCAGTGGGGTGAGCAGGGCGCCGTCCGATTGCAGCTGCGGCTTATCAAGGGCGATCCCTTTGCTCTTTTGCTCAATCAGCACTTGCGTGAGCGGCAGATAGGAGTCAAGGCGCTTCACATGATGCGGGGCAAAAGGAACGCGGGCTTGATCTAAGAAGCTGACGCCCGCGATATGGGCGTGGGCGTTGAGTAAGGTCAGAAGCTCATTCCAAAAGGAAGTAGTTTCGCTGGTTTCGTTACCCTCGGCCTTAAGCCACTTGTGCACAAACTTCGGGATTTCGGTTTGCAGATCAGTGAAAGCAACGTTATCAGGAATCTGAACCATGGATCGTCTCCTCGTCGCTGGTGGGATCAAACCCCATTGTTACTGTGAGAGCACTAGGCCGCCAATGTTAATAATTATACTTTATGTTCCCAACTGGGTCAAGTTCTTTTTAAGCAAAAACACGTGCTAAATGGCTTATTTATAGGGTTGGGCGCCGGTGATAGAGCTAAAGGGAAGCTTCGAGAACGTGGTGCATTGTGCTCCCAGGTCGCTAGGTGATATGGCACCTTGCAAGATAGCTCCATGCGCGTCGCGTGGGGGCGATCGGACTGGTTCGGAGTCGGCGGCGCTAAGATTTGGGTTGGGGTAGACATGACAAAGCCGCACAGCGTGCGGCTTTTGTGGGGTCGGCGCAAGCGCGCGGGCTAAGGTTTGGCGGCTTGCTTTGTGGCTTGCTCTTAGCTCAAGCCACTGATGAGCATGCGCACTGCTACGCACAAGAGGGCGAGCGCAAAGATGCGCTTTAAGGTGGTAGGGGCAATCATTTTGCCCACCTTCACGCCCAGCGTGGCGGTGAACATCGAGCATGGAACCACACAGAGGGCGGCCAGCCAGCTGACGTAGCCTAGGGTTAGCACTGGAGCGTTCTCTGGGGTCGTGCCGGTGACAAAGAGGATGATGGCGCCAGGCACGCAGACAAAGAGCGACACCGCCGAGGAGGTGCCGACCGAGCGATGGGGCTCCTCATTGCAGGCGTTTAATACTGGCACGGTTAAAGTGCCGCCCCCAATGCCCAACATGACCGAGAAGCAGGCGATTAAAAAGCCAATTAAGCGCTGCCACCAAGGGCCCGGCAGGGAGTCAAACATTGGCTTGGCTTTGGCACGAAATAAGGTGTTGAGGGCATTGAAGATCATGATCACACCGAACATGATGGCAAGCCACTGCCCACCATAGAACGAGGAGATGAGCGAGCCGGTGATAACGCCTAGGATCATGCCCGGGGCCCACGTCTTGATCGTCTCTAAGTTGGTGTTGCCACGTCGGTACTGGGCAATGGCCGCGGTAATGGAGGTGGGAATCATGCAGGTTAAGGAGGTTCCCGCCGCCAGCATCATGGCCACATCGGGATTGACCTTAAAGAAGGCGGTAAAGACGTAGTAAAACACCGGCACGAAAATCATGCCGCCTCCGATGCCCAAGAGGCCGGCTAAAAAGCCGCCCACAAGGCCGCATAGGGCCAAGGCGATGACGGTAGTGATAAGCTCCGCCCACTCAAGTCCAAACATGGCAGTTCCTTACAAACAAAATGAGCCTCGCTCCAAGCCTCAAGCGCTGGCGCCGCCGCCTTAGAGCGCGCGCATAGCATAGCGCTAACTTCGGCAACTTGCATCACTGCGCCCGGGCGTAGCGCAGCGCAGCGCACGGCGCGCCGCAGGGCTTGGGCCTGATGCGCTGCATCGCGCCGCGCATAGTGCACCGCAGGACTCACCTCATTGCGTAGTAGCTTGGCGCGATAGCAGAGTGCGATAGCAGAGTGTAGCAGTCCAGTAAGGCTGGGCCGGGCATGGTATGGCAAGGCAAGGCAAGGCGTGCGGGAGTAAGTTGGGGTGAGGGGACAGTGGAATTGCGCTGAGGTGATCCGCAGGGACGCCGCGTCGTGGTGGGGCGGACGGTGCGGGAGACAACTTTTTGTGTTTTGTTGGGTGGCTTGGTGCAAAATGGGATGGTGGTCGCACAAAAATTTTGAAAATTTTGTTGACATAGTGATTTTGCGCCGATATCATATGCCCCCGTTGAGACGTCATGATAGCAAATGCTGATTATGCGTCGCCTGTAGGGCGTCCTTAGCTCAGTTGGATAGAGCAACAGCCTTCTAAGCTGTGGGGCGAAGGTTCGACTCCTTCAGGACGCGCCAAGCGTCAACGAATCAAAGATTAAAGCAATCTTTATGGTGGCTGTAGCTCAGCTGGTAGAGTCCCGGATTGTGATTCCGGTTGTCGTGGGTTCGAGCCCCATCAGCCACCCCAATTGATTACTTTAGTCGCCCCCTGCGGGAGTGGCGAAATTGGTAGACGCACAAGATTTAGGTTCTTGCGCCTTTGGTGTAAGGGTTCGAGTCCCTTCTCCCGCACCATTTCGTACTGCAACCCGAAGATCAAAATGACAATGGCAGCCTTGGGCTGCTTTTTTGTTATCTAGCGCCGTGCACGTGCACGCAAGTTAATCCCGCCGATAAATACCATCTTTAAGCCATTTTGGGCGCCCCCTGCACCAAGCCTCGCGCCAATCTCGCACCCACCTAAGCCCATTGCTACGCCCATGCCCGCGTAGCATTAGACGCACCGCCCCATCTGACTGAGCGGTCACGCTGGAAGCGCCTATCGCCCCGATCAGCGCGGGAGCGTTGGAACTCACGCGCCCGCACCAAGATTAGAGGGCAGTTTGGCTCTTCATTTTGAAGAGGGCTCAGTCTCAGTGTTTTTTGAGAGTAACTTCTTAGAGCACATCGACCGTGAGACCATCGTTGAGCTGTTCAAAACGCAGCATCGCCTGTTACGCGAGGGCGGTGAGATTTGGATTTTGACCCCCAACATTCGCTTGTTGTTACTAGGTACCAAGGATAATCCCCAGTTTGAATTGGACCTTGGTCTTGGGGTCAAACTAGGTCTTAGGCGCGGGCGCCGGGACGGAGCCGGTGCGAGGGAGCGCCGCGCGCGCTGCACTTAAGTGCGGCGCACCCATAAGAAAAGCCCCGTAGTGGGAACTGCGGGGCTGACCGGCAAAAAAAGGGAATTTTGCCTTGGATCTTTGCTCGCCCCGGTTGGGGGGCGTAGTTTGATAGGTATTGGTAGTGCTCTGGCCGCGCTTAGAGCAAGATGAGCGAGGCAAGGTAGGTGAAGATAAAACCGGAGATGCCAGTCACCGAGGTGATGACCGTCCAGGTCTTGAGGCCATCGCCCACGCTAATGCCTAAGTAGCGCGTCAAAATCCAGAAAAAGCTGTCGTTTATGTGCGAGAAGCCGAGCGCGCCAAAGCCAATGGAGATGGTCAGCAGGACTTGGAACATGCCCGATTGCCCCGCGGCAGCATCGGCTAATAAGCCCGCGGCCGTTAAGATCGCGACCGTGGCTGAACCTTGGGCGGCACGCAGCGCGGCGGCGATGAGCCAGCCTGCGAACAGAATCGGCAGCCCCAGCGAGCTTAAGGTATCGGCTAAGGCCGTGCCTACGCCTGATTCAGAGAGCACCTTGCCAAAGACGCCACCACCACCGGTGACTAAGATGACCACTGCTGCGGTCGGCAGCGCCGAGTCCATGACCTCGCCGATCTTGCCTAAAGACCAGTTGCGGCGAATGCCTAAGAAGTAGAAGGCTAAGGCCAAGGCGACCATTAAGGCGGTGCCCGGGGCGCCTAAGAATTGCGATACTGGTAAAAAGGACGAGCTTGGGTCTAAGCTGGCAGCGCAGACCGTGCCCAACATGATGAGCGCAATTGGGATGATGACTAAGCTGACAATGAGCCAGACGTTAGGTGGGGTCTCATGCTCGGGGGCAATCGGCTGCGGATCGCTGCTGTTGGCATCAGGCAGCGGCTCAATTACGGCCGCATCCCCCATCTTGTCCAGATGGCGCTTGACTAAGAATTTGGCGGTAAAGAAGCCTACTAAGCCGGTTGGAACGCACAGGATCAGGCCTAATAAGGTCAGCATGCCCACGTCGGCCGTTAAGATGTTGGCCGCGGCGACCGGACCGGGATGTGGTGGTACGACCACGTGCACGGCGAGCATGCACACTGCGACCGGCAGGCCATAGACAATCGGGTGGGTCTTGGTGATCTTGGCAAAGCCTAAGACGATTGGCGCCAAGATGATGAAGCCTACATCGACGAAGATCGGGATGCCGAGGATGAAGCCTGCGATTGCGACCGCCGCGACGGTACGCTTGACGCCTAAGAGCTTGCTAAAGTAGTTAGCTAAGGCCTCGGCGCCGCCTGATACTTCGATCATGCGGCCGAGGATCGCGCCTAAACCGACGATGATGGTGATAGAACCTAAGGTCGAGCCCATGCCGGCAATTAAGGTCGGCATGACCTTATCAATTGGGATGCCCGCGACGATGGCGGTGATCATGGACACTAAGAGCAGGGCGACAAAGGCCGAAAGTTTGATCTTAATGACCAAGAACAGCAGCAGCGCAATTGCGAGCACGGCAATTAAGAGGAGAGCGGATGTTGCCATATAATGTGCCTGTTCATTTGATTTTAATGAGGTCGGGCGCTTTACGCTGTCCCGGCCTTTTTTATGCGCTTTTAGGCGCAGCGCGCGTCGTGAGGTGACGACGGCTAGGCTAAAACGCAGCGGGCAGGCGCGGGCGCCTGCGAACGCCGCATCAGGGGCTTGATGCGGCGCAAAGGGGACTTGGGGCTAGGAACTCAAGTCCCCTGTGGCTAGAGATTGGAGTTGAGGGCGCCTCAGGCGGGCGCGGGGTGGCTCCTGAGCGCTGCTCAGCGTAGCTAGCGCGGCTTAGCGTTGCTCAGCCTTGTAGGGCTCAAACCAGCCTAAGCCTTGCTTGGTGTCACCGCGTGGGTTGTACTCGCAGCCGATATAGCCGTGGTAGCCGACCTCATCAAAGAGCTTAAAGATGTAGCCATAGTCGATTTCACCTTCGTCCGGCTCGTGGCGGCTTGGTGCGGCGGCGATTTGGACGTGGCCGTAAATGCCCGCAAAGTCGCGGATGAGGTGGGTCAGGTTACCATCGACCATTTGGGCGTGGAAGGTGTCAAGCTGGGTGAAGACATTGTCCTTGCCGATCGCCTCACGCAGGGCCATGGTCTCGTACTGGCTGTGATAGAGGTAGCGCGGCTTGATATCTGGGCACAGGGCCTCCATGGTTAAGACCTTGCCATGCTGGGCAAAGAGGTCGGCGGCCCGACGCATGTTCTTAATGAAGACTTGGCGGCACAGCTCCTTTTCCTCAGGATATGGCACCACCGCGGACATGACGTGGACCGTCTTGCAGTCCAGCGCGAGGGCGTAGTCGAGGGCCTGTTCGATTTCGGCCTTGAAATCAGCTTCGCGCCCGGCTAAACCGGCGTGGCCCCACTCGCCGTGAGCGGTGTCACCGGCGGTGGTGTTAAATAAGGCGACCTTGAGGCCGGTCTCTTTTAAGATTTGGGCCAGCTCTTCTTTGCGGTAGTCGTAAGGCCAGAGGAACTCGACGGCCTTGAAGCCGCATTGTGCGGCCTGCTCAAAGCGCGACAGGAAGTCCACTTCCTTGAACATCATGGTTAAGTTAGCGGCAAATTGTGGCATGAGACGCTCCTTTCTCCTATTGTGAGCGCGCGGTGTCCTGGAACTGCCAGGTGGCAGGTAGGGGCACCGCGGGCGGGCGCCTAGCGCCGGCGCAGCTGGCGCGGCGTTGGTGCGCGTTAGTACGGCGTTAGTGCGGCATTAATTCGGCGATTTCGTCGGCGGTCAAATAGCGAATGCGCTCGGCTTGGCCTTGCAGTAAGAAGTAGGTTTGGCACGCTGCCTCCAGCTCCTCGGCATTGTTGACCGCCTCGGTCATGTCCTTACCGCAAGTAATCATGCCGTGATTTGCCATCAAAAAGGCTTTGTGGCCCGCGGCAACCTGGCCGATGTCCTCGGCCAGGTGAATTGATCCCGGCTTGTAGTAAGGAATGAGTGGCACTTGTCCCATCCGCATCACCACATAAGGGGTGATGGGCCTAATGGCGTTGTTAGGATCTAAGTCCTTTAAGCAGGCGTAGGCGGTGCAATAGCAGCAGTGCAGGTGCACCACTGACTTGACCTCAGGATTGTTGCGGTAGATCGCAAGGTGGAACAGCACTTCCTTGGTCGCCTTAGGCCCTGAGAGCAGGTTGCCTTGTTGATCGACCAGGGATAACTCGTCTGCCTTTAACTTGCCCAGACACGAACCGGTGGGAGTGGCGACTACGGTGCCGTCGGGTAAGAGCTGGGACATGTTGCCCGCTGCCCCGGAGGCATAGCCGCGCTCATAGAGGGTTTGGCCTGCGGCAATGAATTGAGCAATGAGCTCGGCGCGGTGCGCATCATTAGAGGTACTCATACCGGGAAGTCCCTTTGTGCCTTGAGGAAGAAGTCTTCTTGCCCGAAGTTGCCCGACTTTAAGGTGAGGCTAATGTCATTGTTGATCGAGCGTACCCAAGGCACACCCGGGGCAATGGCAGGACCAATGTAGAAGCCTGCGACCTGTAAGGACTTGGTGACAATCGAGGAAGTCTCACCACCGGCGATGATGAAGCGGCGCACGCCTGCGGCATAAAGCTCGGTTGACAGCTGCGCAAAGAAGTTCTCAACGGCGTGACTGGAGGCCTCGACCCCATACTTTTGTTGAATTGCCGCGAGCTCATCGGGATTGGCGGTAGCGTAGATGAGCGGGGCGTTGTGGTCGTCCGCGTGTTCTTGGTAGAAAGCTACATACTCACGGACAAACTGCTTGAGGTCGGTAGCGGCCATTAAGCCTGCGACGTCCACTTGCTTGGTCGCAGCTTGCTTTTGGTAGAACGCAACCTGCTTGTTGGTCATAACCGAGCACGAGCCCGAGAATACCACCGCGTGCTTGCCTTGCGGGTAGCCTAAGCTCTGGGCTTGCTTACTGTCTGAGCCCGGCGCTGCGACTTGGCGCGCCAGGCCAATTGCCAGGCCCGAGCCACCGGTAACCAGGCGCATGTCCTTGAGCGCTTCGCCTTGGACTACGAGGTCGCTCTCATCAACGGCATCGATTACTGCGTAGGAGTAGCCCGCGGCTTTGAGCTCGGCGAGTTTGGCTTTGACTGCGGCCGCGCCTTGGCGCACCGTCTCTAAGGTCACCACGCCGCACTTGCCTTGCGACTGCATCTCCACTAAGCGTACTAAGGAGCTGTCGGTCATTGGGGTGATCGGGTGATGACGCATGCCTGATTCCTCAAGTAGCACGTCACCCACAAAGAGGTAGCCCTTGTACACGGTGCGGCCGTTCACCGGCAGGGCCGGGGAGAAGATAGTGAAGTTCTCGCCTAAGCTCTCCATCAAGGCATCGGTCACCGGACCGATATTGCCTTGAGCCGAACTATCGAAGGTTGAGCAGTACTTGAAGTAAACCTGTTGGCAGCCGTGTTGCAGCAGCCATTGCAGCGAGGCTTGGGTCTGGTCAATTGCCTCTTGGACCGGGCAGGAGCGCGACTTGTGCGAGATGACCACGGCCTCGGCATCAGGCGCGGGTAAGTCTGGGGTGACCCCGCACATTTGCACCGTCTTGAGGCCGTTGAGCACTAAGAAGCTCGCAATGTCGGTGGCACCGGTGAAGTCATCGGCGATAACGCCAATCTTTAAGGTCATGACGTGCCTCCGTTAGTGCTTGTTGACCGGCAGGTCGAGGCCGCTAAAGGTCATGATGACGGCGCTGTCGTCATAGCGGCCGTAACCGGCGTTAGAGGCGTTGGTGAACATCTGATAGGCAGTTGAGGCCAGTGGAATTGGGAAGTGCAGGGCCTTGGCGGTGTCAGTGACTAAGCCTAAGTCCTTGACGAAGATGTCGACTGCTGACAGTGGGGTGTAGTCACCGGCTAAGACGTGGGCCATGCGGTTTTCGAACATCCAGCTGTTACCGGCGGCATTGGTTACGACGTCGTACATGATGTCCAGTGGAATGCCCGCCTTCTTAGCCATCGCCATGGCTTCAGCGGCGACGGCGATGTGAACACCGGCTAAGAGCTGGTGCACGATCTTGACCGACGAGCCTAAGCCAAACTCAGTGCCGATGTTGTAAACCTTACCGGCTACTGCGTCTAATACGGGCTTTAACGCCTCAAAGGTCTCAGGGGCACCGGAGGCCATCACGGTCATTTCACCGGCATTGGCCTTGACGCCACCACCGGAGACTGGGGCATCTAACATTGGTAAGCCGTATTCTGCGAGCTTAGCTGCGATTTCTTTTGCGTCCGCAGCGGCCATGGTCGAGGAGACCATGACAGGGGTGCCCTTCTTTAACGAGGCAGCCAAGCAGTCAGGCTCAGCGCCAAAGAGCACGCTCTTAACCTGAGCGGCGTTGACCACTAAGACGATTACAGCATCAAGCTCAGCGCCAAACTCCTTTGGGGTCTTGGAGACCTTGACCGCACCTGCGTCCTTGAGCTCTTGCAGCGCCTTATCGCTGATATCACCGCCGTAGGTGTTGAGACCGGCGCGAATGCAGGACTTAGCTGCGCCCATGCCCATGGTGCCTAAACCGATTACGCAAACATTCTGAACTGCCATTGTCACTTCCTCTTCTAGCAAACCTTGTCTAAAAAACCTTGCTCCAGCCCCCAGCGCGCCTGAGCGCGCCTAACTCACGCCGACGGGCCGATTGCCAACTGGTCGACTGCCAACCGGCCGATTGCCAACTGGTCGACCGCCGCCGGGCCGACGCGCCCAGCGCTCCGACTGGTATCAACCTAGCTCAACCCGCTTCGTGCGGCATTGACTTGCGCCGCGCGCGGTAGTCGGGGTAAGTGGGGGTGTTTTTGTTGTTAAAGATTGTGAAATATTGTGTTGTGAAAAAATGTGAATTTAGTCAAATTGTGGCGATTGCAGGTGATTTATGTGCAAAATTGTGAACTAGCTTACAAATAACGCTAAGTTCTGACCTTGGAAGCGCTATAGGTTGTTTTTATCAGAAATGGTGCGGCGCCGTGGGATGGGGTAGATGTTAATCTTTGTGAGTAAGGATGGATAGCGTCGGGGCGGTATTAGCGCTAATTGGTGTGAGATTTTGTGAAGAAAAGGGTGCTCGCTGGGGATTTGGTATAGGTTGTGGATAGTAGCGGTGCGCTAAAATTGAGCTTTGCAGATTCTGAGCGGTCCGGGAGCAGCTCTGGTTCTAAGAGAATCCTGAGGGGTTCTCACAGGATGTGATGAGAACGCTTCACCGGCCAAGGTATTTTGGGATGAATAAGAGCCACGATAGTATGATTCCCGCCGAACGGCAGCAGTTGATTCTGAACCTCCTCCATGAGCGGGAAATCATCTCGATTGCGGAATTAACGCAAGCCTTGCAAGTGTCGCATATGACCATTCGGCGCGACTTGCAAAAGATGGAGGAAGACGGGCTCTTAACCGTGGTCTCAGGTGGGGCGCAACTGGCCAAGCGCATCTTAAGCGAGCCCTCGCATCTGCAAAAAGAGACCTTAAACGCCGCCGAAAAAGCTGCCATTGGCAAAAAGGCGGCGGAGTTAGTGCCTCCCAATTGCTGCATCTACCTAGACGCGGGTACCACCTCCTTGGCGATGTGCCACTATCTTTGGCGCAGAAGCGATCTCACCATTGTCAGCAATGACTTTGAGGTGATGCGTTACCTGATGGACAAGACCGAGAGCAGCTTGATTTTCACCGGCGGCTTAGTGCAAAAACAAAATTGCTCCTGCATTGGGCACCTTGCGGCGCAGACGCTCGCGGCGCTCTCCATTGATCTGGCCTTTATCTCGGCCTCATCTTGGGAGCTGCGCGGCATCACCACCCCAGATATGGGCAAGGTTCCAGTCAAGCAGGAAGTGGTACGTTGCAGCAAGCAGCGCATTCTCATCTGCGATTCCTCCAAGTACGCCCATACCGCGACCTACCTTGCGGTGCCGCTGACCGACCTCAATATGATCATTACTGATTCAGGACTCTCTGAGCATGCCCAAAAGATGATCTCCAAGCTCGACCTCAAGTTCATCTTGGTCTAGCGCCGCTTCGCATTGCCGCTTCGCGTCGCCGCTTCGCGTTGTCGCCCCGTATTGCCGCCGCACGCCAATGCGCGCACGCCAAGGTGCGCCCGGCATTGCGACGCTGACGTTTGCTGGGACGCCGACATTTGCTGGGGCGCCGACGTTTGCTGGGACGCCGACGTTTGCTGGGACGCCGACATTTGCTGGGGCGCTTACCGGGCCGCGGCGCGCTGAGATTTTTCTTCACAAAGCGCCCCAAATCGCTTAACCTATCAGGTTTGATAGGCCTTGGCGCAGCTGGTTCCTAGCTGGTACATGGTGTGGCCCCGGCCGCGTTAGGTTCTGTTTTCTGTTAGTTTCCTTTTGTTGCAGGGTATCCTCGGTCATGGCCTACAAGATTTTGTGGTATTCGATTCCGTCCTTACATGACAATACCAATGGCGCCGCCATTCACTCCAAGATTATGCTCGAGGCCTTAGTGCGCCGCGGGATTGAAGTGAAGGTGCTCAATGCCTTAGTGGGCGATGATGTCCATGGCCTAGCGGTCTTCAACCGTATTGCCCAGAATATCCCGAACGCCAAGCAGCGTAAATTCTTCCAGTTCATCGACTCGGGCATCGAGTATTTTGTCGCCAACACCAAGGGCCATGTCTCCAATGACATCACCAACGGCGACCAAAACATCATCTTTGACCTGTTCGTCCAGCTCTTGGACAAGTACCAGCCTGATTTGGTCATGGGCTATAGCGGCGATGTCTTCTCCCAGTACTTGCGCCATGAGGCCAAAAGCCGCGGCATTGCCGTGGCCTACGCCCTGCACAATGGCCTGCACCGCGGCTTTAGCTTTGAGGACTGCGATTTAGTCTTTACCCCGTCGGAGCAATCGGCCCGCATGTACCGCGAGCTCGATGGGGTCGACGTCAAGTCGGTAGGTCAGTTCATCAACAAGCAGCGCATCTTGGCCACGCGGCGCGACCAAAAGGACAACATCAAGTACGTGGTCTTGGTTAACCCCACCCCAGAAAAGGGTATGGCCATCTTTACCAAGCTGCACGAAGTGTTCAGTCAACGTCACCCTGAGATTCCGTTCTTGGTAGTCAAAAGCGTAGGCAATTACGCGGTGCTGATGAATCAGCTGCACAATGCCGACGGCACCAAGTATTTGCAGGGCGATAATGCCACTTGCGCCGAGCAAATCAAGGTGGCCGAGCACACCGACGATCCGCGCTTAATCTACGATATTGCCCGCGTCGTGGTTATGCCTTCAGTGTGGCATGAGGCCTGGGGCTGCGTCGCCACGGAAGCCGTGATGAACGGTATTCCGGTGCTCGCCTCCAAGAGCGGCGGCTTGCCGGAGGCGGTGCGTGAGGGCGGTATCTTGCTTGACGCCCCAGTTAGCACCCAGCGCGATTACCGCTGCGTCCCAAGCGATGAAGAGATTATGCCGTGGGTTGAGGCCTTAGAGCGCTGCCTCAATGAAGACTGGAGTGAGCGCTGCGCGCAAGCTAGCGCCGAAAACGACTTGGAGCGCAGCATCGACCGCTTAATGGGTTACATTGAGCCGCTGATGCAAAAGGCGCAGCAAGAAAAGCGTCCGCTCGAGGCCTCGGCCTATTTCTCGGCTAAGACCGTTGAGCGCCGCAAGGCCGCTTACGCTGAGCAAGCGCAGCGTGCCGCGCAGCAGGCGCAGCAACAGGCCCAAGCACAGGGCCAGCAGCAAGCGCAGCCAGCACCGGTCGCTGCGCAAGAAGTGCCGGTAGGCGCCAGCGCCACGGTGCAGCAAGGGTCCAGCGCCAACGTCAACCTCGGTGCCACCAACGAGCCCTTAATTGACATCGAGGGCTACGGCAAGCCTAAGGCGGTGGCCGCGCCGGTGGCGGTAGCGCAGCAGCCGCTACAACAACAGCGCGTGGTCAAGGTCCACGCCGGGGTTAAGGAAGGCTCTAAGTCTTCCAAGAAAAATCGCGCCCCTAAGCGCAAGAAGAAGTAAGCCGCACTTCGCTGCAGTAGTACGAGTTGCGCCGCGCAGGCGCGCCGCCCTAAGCTTGAGGCCGCGCTGCGGCCTTGAGTTTAGGTCTTAGGAGGAGGGAGCGATGTGGGAGTTGGATAAGAAAAGCGGCCGCTGGTGGTCCCAGCAGTGGGGCGATGCCGTATTTTCCGATCCGGTCTGTCCGTTTGCGCGCGGGGGCAATTACGCACAATATGGCACGGTCTGTTCGTGGCGCTGGGATGGACGCACTATGCTGTGCAAGATGGACGATCGCGAGGCCAACTGGGATGAGGGCTATCCTCCGCCTTTGCAGCTTAAGCTTGCGCTCAAGCTGCCGCCGATCGACCCCAAGGTCGACGATGCCTTTGTGTGCGCGGCTTTGTCCAACAAGACCATCTTTGAGGGCATGCGCCGCAAAGTGCTCGAGCCCAAGCTGGCCGAAATTGCTGAGATGTTTGAGCTCAAGCTGTTTCCGCGCTTTAGCGAGCTTAAGCTGAGCTGCAATTGTGACCACGACGAGCGCCCGTGCTTGCATCTGGCGGCGCTCCTAGCGCAGATGGAGGATTTCCTGACGGAACGTCCGTTACGCATCTTTACGCTGATTGGCAGCAAGCTTGAGTATGAGTTTGAGCGGCATAAGTTTGTGCCCTTCCCTTATTACGGCAATCGCGTTTAGCTCGACAGCAAGGTGAGTTTATGGCCCAACGCAAGCTTGAGTGGCATGAGCAATGGCTTTTGGCGCTGCTAGGCGCAGAGGACTATGCGCAGTTGCGTGCAAGGAGTGGTGTCCTAGCGGATCTTGTCTTGCGCCTTGACTTTGATCCGGGGGTGATCACCGCGTGGGTGGGGCACGATAATGTGAGCTATCAGGTCACGCTTAAGCTACCGTCGGCTGAGACAGCGGCTCTAGCATCCTTTCAGGCTGCTTTGTCGGCTAATGAAGATTGGCTAGCTACGATCCGTGAGGGGTGCATAAGCAAAAAGATCGTCGCTTGTGCTTTGGCGCATGGCTTAAAACTGTTTCCGCGCTTAGATGAGGTGCAAGTCAGTTGCACTTGCCATGATGAAGCTGAAGCAAAGGCTGAGTCTGAAGCTGAGTCTGAAGCAGCGGTCCTGCTGTGCCCGCAGGTGGCGGCAGTGATTGCGCTGGTCGGGGAGTTCATGGACGATGAACCGTCCTTGCTGTTGTTGCTGGCAGGCATAGACTTAGAGGCGCTGCTTGGTCACGTTTGAGAGCCGCGCTTGTGGGCCGCGCGGAAGAGGCGCATTGCGTGGGCATTGCGTGGCGCGTTGCGTTTTAGTTTTCTTGGTTTCTGGTTTTCTGGGTTCTTTGTTTGGTTAGAGGGCATTAGGTTAGAGGCATGGCACTAAAGCAGTACGGTACGACGTGGTGGGGCAAGAAGTGGCTTGATTCCTTGACCGGAATTGACTACGCCAATCGCATCCCCCGCGGACTTTCTTATGCACGCAATGATCGCGTGCTCGATGTGCAGATTAACCCTAACTTGGGCCGGATTCAGGCGACGGTCGAGGGTAAAAGCTACTCCTCGTACACGGTGCGTCTCGGCTTTAAGCGGGTGCGGCCCGAGCAAAAAAAGGCTTTTTTGGACGCGGCCTTAGCCGACCTGGCCATTGTCACGCGCCTGACCGCCCGGGAGCTTGACCCAAAGCTCTATGAGCTCGCCCAAGAGCACGATATTTTGCTCTTCCCGCGCCAATGGCGCGATCTGAGCATGAGCTGCTCGTGCCCAGATAGTGCGGTGCCGTGCAAGCACATCGCCGCGGTGATTTATAAGGTCAGCGAGCTTATCGACGCCAATCCGTTCTTGATTTTCGAGCTGGTGGGCATCGACCTCAATGCTGAGCTCAAAAGCCGTAATATCTTCGATGAGATGACCGATGAGGTGCAGCTCAGTGAGCTGCGCGAGCTCTACCGCAACGCCTTAATCCGCCCTGGTGACTTAGCCGCGATTGCTGAGCACTACCAATTTGACCTGCATTTAGAGCCGGTCTCGGTGCAAGATGCCCAAGTGCTGTACTTGGCTCCAGACCTCATTTCCTACAGCGCCGCTGAGGTTACCTTAGATCGCGCCAGTTCCAGCGCGACCGCAGAATTAAAGCAGCTCCAGCGTAAGATCGATAGTGCCAAAGACCGCTTAAGCGCGATTGAGCGCAAGGTTCAAGAAGAAGAAAAGTTCTTGGCCGATGAGCAGCGCAACTTGGCGCACTACCAAGACATGCTGGCCAAGGCCCAAAAGTCGCGCTCCTACGCCAAGCAGAGCACTGCCAGTTTCTGGCAAGAAAAGATCGACCTCATTGTGGGTCATCAGGATGCCTTAAAGCAGCTGAAGCAAGAGTTCTCCGAGCTTACCTCCAAGAGCGCTGAACTTGAGCTGCAATATGAGCAGGCCGCAGCGGTCAGTGAGCGCAGCCAGAGCGCAGATACCCAAAACCAGATTGCTACCGAGTTGGTCTTAGGCTACAACCCGGCGACGCTTCAAGATGAGTCGGCCGCGGCCGCGGCCGCAGCTGAGAGCGAGGCGCCGCAGTTCTCGGCTGACGCCTTATCTGAACTCAATGCGATTGACGCCGGTGACGATGTGGACCTTGAGGCCACGGCGGCGGCCACCCCAGCAGCTACCACCCCAGCGGCGGCCAGCGCCACCGCATCTGAGCCTCAGGCTGAGCCCGCCCCGAAAAAGCGCGGGCGCAAGCCTAAGAACGCGGCACCAGCGGCCACGCCTGAGGCGACGGTGCCTGCGGTGACCCTCGAGGTCGAAGAGGTTCTAGCCGCGCATCGCGCCTTTATCGCAGACACTGAGCTTAAGATTCAGGATGCCGAAAAGGCTGCCACTAAGAGCCGTAGCCAAAAGAAGGCCGCAGCGGCTTTAGAGCAGGTGCAGGAGCTCAAGGCGCGCGCCCAGTGCGCGCAGACGCACTTGAGCATGCTAAAGCAGGTGCTCACCCCGATGCTGGAGCAGCACGGGGGGCGGCTTGATGTGCGCCGCTATAGCGGTGGCATCAAGGCCTTAGAGCGCCTGACCTATGTCCCAATTGAGGACATTGGCGATAGCATCCGCAATATGTTTGCCGAAAGCGCGCCGGGCTTTACCCAAGGCAATCTGCGCAATCGCGTCTTCCACACGGTGGAATTTGCCGCCAAGCTGGCGACCAAGCAGCTGAGCGACACCAGCGATCGCGACATGGTGGCCTTTGATTTTGATGGCTCGATGGCCTCTTATGACCCAAGTAGCACTTGGGCCACCCGCGGCAAGAGCAGCGGCGCCAGCGCCAAGGATGCGCTCTTAGGTGAGCTGGCCCAATACTCCAGTGCTGATGCCGCGAGCGCGAGCGCCAGCGTGGCTGCGGCCTCCGGGAGCGCTCTCGCCCGTCGCGGGCGCAAAGTGGGCTCAGAGGCTGAGGTCTTAGCGGCGCAAGCGGCAGAGGCTAAGGAACAAGCCGCGCGCTTGGAGCTGGCCGCCGAGCGCTGGACCGCCTTTGATGGCTATGGCCGCAAGTATCGTTGCAGCGCCAGCTTTGATCGCACTGCGCTCAGCGACCACGGCTTCTTTGCCCACCCACCGCTCTTTTATCTGAGCACCGGAGGCATTGTCGAGGTGAACGTGCCGATGCACGTGATCACCACCGATCGCACGGGCAGCCCGCTGCCCAACAGCTTAACCGTGCTGCCGCCGACCCACCAATTTAGCTCGTACCACTTTGCCGGTCTCTACCAGATGTTCTCGGGCTTCATTAAGAACACTAACGTGTTGTTAAAGGAGCGCGCTGAGGTTCAGATCCTGTACTACCTGTGGTTTATCGCAAGCCAGCTGGTCAAGGCGCGCGCTATCATGCCGCAGCTTATCGTCAACGACCAAAATGAGCTGTCCTGCCGCTGGATTGCCGCGACCGCCGCCGATGAGGTTAAGGACTTAGTAACCCAGGTGGGTTTGGCGCTGCAAGGTTATGAGCACTTCTTGTTCTATCGCCGTGATCGCCAGTACTACTTAGATCCGCTGTTCTTAGGTGAGCTCGCCTTATCGCCGTTCATCCAGTCCTATATCTCATGGAGCTTTGCGCTCGATCCTAAGAGCATCAAGCAAGGCCAGTACGATATTGCTGAGCTGCGGGTGCTCTTAGGGGCCGAGGGTGTGCCGCTTATCAGCGCCAATATCGACGAGCAAGGTCTGCGCATGCGCCTTGAGACCTGGGTCGCGCCGCTTGCGCACAATCTGGGCTCCTATATCCCTGTGCTGCGCTTTGTCGACTTGAGCGATCCGGAGACTTACAGCAACACCATCTTCTACGAGCTCGAGTCGGAGATCGTAGCTAAGGCGCGCGAGTCGGCGCGCAAGATGGAGCAGCGCAATGAGAAGTTTGAGCGCATGGCGCCGAGCATGGAGTTTTTGGACCACATCGAAGGCGAGGTGCGCTATCAGGACGACTCGGTCGTAAGCCGTGCCGCCCAAGGTGAGGACTTCCGCGCTGACTACGACGACGATTACTCCGAGGGTGGGGACTCCAGCATTTTAGGCTACGACAACTACGACTCATTCTTTGCCAACAACCGGGGCATCGGTATTGAGTTAGGCTTCGTCGGCTTCTCCCAAGACTTGCTCAACGCCTTGCGTCTTGCGGAAAACCAAAGCGCGATTGTGGCCGATGCGGCGCAGATGGGCGCGCAGCAAGCTGCGCACGGAGCGAGCGCTGGGCACACTGGGCGCGCTGCATCCTACCGTAAGGGGGAGCCAGAGCCTGACTTTGAGGCCGAGGATTACAACCAGCTCGATGAGTCGGAGCTTGAGGCGCCGCCTAGTGACGTCGATGTTACGGACTCGTTCCAGCAGGTGGTATCAGGCATGGATGAGACTGGCTTTGTCTCGCTGTGCCACATCATCTCGCACCCGGCCTTTGAGCCGGTACGCCAAGAATGCTTGCGCACGGTGGCACGCTTGACCTCCTTGTCCGATAACCTCAAGGAGATCTTGAGCAATGAGCACAATGTCGCCATTGTGCCGCTCACCGAGCTCTATGATCTCATCAACACCGCTCAGACCGCACTGCGCTTAATGGGCGTGCGTTTGGTGCTGCCGAAGAGCTTGGTCAAGCTGCAGCGTCCTAAGACCGTAATGGAGCTGGATGCCGAGGATGCGGACAAGTTCCAGAACACGCACAGCTTCATGTCGTTGGACGGCTTGCTGCGCTTTAACTGGCGCGTGGCGGTGGGCGATGATGCTCTGACCTTGGCCGAGTTTAAGATGCTCCTGGCCAATGCCGGTAACATCGTGCGTTTCCGCGATCGCTTCGTCTACGCCGATCCGGACTTGCTCATCTCCATTCAAAACCGCTTTGAGCGCCTGCAAGAGGGCGAGCGGCCGCAAGGCAGCCTGATGGCGGCCATGCTCACCGGCAATTTCGATGGGGTCCCGGTCTTAATCTCCTCGGGGGTTAAGTCCAAGCTCGATGAGATGCTCAAGGAAGAGCCGATCCCGCTGCCCGAGGGCCTCAATGCGACCTTGCGCCCATATCAGGTGCGGGGCTTTGAGTGGCTGATGCGCAATTCGCGCATCAACGTGGGCTCGATCCTCGCCGACGACATGGGCTTAGGCAAGACCTTGCAAGTCATCACGACGCTGCTCAAGCTCAAGCAAGACGGCACCTTAACCCGTGAGCGTCCGGCCTTAATCGTGGTTCCAACCTCCTTGGTCACCAACTGGCAGCGTGAGGTGGCGCACTTTGCCCCGGATTTGTCGGTTCATGCCTACTATGGCTTGGTTAAGGACTTTGGCTTTGGGAAGAGTGATCTCATTCTCACCACCTATGGCACCGCGCGCTCGCGCCTTAAGACCTTAACGGCGCACGAGTACTCGGTCTTGGTCATCGACGAGGCGCAAGCGATTAAGACCATCACCACCGCTATCTCCAAGGCGATGCGTGAAATCAAGGCCGACTATCGCATTGCGATGTCCGGTACCCCGGTTGAGAACCGCTTGCTGGAGTACTACTCGATTCTCGACTTTGCCAACCGCGGTCTGTTTGGCACGACCAAGAGCTTCCACAAGACCTTTGCCCAGCCGATTGAGGAGCGCCACGATAAGGATGCGGTGGATCGCTTCAAGCGCCTGAGCGCGCCGTTTATCATGCGCCGCTTAAAGAGCGACAAAGCCATCATCACAGACTTACCGGATAAGCTGGTGTCCGATCAGTTCTGCACGCTCACCGAGCAGCAGGCGGCGATTTACCAAGCGGTAGTCAATGACAGCATGGCGTTATTGCGCAATTGCAAGGACGATCCGAATTTACGGCGCGCGCTCTTGCTCAAGCTGATTCAGCAGCTCAAGGCAGTGTGCAACAGCCCAGCCCAATTTGATGCCTCGGGTAAGTATCGCCCAGAGGACTCAGGCAAGGTTGAGCGTTTATTTGAGCTCTTACAGGACATCAGTGAGGCTGATGGCAAGGCCCTGATCTTCACCCAGTCGGTGGTCATGGGCAAGATCCTGCAGAAGCTGATCGAAGAGCGCTTTGAGCGCAAACCGGACTTCTTGCACGGTGCGCTCTCACGCTCGGAGCGCATGGACATGGTCGACAACTTCCAAAACGACCCGTCCAATCGCTTCTTCTTGCTCTCGCTCAAGGCCGCTGGTACCGGCTTGAACCTAACTTCGGCTAACAACGTCATCCACTTTGACTTATGGTGGAATCCGGCGGTGGAAAACCAAGCCACGGACCGTGCCTACCGTATTGGCCAGCGCAACAAGGTGCAGGTGTACCGCTTCATTTGCGCCAACACCTTTGAGGAGCGCATCAACGCCATGATCCAGTCTAAGCGCGACTTAGCCGAACTCACGGTGAGCGCCGGTGAAAGCTGGTTAGGCCAGCTCTCCGATCGCCAGCTCAACGATCTGTTCACGTTGCACGAGAGCTAAGCGCCGTGCTTAGCGCCCCACGGGGCGCTAGAGCTTGGCGGCCCGCGCCAAGCGGCAACGCCGCCGCTTAGCGCAGGCCGCCTAGCTCCTTACCAGCCGCAGCGCTCAGAGCTGACGCTCTGAGCGCTGCGGCTGGCGCGTTTTGGGGCCGTACCATTTCTCACGCATTATGTCCCACGCACCTCGTCCTTTGCGCCTCAACCTAGGCACAATAACCCAGCGCGCTCCCGTCCTGACCGCTCCTGCGTTCACCGCCGCCGCAACGCGCCATCTGGATAGTACGGGCGGTCGGGCGCGCAGGCGTCGGAGCGCGGTTGCCCCCGCGCGCCCAGGCCTTGTCCTGGGCGTAGGTGTAGCGGCGCCTTAAGGCTTAAGGCTTAAGGCTTAAGGTCTGGGACTCGGTTGCGCCCGTATTTTGGGGGATAGTAAG
>DXIF01000032.1 GCA_019113025.1 Candidatus Anaerobiospirillum stercoravium | reverse complement strand
GCGCGGAGCCGAGCAACGCGGAGCCACACAGCGTAGGCCCTCACCTCATGGCGCGGGCACTCACCCCAAGGTGCGGGCTGTGCCCATGGTGCGGACCGTGCGGCGTGCCCTGTCCCTTAACTCTTAACCCTATAGGAATTTATTTTGGCCGGCATTACTGATCTCAGCGACTTTTTTGCGCTCAAAGGTGAACCGCTCACGAGCACCTACAAGATGCGTCTCACGTTAAACATGCTCATTTTCCCCAAAAAAGTGGACGATATGGCCAAGGAGCTGGTGGACAGCGTGGTTAAAGACGAAGCCTTCTACCAACGCTTTGTTGCTGCCACCGAGGAGCAAGTAAAGCAAGATGCCGCACAGTTTGAGCAAGTAGTGCCTGAGCCCCGTAAGATTTTGCTCAAGCGCTTCTACCAAGGCTTTAAGACTCTCAATCCTGAGGCCTACCAACAGATCAAGCCTTACCGCACGGCGTTGGGCTGCCTTGACGATACCTGCTTTAAGGTTTTCGTCACCGACTTCATCCCGGTCATTAAGGCCAAGATCAAGGGCGGCAACACTGTGCTCAACCTGACGCGCCATCTTGAGACCGATAATATCTACTGCCACATCGTGCGCGGGTTAAGCGTGGGCGCCTTGTCGATGCTTCAATGCAATGAGTTCAACCACAGCCCCATCACCCCACAGTTAGAGCAGCTGTGGTTTGACCGCTACCGCAATTGCTATGTGCGCTTGCTACACCAAGTAGATCCCGACCGCTGGTACCAGTTTGACTTTGGCAAGATCAACTTGCGCCGATATTTCGACCAAACCTTCTTCAACACCTTGCTCAAGCCGTACCTGCGCAATAAAAAAAGTAAGAGCAAGGATCAAGGTGCGCCCCAGCGCGCCTAAGACCCAAAGGACGCACGGCCGGGCCCGATTGAGATCTAGGTTGGGAACTCGGTTGAAAGCCAGCTTGAGTGGGCCTGCTTTAGCTCGGCTTTAGGCCAGCTTGAGGCCCGGTTTGGTTTGGGGAGAGAGTCATGAGGTACAGCGATGACACCGTGTTAAAGGTGCGCGCCGCCATCGAGCGCGGCATGTCAGTCGCAGCAATTTGTCGGCGCTTTAAGGTCAGTCGCAGTACGGTTGAGCGCTGGCGCGAACTGCCTTACGATTGGTACCAAAACCAAGAGCCGTTCCAACGCTTTTCCGTGGGCAAGCTCCTAATCCCTGAGATTGCTCAGATCTTGCGGCGCACGGGCGATTTCTCGATGTCGGGCGCCCAAATGTATGCCCTGCTCAAAGCCCCTGACTCCAAGGTCAAGGATCTGAGCTTTTGCAAGCGCACCGTGGAACGTGCGCTCAATCAGACTCGACCTTGGGTCATCGAGGAATTTGAGCTGATGTACCTGCTTGATCTGCCGTATCAGGACGATATCAAGCTCGATGATAATCAAATGGTTGAGCTGGGAATTGAAATTGAGCGTCGGTTTAAGCACCTGAATCAGTACGGTCTAGAGGGCTGGGAAGAGGCTTGGCATCTGCGTCGCAGATGATTCGTGGCAGCTGATGCATGGTCGCTGATACGTGACAAGCCCAGCTCAGCAGTCAGCAGCCACTTTCCCCCTAAGCCCAGTGCTCCCACCCACCGCACCGGGCGCACGCCTGAGCCCGCGCCGCGCGTAGGCTTAGTCGCAACGCACTGCAGGTTAACGCGCCCGGGACTGGAGCAAGAGGTTAAAGCGCGTTCCTACTGCTCCTCGCTCTGAGGTGGTGGCGGGATGATGCCCTTGATCACGCGATCAACCGCCGCTTGCGAGTATGGGAACTTAGCCTCAGCTTCGGCCTTGTCCTCTGGGCTTAAGCCGCGGGCAAACGGCGCGCATTGCTCTGGGCTAAAGCCTGCTAAGCAGTGGCCGTAGATACTCTGACGCATATTGCCGGTGTAGTCGAACTTATCAGAGTAGAGCATGCCCCAGAGATTGGCGCAGACGAAGAAAACCGCTGAGATGATGGTGGCCAGCTTGAGCCAACGCGGCTTTAACTCAAAGTAGGTTAAGACCGGAATCATGGCAAAAGGAATGATCACCGCGATTTGCCAGAAGTTGAGCACTAAAGGCGCGGCCGCCGCGGCAATCAGCACCGCTAAGATGGCGCTGATGGTGATGGCGCGGGCAAAGCGCAAATTGCCGTGCGTGCCCTGCTCAGTGCGCGGCAGCTGCTTAATGGTGAAGTAGTTGCACAGCGCAGCAAAGAGCACCGAGAGGCCACCGACCACGCTGGAGAGAGCAATCCAAGCATAGCAGAAGATGGTGAAAGCTAAGGTAAAAGTCTCCTCAATTGGCGGCACAATCGCCTTTTGGGTCACTAAGAGCGAGCCAAAGCGCAGCCAATAGAGCAAGCCCTTAAACACCGGGTACACATTGACCAAGCCATAGCCTAAGTAACGGTCTTGGGCGTAAGCCGAGGGATTGGTGAGCAGGCTGGGGTTATCCATGACCACCGCCACAAACGGCCATAAGCTCAAGGCCACCACTGCGATACCAAGAGCAATGCCCAGATAGCTGACCTTGAGGTCACGGCGCAGCCACATAATGCCGATCGCGGCGGCTAAGACCGGCCATGAGAAGTGCAGCTGCAAGCAATAGCCCACTGACAAGACCAAGAGTAAGGACAAAATAAAGCGGGCGAGCGCGCTCATCTCAGCGCCGCCATACTTAGGGCTGCGCAGACGAATCAAGCAGTTGATGGCTAGGGCTGAGCCCAGCGCGAGATAGGCGGGATTGTAGAGCATGGTTTGGTACAGCATCCATGGGCTTAACGCAAAGATGAAGGTACCAAAGAGCACGATCTTGCGGCTAAAGAGCAAGGTTAAGGCATTGGCAAAGAGGATGATGCCCGCAATGCGAATGATAAGCTGGAAGATTAACAGCGACTCAACCGAGGCATGGAGGCGCAGCGGAAAGCCAATGACAAAGGACGACAACTGGCCCGGGAGATTACCCAAAGCACTAGCCTCATTGCCCCACGGCAAGTACTCGCCGGTAAAGAGGGCGTGAAAGCCTTTGAGCAGCATCTGCATCTGATCAAAGGAGAAATGCTGCGTGCTCTGATAGCCCAGTGAGGTTAGCGCGAAGATCGCAATGATCAAAGCAATTAAGAGGTAATCTAGAGGATGTAAGCGCTCGTTACTCATAGCCACATATAAATCAAAAAGCCACTGCTAAACAGCTACTGCCCGCACGATGGTGCGAGCATGCGGTACCACTGAGCTGGCTCAACCAGCCGGTGCAACCAAGCTTGGGCCCAAGCTATTGCCCATACTACTGCTTGATCGGACCTAGGGTGATGACCGCGCGCCCGTTATCGGCGTAGCCACGCGAGAACGGCACCACGGCATCGGGGTTGACCACCCCCTTCACATCTTGCACATACTTGAAGGTGCGATAGTAAATCGGCAACTCTAAGCTGCCGCTGCCACCTGATACCTGCTGGCCGCCTTTGAACTCGCCGAAAATGTAGAAGATATTGTTGTCGCTATCAAGCTCAATTGTGGCCCGGGAGCCTGCCTCCAAGGTGTACCAGCCCTCGACTAACCAGGTCTTGCCATCGTAATCTAAATAGGCCACGGCCATGGAAACGGGCACGTGCGCGGCGTTCTTGCAATCTAAGGTCAAGGCCGCAGCACCATGGGTGCTCAGCCCTGCGGCAACCATGGCCCCACCTAACAAGGCCCGCTTGCTCCACTTCATAACCAAAATCTCCTCACTGAGGCGGTTCCAGGCCCCAAATAACAAGGCCCTACGCTCCAGCGCGCCGCGCTTAAAGCCTAGGGCTTAGCTGTTGGCCCCCACTGGGGCGCACTTGAATTTACTACGGGATAAAGGTGCTACCTTGCCCCTTTGCTTGGCTCGGCTCGCCCTTACCCTCGGGCTGCTCTAACTGCGCCCATGGATCAGCCTCGTGCGGTGCAGCTTGCCCAGCAGCTTTACCCGCAGATGGCTGCGTCGGGTGCTCACTTGAGTGCTGTTGCGACGCATCTGCCGCAGGCGGCGCCGAGCGTGGCGCATCCGACGCCGAGTGCGGGGCCGCAGGGCTGTGCGCATCTTGCTCCTTGCCCATATTCTGATAGTACTGGTAATCACGCATGCCGTGCGCAGCTGGGGCTTGGTAATGCCCATCCTTGAAAATCACATTGATGATATCAAGATTGCGCTGGAGGTTAGCGCGCCGCCGCTGACGCCCCTCCTCATCGAGCTGACTGTAATCAGGGCCATGATCGACTTGATGGTCTGGGCCCACCCGCGAGTACAGATCAAACATCGGATACATCGGGTGGCGCGCATTGAGTGCCTGCTCAATATTGTCCTTGGCGAGCTTTAAGTGCTTACGTACCTGCATCATGAGCAGGCCGCTGTACAAGAGCGGAATTAAGCACAAGGTCATGTAGCTCAAGGTGTAGTTGTAAAAGAATTGGAGCAGCAACAGCAGCGCGACCAAGGTGCTGCCATAGGCATTAAGGCGCAGTGAGGTCGCAAAGCTGATCTTAAGCTTGAGCACCAGCGAGCACAGGGGCTTGAGTAAGCACGCGGCCACTAAGACCACCAAGGAGAGCAGCGAAAAGAGCCAGGCCGTGACCATGCCCCACAGCGCAAAGTAGGAGCTGCGAAAAGCGCTGTCAAATACCTGCGCGGTGGCCAAAGGCTCAAAGCTGCCCCCGCTCTCCCCATAAATCGCAGTCCACGGAATGGCGATCGCCCCGTCAACCGTATTGAGATTGAGACTGTGCGCGCTCAGGGTAATCGGCACTTCAATTAAACCCGTCCCGAGACTTGCGCCTGACGGGCGCTCCGGATCACGCACGGCATCAGCCTGCAGCGGCATACCCTCGAGGTTATAGGCTAAGACCGCATTACCCTTAGAATTGCGCACGATCAAAGGCTGCGCCGCATCTTGCGGATTGTTGGGGCTTAAAGTGCCATCAGGCGAGATGTAGCTGGGCGGGAGCTTGGCAACAATCGAGCTTAACTCCCAGCTTTGCAGCTTGTTGAGGGCCTGCTTGACCTGATAGGTACCCGGCAGCGCTAAAAAGGCGCACAAAATCAGCAGATAGACTAAGCCTACGCCCCTGAGCTTAAACAGTACATCGTAGTAAAAGCGCTGCGAGAGCACGGCGCGCAGCGGCATCAAGGCATAGGATAAATAACGTGACCAGTCCAACTGGTACCCTCCTCACAAGGCAAGCCCACTAAAGCCTAACCATGGTTCGGTGCTGCCAGACAGCACCTGACCACCGCTCAATTATAGCAACTCTCTCCCAGCGCGCCTAATTACCGCCATCCGGCCCCCGTCCCGCGCCGCCCGGGACCCTCCAGCCTCAGCCGGGCCCTGCGCCCGCGCTGCCCGGGACCTGGCCCGCGCCATCCGGGACCTGGCCCACGCCATCCGGGACCTGGCCCGCGCCGCCCGGGACCTGGCCCGCGCCGCCCGGGACCTTCCAGCCTCGACTGGACCTTCCTGCCTCGGTCAAACCTTCCAACCTCGATCGGGACCTGCGCCCGCACCTGCATAGCGGCGCCCACTCACCCAAGCGGCCCCATACCCAGCGGCACCTAAGCTGGCTATACTATGCGCCAAGCTTCTGTGAGGAAATCTGTTATGTCGCCTGCCCGTTTGCTCCTTATGCTCAGCGCACTCAGCGCTGCGACCTTGCTTGGTGCCTGCTCCAGTGGCCCCGAGCAAGCCTTGTCGACCTTACAGGCCACGCGGGGTCAAGCGCGCAGCACCCAAGATAGCAGCGCCCAGCTGGCGCAGGCCGGAGCTATCACTATCGCCGCCAATGACTTCTCCTCAAAAGAGAGCATGGTAGCCCTCGCGCGCCAGCAAAACTTGGCCTTGAGCGCCGCCTTTACCCCCTACCAAGGTTCGTCCGCCCGCATTTACGGCTCAACGGCCTTAGGCTGCATCGCAGGCTCCGTTGAAGTGCGCGAAAGCCCTGACCTCAAGTTTCAAGTCTGGGGCCGCGGACGCAACTTTGCCCACCCCATCATGGCCCAGTACCTCAATGACTTGCGCACCAAGATCAAAGCTCAAGGCTTGCCGCCCTTAGTGGTGGGCGATATCGCCTTAAAGTACGGCGGCCCTTATGGGCCTAAGTCCAATCACGCCAGCCACAATACCGGCCTTGACGTGGACCTGCCCTTTTTCTTTGCCCCGCGCGGCCAGAGCGTCGCTGACCATCCTGACGTCTATATCGTCAAGGGTCAAAAGGTGCTGCCGACCTTTACTCCAGAGATTACGCGCCTCATTATCAGCGCTGCGTCCGACCCGCGGGTCGATCGCGTCTTTGTTGCGCCCATGATCAAGCAGCGCCTGTGTCAGCTGTATGAGACGCAGCCGCACAATGGCTTTTTGCACAAGCTGCGCCCGTGGTTTGGCCACCAAGCCCATATGCATGTGCGCTTAAAGTGCCCCAGCGATAGTCCCCAGTGCCTGAGCCAAAGCCCGATTCCTGAGGGCACCGGCTGCGGCTATGAAGTGCAAAGCTGGTTTATGCCGCCGCCGCCTAAGAGTCCCAGCAAGTTAACCCAGAGCCAAGCTAAGCCTAAACCCAAGCCTAAGTTGCCCGAACAGTGCAAGATCCTATGGCGCACGCGCTAGCGCTCCTAGATATAGGCTAGATATTACGAAAAGCGCGCGATCTGGCATATTAGCTGCAATTTAGCAGGTAGTGCTCAAGCGCTCCCGATCCGAGCGATCTTAGAGCCATTACCAGGCAGACTTTGCCCTAACCTTGCCCGAAACGGAAGAGCTTTGCCACGATCAAGCTCCCCTTTTTGGGTTTTCCACTGTGGTTTTGGAGCAAGTACCACCATTACCGGGAACAGCTGCACTCAAGGAGCATCCCATGTCCATTCGCGATGTCACCCACAGCACTAATATCGGTCTGAGCGTGCTGACCAAGAGCAACGCTACGACCGCCTCTGGCGGTATCGCGGCGTCCGGGCATGCCAACCCTAGTGCCAGTGCCTATTCTGCTCTGCTCACCCAAGCCCGCGAAATCAAGGGCGTCGGTGCCCTTGCGCCCAAGAGCCCGCAAGCGCAACAAGCCGAAGCCCTGCGCAGCGCCCAGGCGGCGCAAGCCGCCCGCACCCAGCACGGCAGTGGCGCCCACGGGGCGCAATTTGCTGCGCTCTTGAACCAAGCTCAAGCGCAATATGGCACCACGCTGCCCCCAGAGGCCAAGACTCATGGGGCTCAGGCCCAGCCCAGCTCTGATGGCGCGACCGCCAGCGCGGCTCAAACCTTACTGTCCGGCAAGAGCGACGCTTTAACCAAGCTGGCCTCTAACCTGACCTATGACAATCTCAAAGGCCGCATCGCGGCCCTCGAGGGCAAGCCGCTTGATAGCTCTTCGGTGCTGGCCACGGCCGGCTACATCTCAACTGAAGCGGCCCAAGTCATCAGCACGATTGAGGCGGCGCAAGCCTATCAGCTCGATGTCAGTGAGCGCGCTACGCGCTATCCTGACGAAGTAGTCGACTTGGTCCACAAGCAGCTTGATTTCTCGCCGCTGTTACCTGAGGGTACGCGTACCTTTTTGGCGAACTTAAAGTGCTCCGATAGTGAGCGCGACGCCTTGGTCAACCTCATGATTTTCGGGCGTGATGACGGTCCGCACGGCCAAAACGCCGCCCAATACTTTGGTGCGGAGCAGTTAAGCGGGGCAGACTTAAGCACGCAGCTTGAGCCGGTGCTGGAGCGCGCCCAGCTCAACGCCGCGGCCTTGGCGGGCAACGACTACCAATACGTTCTGCGCGATCCGCAAGCAGCGCTGGGGCAAACCGTAGCGGTTACGAGCGGCGCGAGCTTAGAGGAACGTGCCTTAGAGCGCGAGCTTGATAGCACCTTTAAGCGTGACATGGCCCTGATGCAGATTTTAGCGCGCGCCAACAACCAAAGCGCTTCGATCTTCTAAGCCCCACTAAGCCCAACTAGGCCTCACTAAGATCCAGTTAGCCCTTGGCCCGACTAAGCCCAACTAAGCGCGCTTGGGCGCAGCACGCCGCCGCGGAGCCAAGACCTGAGTGGACACAAGTGATGGCGTCGCCTGCGACTTGGGCGACCGCAGCGCTAGCGCCTGCTCTAGCTGCGGATGATTCTTACGCCCAGGTTGGTGATACATTTGCCGCTGGTCACTGGACGGCATGGGTTTGCGGATATAGACGTAGCGGTGATCGGCCTTGCGGATAACCGTGACCTTGAGCAGCTGGGGGAAGCGGCGCACAAAGTCTGCCTTAAACAAAACGCGGCCAAACTCGCGATCTTTTTCGACCACGCCCACCGCTTGGGTTTTGGTGACGACTGAGCGCTGTTTAGCCTCGCTCCAAGCGGTGGTACAGGTTAAGACCACACAGCGCACCGTGCCATCTTTGAGCACCCGCCGCTGCGCGGTCAAACTGGGCAGCTCCAGCTCACTGAGCCCATGCTCGATCATGATCAACGCCCTCCCATCTGGCTCTTAGTCTGTAACTAGGTTAGCACTAAAACACAGCAGGAGCGCACCATCCGGCCCTAAGCGAGAGCGCCATCGCATCATGATGAGGCAGAGCACCATGACAGAGCAAATCATCCCCGCACGGGCAAAGCGTGTGACCTAATCGAGCTCAAGGGCTTGGCGCAAGCTCGGCGCTAAGCGCTGCTTTTGCGCTAAGAGCTCGCGGGCAATTTCGTTGGGACCCCACAACACCACTTGAAACGAAGTTTGCCCGGTCTTGACGGCGGCGGTGAGATCATCGGCAAAGCCGCTTAACGAGACCAGCATCGCGCGCTGGCACTTGTAAATCGGCAAGATGCCTTCCATAAAGTCCAAGACCTGTAAGGTCAGCGGCATCGGTGCGGTGCGCACCTGCCATAGCACCTTGACCGCGTTATTGTTTTGCGCGGCGCTCACTACGGTCACAATCTTAGTGGTGCTCTCTGGCACATCCGTGACCACCAAGCCAATGGCCTTGATAAGCTCCGTGACCACCTCGGTCAGGTTAAGCTCCCCGGAGGCGAGCTTGAGCTTTAAGTGCATCAGCACTAGCTGTTCGGGACTGATTTTGACCTCACTGGAGCGCGGCTGCGTCCACGCACCATCTAAGGCCGCTTGGACTAAAAAGGCCCGTTGCGCCTCACGGCTTAAGGGGGTGACCGCACCCAAGCCTGCGTTTAAGACCTGCATGTGTTGATCTTGCGGCTTATGTCCTTGGGCGAGGTGCTGCTGACAGCATGCGACCAAATAAGCGCTGAGGCTTTCCTCTTGCTCCGGCGACAGGCGCATTAAATCGTGGCCTTGGCAGGCATGCAGTGCCGCCAAGAGCTCAGGGGGCAAGCCCTCACGCTCTAAGCCCAGCGCAAACCAAGCAACGCTACGGCGCTGCGCGGCACGCCCGCTTTGCTCCTCTAAGCATTGGTAGTCAGAGCTCACGGTACCCACGTGCAAAAGCGAGGTCTCAAGATTCTCCAACAGCACGATATCGCCTAGGGCCATCTCATAGGCAAAGGGCCAGCAATCGGCGGTCAAGGTCCGCGCTTGAGCAAACTCCAGCCCACAGATTTCCTCAAAGAAAAAGGTCAAATCCTTGGACTCGGGGTAATCATTGAGATTCACGGTAATGGCATCATCGCCACAGCAGATATACCCCTGATGTAAGCAGGCTTGCTCTTCGGTCGTACTTTGGGCTTCGCAAATCCAAAAGGCCATGCCTAATTCCTTATGAGTCAATTCACACACACGAGACACGCGACGACACGGCACTTACCCATCAGCGCAGTTAGTCTCGCCCTGAAACTGACAGGTCACAGGCCAAGGTGCGTTTCAGCACGCTCCATGCCAAAGCATACTACCAAATTGCACCAAGATTAAGCGGCAACCGCTCGTGCGCCCCAGCGCTACCCCC
>DXIF01000274.1 GCA_019113025.1 Candidatus Anaerobiospirillum stercoravium | reverse complement strand
ATTTTGCGCCTAATGTCACATATGCAGCTCAACCGCAAGAGCAGCGCAAATAACGCAATCATTGAGTTTTGCTCTTACCGAAGGTGCGTGTAAAACCAATCCGCGCCCTGCAGTTTTACGGAGCCCATGCTGTTATTAATATAATTATTAAAAATAAGGCGCCCAACGACGCCTTGATAGTTGCTTAAGTTTTAACATTAAGCATCTGTTATATTACTTAACACAAAAGGAGTTCCTCTAAAAACTCATGATCTAACCAACCATATAATTTTGATTGCGCAATGTTACTAGGATTAGCAACACAAAATTTGCTTTCCATAAAATCGAATGTAGTATTAGTTATCTCATATGCTGGCAACCCACGGTATCGCCCAATATACTTAACACGAGGGTAGGAATCTCTAAAGAAGTCCTTTACCTTCTTAGTCACCTCAATGGGCTCAGCCATTGGATTCGGCTTTGACTTGATGTCAGGGTCACGTTTGAAGCCTGCATAAAAACCGGGGCTAAACATAGCGTAAATGGTTGATTTAGTAATATCGTTTTCATCTACTACAAAATAATCCCAACCACTTTGGACAACATATTCATGTTGCTCAAACGGAATCTCTGAAACAGCATAGGTTGGTTTGCCGTTAAAAGTACCACTGTATTCGATATATTTGATTTCAGGATACTTCTTTTTAAAATATAACTTAACCTTCTTGGTAAGTTCAACTGGTTCTGCCATATTATTACCCTCTCTTGGCATCCAATACAGGCTTATCTGAGTAATCAAGTGGTCTAATCACCTGATTAAGGTAAGTACCGAAAACCTCGCAATCGTCAATGCGATACATAAATAACTTGTTAACCTTGACCCCATATTGTGTTAACAGCATCTGTTCAAAATCTTGAATTGAGCCACAAAAGCCTAATTGAGGATCGACAATTCTAACACCTGGTTCAATACGAATTACGGTGACAATATGGGAATTTCGCTTGGATATATTCTGAAGGCCAACACCAACCGTCTTCAGAATAAGATTGTAGCGCTCGCTAAAATAGCAAAGCTTTTCCAATTGCTTAAAATCAGTAATTGGTCTAATATCAGGAGCTGTTTTAATAATAGGGTTATACCAAATCAAGTTTGGATGAAGACTGAGATCTGGTAGTAAATTGTGATCATTCTTCATATTAGGACGAGCGACCACATCGTACCCTCGCTGAAAAAGTTCTAAAGCAACCACACCTGCTTGGCAGTTGTGAGCAAAAGGACAAAAATCGCTATTCGGAACATGGTATGCGTAATGACTACTATTAATCTCAAGCCACAGATATAACGCAATGCTTTGTTCACTTCTTTGTGGTATACCGTTAGCATACTTAGGAAAATAAAAGTGCTCACCATATCTTGATTTATTATTGGACATTGACTGTTGTTGAATGATAACAGCCATATCGCGATTTAGGGCAACACTAATTGGTAATTGACCATGGCTTTCGCGATATAAGCAATAAGCTTGGTTGTACAGTGTGTTAACCTTAGCCTTAAGCTCTGGGCTAGCATTGGAGTTAAACTTAACAGCCGTCGTAAGATATAACGCATTGAACAGGTTATTGAAGGCAAGATTGTCCGCGCTGCCACAAGAGTTCTTAAAATCAGTGATACTGCTCGAAAGCAGAATGTATCTTGCAACATCGTTATACTGCGAATAAAACGGATTGCGAGCATTACTTGCGGTGCCAATAAGGGACAACAACGAAGGCGGCACATCTTGCTCTTTATACTTGTTCGTAAGGGTTAAACGTGCTACATCCATCGCTGCTTGCTTGGCCCGAACTAAAGCTTGCGGCCCGATTTGCTGCGCGCACTGAGCTAAGCGTGCCGCCAGTCTTAGAGCATGAGCGTGCGATACTTGCTCAATTGTCGCTTGGTACTGCACCTCGAAGCTTTCTCCCAGCTCCATTTGCTGCTCAGTTAATGGACGATTGAGCTTAAGCGCCATGCGCTTGAGTGAGCGGTAGGCATAGGCTCCCTTGGCAACGAGCTCTGCATTTGTTGCTCCCTCGCGAAAAGAGGCATCGTCAGAGTAGAGATGCGTAACATCAAATGTGAACGGCATTCTCCAGTCAGGGGAGTTGCCTAACGCCAAATTCTCGCGATGCTCCAGCACCAAGAATGCGTAGCTCAAAGGCTCTTGCTGCTTGTTAGGAATTGGAGAAAGGCTCAGCGCGCCACTTCGAGCCAAGGCGATACTCTTCTGATCACTAATGCGGATTAGCTGATCAAGATTAGCTTGATTCTCAAGCTTTTGAGCATGAGCTTCTTTGTAAGTGATTGGATCCTGTTGGAGCGCTGGAGCAGCGGCATTAGAGCGCTTAGTTGGAGCAACCGAACCTCCGAGCCCATGATTAGAGCGCTTGCTTAAATACGATGCTCCCTCAACCTCTTGCTGCGAGCGAGCGCGCTTAGATTGATCTTTGCGCTTGACTTTATGTTTTGACTGGCCCAAAACCGTCATCGGCTGGTTATTGAATTTACCTCCCAAGCCCCCCTTGATAATATCGGGTTTGCCTTCTTCCTCCTCGATCAGGATGGGCTGTCCTTTCTTTTTAGCACCGTGAGGCTTGAGCGTAATCCACTTCAGCTCATCCTCTGTTAATGGTCGATTGATGAATGAAGGGCAGTAGCCTTCAGGTGCATGGTAATAGTGGTATGAGTAGTTGGCGCAAAGATTCACGATGAACAGTGAAGACTTCTCGTCATGAGCGCTGTCCGTCCACTCATGAGCACTAAAGCCGATCCCCACCCGACGGACTATCTTAGTCTTGCGCCAAGGAGCATGTTGTATTCCCAATACCTGGTAAGGGAGAACGGAGGTATAAGGGTGGTCCCGCAAATAATTAAGGATGTCGGCTGCGATCTCTGGTGCGTCGTTAATCACCTTGCTTAGTACTTGGAAGGCATCTTCGTACTGAGCGGCCTCATCAGGCATACGGCAGAGCAGACACTCCTTGCATACATCCAGAAGCTCGGCTGGATCATGGTGTTCCAGCCATTGCTCGATCGGAGCACTAGCTGAGTGCTGCTGACGGATGCTCAAGATCGCTATCAATGCGTCAAATACGAAAACACAGTCTTTTTTGCGCATAGCAGAATAGAGCGGATTAGAGGGAGCAACGTTGTGCTGAACACAAAAATCACGGCCCAATTGGTAGAAAAGTGCGGCGAAGATTAACTCAACGATGCTTTTTGTATGCTGCTTCTTCTTCAAAGTCAAAGTTCCTTGCAATTAACAAGATAGAAGGTAATGGCTCTCAGCCTGATGGATGGCGGTCTCAGGCCTAACTTAACTGGGGTTTAGCTCAAGGATGGGGAGCCCAGGGAGGGATGAGCTCTAATCCGCGGCCAAACACGCAAAGTCACGTGCGCCGCCACTGCAACCTCGCTGGACGGCAGTAACAAAGCCCCGCTCATTCTGAGCACCACGGTCAGTACCAAGGACGAGGTGCGCGCGATAAAGCGCTCCCCCCGCGGCGCGCTGGAGTAAGTGAGATACGTTCATTTGGCACTCCTTATTTTGTTTGAGCTGTAACGCGGACGTTTCTGAGCGGGCGCGCTTAAGAATGGACGGACATGAGCGCTGCTTGTCAGCTTGGGCGAGCGTTGAGCGCGTGAGGTGCGCGCTGCAAAAACCGCTCGTAGCGTCGTGGCGCTGACAAGCCGTGCGTCGTTGCTTTTGATAGTTTTGAACGTGATAACAGAGTTGAGTTTGGTAAAACAAGACTGAAAACAAATCTAAACTGTCATACTGATCTTTTTAGTTATCTTGTTTTCCCGAAAAGCTTGCAACCATTTAGATCAGTCAATCAGATCTTACAACATCTAACCCACATTACAACATGAAAAATCATAAAAACACTTGTGGATTACTCAATACATGTGGGAAAGTGAGGGATAGCTTGTGGGGTGGCGAGCGCACAGCCCGCAGGGGACAAGGGTTCAGCGCCTCCCCCGCATGCCATCAATTTTTTTTTGTGCTCCCACCGACCAAAAGGCAATACAAGGCAAGGCACTACAAGGCTTAGCGCTCAGTGTTTGATCAACGCGCTGCGACCAAAGCTGTACGCCCGATCAAGCGAGGCGGCGTGCTGTACCAAGCGACTCCAACTCAGTTCCTGCGCCAAAACGCTCCGCCCGCAGCTTTGCTCATCACCTAGCAGCAGCCGTGCGTCCTTTAGCAGGTCAGGCCCGCTGAGTCCCCGCCGCCCCATCCTTCTGTCCAATGTCCTTTTGCTTTCTCTGCTGGTCCTACTTTTCCCGCTGCGCTACAACCAGCACAGACAGTGCGTGAGATCTTCTGGCTCAAGCTCTTCCTAACAACTCCCACCACATCCCGACCAGCCGACCGTACACCGCTCCTTTCCACGGTACCACTCCCAGTAACGGGGGCAGGTAGTGGAAGCAAGCGGCGGGACTAGGAGCCAAAAGTTGGAAAAGCTGATAAATAAGGGATTTCCACAGTCTCCCCCAAGCCTCTACCCCACGAATTAGCGGGCGCTTTTTGGTGGCTTTCTGGTGGGATGCTTGGTACGCAGTAGGCGGGCGCGATTGATCAATTAGCAGATCAATGGGATGGTCACGGCTTGATCAAAAAGCAGGGGCGAGGCACCGGTTTGAGCCATGGTGACTGGGGGAAACTTTTCGTTTTTGTGTGAGAGCTAACTCACAGTTTTCGCTTTTGGTGCGGCGCCTGGGGGAAAATTGTTGATCAAAGTGTGAGCTTCGTTGGGGAAAAGACGTGGAAAGGATGTGGATAAGATGTGGGACTGCAGGTGGGAGAAAATTCGGCTAGTTTTTTGATGTTGGAATAGTGCTTGGTTTTCCCAAGTCATCCCACTAAGAAACCACAAGCGTAAGCGCTGATTCTATCTGGGCTTGTGCCCTGATCCCACCGTTTTTGCGCCCTAGAAGAAGAAGAGATCAAAAAACATTAAAACTAAAGATCTCATTCATATTAATCTAGATCTAGCCCCACTTGCGTCGTCTTGAGTTGGGGGGATCTCGTCGGGGGAGAATCCTGATGACAGATTCATCATCGGATTCATCCCCTGACTTGAGAACATTGAAGTGACCACAAGGCTTAAGCTGTAACTTCAGCTGAGGCATCACTTCGCGCTTCGTTTCAGCTTAGCGCTGTGAGCGTTAAGCTTAGCGACAGCGCTGCTCTCAACCAGAGTTGAGAGCTGATTGGCTACTTACGCGCTCAGGGGGTTAAGCCTAAGACGAGCACTCATTACCATCCTTATGTGAGTGTGTTAGCGCTGAGCTTCCTTATGCTGTGTGTTATTAGTGCTCACGCTTGGACTCAGCTTAACGTAGTGCCGAGCTTTTGGGGCAAGTTAGGCCAATCGTTGCAACAAATGCTCAAGTTGGGCTGCGCTAAGGTACAATACGCCCCGCAAAATTTTCGCTAGAAACCGAGAGAAAAGCCGTTTTGCGCCGCCTAGCACCGCTTTGCGCCGCATTGCACCGTCTGTTATCGGTGCGCGCCGGTGGTGAGCCGGGCTTAAGCTATGCACCAAGCAGGGGCTAACCTCTCGTTTTGGCCGCTGCAATAGAGCTGCGTAATTGCGTAATTGGCGTAACTTGCTTAGTTAGGGCAGCCTAGGTTGGTGCCTTGGAGCTGAGTGCAGTTAAAGTCAGTGCAGTTAAAGTAGGTGCAGCGTAGATCGCGGGTGAGAGCTTGGTGGGAGCATCGTATGTCCTTAAGAAAATTTGATGTCATCGTGGTTGGCGCAGGTCACGCCGGAATCGAGGCGGCGGGTGCGGCGGCGCGCATGGGCTGTCAAACGCTGCTCCTGACCCACAACTTAGAAACCGTGGGCGAAATGTCCTGTAACCCGGCCTTCGGTGGCATCGGTAAGGGCCATTTGCTGCGCGAAATCGACGCCATGGGCGGCATTTGCCCACAGGCCATCGATCGGGCAGGCATTCAATTTCGCACCTTAAATTCGTCTAAGGGCCCGGCGGTGCGCGCCACCCGCGCTCAGACTGACCGTCATCTCTACAAGGAGGTGATGCGCAAGACCTTAGCGTCGTACCCCAACCTGACCTTGTTCCAGCAGCCGTGCACCCAGCTGCTCTTTGACGGCGACACCTTGTGTGGCGTCAATACCGCAGCGGGCATCGAGTTTCACGCGCCTGCGGTCATCATCTGCGCCGGTACCTTCTTAAATGGCCTGATTCATATCGGTCTTAACCACTATGAGGGCGGCCGCGCCGGTGATCCGGCCTCGATTGCGCTTGCACAGAACTTAAAGGAACTGGGCTTAAAGCAGGGGCGCTTGAAGACGGGCACGCCTGCGCGCTTGGTCGCCTCGACCATCGATTACTCCAAGATGCAGCGCCAAGAGCCGGAGAACCCCCTGCCGGTGTTCTCGTTCTTAGACGATAATTCGGTGCTGCCTACTCAGGTGTGCTGCCACATCACCCACACCAATGAGCAAACCCACGACATCATTCGCTCGGGCTTAGATCGCAGCCCGCTGTACTCGGGCGTGATTAAATCGACCGGCCCGCGCTATTGCCCGTCGATTGAAGACAAGATTGTGCGTTACCCTAATCGCGAGGCGCACCAAATCTTCGTGGAACCAGAGGGCTTAACCTCGCCGCTCATCTACCCTAACGGCATTTCGACCTCGCTGCCCTACGACATCCAAGAGCGCTTCATCCATTCGATCGCCGGTTTTGAACACGCGGTGATCGCGCGCCCGGGCTACGCCATTGAGTATGACTTCTACGACCCGCGTGAGCTCTCGGTGACCATGCAGTCCAAGAAGATTAAGGGCTTATTCCTCGCCGGCCAAATCAATGGCACCACGGGCTATGAGGAAGCGGCGGCGCAAGGTCTGTTGGCCGGCATCAATGCCGCGTTATTTGTGCAAGGCAAACCGGCTTGGTTCCCATCACGCAACACCGCTTACATCGGGGTCATGATGGACGATCTGTGCACCTTGGGGACGCGCGAACCGTACCGCATGTTCACCTCGCGCGCGGAATATCGTTTGATTTTGCGTGAGGATAACGCCGATCTGCGCTTAACCCCAGTGGCCCGCGATTTGGGCATTATCTCCGATGAGCGCATGCGCGCCTTTGAGGCTAAGGTGCAGCAAATCGAGGGTGAAAAAGCGCGCCTGCAGGCGACCTTGATCAAGCCAAGTTCGGCGCAAGGTAAGAGCGTCAGCGCCCTGCTGCGCACGCCACTGTCCAAGGAGCAAACCTTGGAGGAAATCTTGCGTCGCCCTGAGTCGCGCTTAATCCCGCTGTTAGCGGCCGCTGGCTTAGAGCCAATTGCCACTATCGAGCAGGCGCGCGAGCAGGTTGAGATTCAGGTGCGCTATCAGGGCTACTTAGAGCATGAGCTCGATGAAATCAAAAAGCGCGAGCTCAATGAGAAAACCATGCTGCCGCCTAACTTCGACTACAAGACGATTACGGCCTTGTCCAATGAAGTGGCGCAAAAGCTCAATGAGTTCCAGCCTGAGACCCTAGGCATGGCCTCGCGCATTTCGGGCGTCACCCCGGCGGCGATCTCGATTCTCTTAGTTCATCTCAAGAAGATGGGCCTGCTCAACCGCGCCCCGAAAAATGGCAGCGCGGCGCTTGCGGCTGATACCATTGCCGCGGCCGAGGCGTTGGAAGCCGTGGCTAAGGCGCAGGCGGCTCAAACCGTTGCCGCACAATCAGTTGCGGCGGAAGCTGTTGCCGCGGAAGCTGCCGCCAAGTCCGGGGGCAGCTCTGTTGACGCTGCTTGCGCGGAGGTCAGCCATGGCTAAAACCAAGGTCGCCCCCTTTGACCGTGCTCAGTGTCAGGCTTATTTGGCAAGCTTGATTGCTCAGACTTCGCTGGAAGTCAGTGAGCTCCAGTTAGAGCAGCTTACCACCTTGATTGAGATGCTCAATACCTGGAATGCGGCGCTTAATCTCACCGCGATCAAGGACGTCAATCAAATTGTGCTCTTGCACGTGGTCGATAGCGCGGTGGTGCTGCCGGTGCTGTTAGCGCAGCTCAAGCAGGCCGCGCCTGAAGTTGAGTCGCCGTCGGTGGCAGACGTGGGCACCGGTGCGGGGTTCCCGGGCTTGGTGCTGGCGATTTTAGCGCCCCAGGTGCACTTTACCTTGATTGACTCGGTGGGCAAGAAACTGTCCTTTGTGCGCCAAGTGGTCGCGCGCCTGAAGCTTACCAACGTTGAGCTCATCAATAAGCGCTGTGAGGACATTGAGCACGAGCCCTTTGCGGTGATTGTCAGTCGCGCCTTTGCGCCGCTTGAGCGCATGGTGGGGTGGTGTCTGCCCCTCTTGGCGCCGTCCGGGCGCTTTGTTGCGATGAAGGCAAATCTGGAGCCGGGCGAAATTCAGGCGATTCCGGAAACTGTTACAATAGACCAAACAGTTAAGTTACAGGTGCCAACCCTTGAGGCAATGCGTCAAGCGGTGGTGCTGCGGCGCGCCTCTTAATCTAGCGTGGCGCTCCTAAAGCGTAATCTAAGTGCGCTCAAGGAGCGGAGGTCTAAGACTTAAAGCCTTGGCCCGGGGGCGTAAGCGGGCAATGGTATGCCCAGTTTCTTGCGGGGATGGTTATGGCCAAGGTTATTGCGATCGCCAATCAAAAAGGGGGAGTGGGGAAAACTACCACTTGCGTTAATCTCGCCGCGTCCCTAGCGGCGATGCAAAAGCGTGTGCTGCTCATTGATTCCGATCCCCAAGGCAATGCCACCATGGCCTCGGGCGTCAATAAGTTCAACCTCGAGCACTCGATTACCCAAGTGCTAATCGAGGGGCAGGATATCCGCGATTGTGTCGTCACTGAGACTTCGGGGGGCTATCACATCATTCCGGCCAACGAAGATCTCACCGCCGCTGAGGTTAAGCTGCTTGATTTCTTGGTGCGCGAGTTTCGCCTCAAAAACGCCCTGGCCGAGATTGTCGCCAATTACGATTACGTCTTAATCGACTGCCCACCTTCCCTGAATTTACTCACGGTCAACGCGATGTGCGCCGCCGACAGCATCTTAGTGCCGCTGCAATGTGAGTACTTTGCCTTAGAGGGTTTGACCTTACTGATTGATACGGTCGATCAGCTGGCGCGTGCGGTCAATCCTAACCTCAAGATTGAGGGCATCTTGCGCACCATGTACGACAATCGCAACCGCCTCTCGGCCGATGTCTCGCAAGATCTAGAGCAAAGCTTTGGCGATCTGGTCTATAAGACCATCATCCCGCGCAATGTGCGTCTGGCCGAAGCCCCCAGCTACGCTAAGCCTGCCCTCTACTACGACAAAAATTCCACTGGCACCAAGTCCTACCTCGCCTTAGCCGCGGAAATCTTAGAAAAGGACTTGCTTGAGGCCAAGCGCCTCGAGGCTGAACGTATTGAAGCTAAGCGTCTTGAAGCTCAGCGCCTTGAGGCCGACTCAGCGGCGCAAGCACAAGCCGCGGCGGCCCCCACGGCCGATGACGCCCCTCAGGACGCGGCAAAGGCCGCAGCTAGGCATGCCGCCCCTAAGGCCAAGGCCGCGCGCGCTCAGGTCAAAGCGGTTGCCCCTAATGCGGTGCGCGCGCCGGTACGGGCTACTCCCGCCGCCCCAGCAGAGGCTGCGCCCTTTTCGCAAGATTAATCCGTGCCCCACTTACCGGCCGCGCGTCACGCCCGCAGACTGCCGGGCTCAGTCTCAGCTGAGATGAGTGGGGCGGTCGGTAAGGATGTCAGTAAGGCGGTATGGGGTGCGGGCGGTGCTGCGGGCGGCGCTGCGGACAGTGCTACTGTCAGGGGCAGCGTCGCGCAAGTTCCTTTCTTTTGGTTGTACGTCTGTTCGTCTGCTTGGTTGCTAGGAGAGTGATATGGCAGGTTTAGGCCGTGGTTTAGGCGCGTTACTCAGTCAAAGCACGACGAAAAGTGCCAAGACCCAAGGCGCTGCGGGTCAGTCCGGCGCACCAGGTGTCGTCGGCCAAGACCTTATCGTGCGCTCGCTGCAATCAAAGGGCGTGGATGCTCAGGCCCAAACTATTGGTGCGCTCCAAGTCAGCGCCGATGAGGTGCTGACCCCAGAGGTGGCGCCGCCTCCCAAGCGCGCACGTAAGAGCAAAACTGCCACTAGCACTGCCACTGCCACTACTGATGCGGCCAGCGCGAGCCCCGCCCCCAAGAGTCGCAAGACGGCTGCGCCTAAGAAGCATAAGGCCCAGGCTACGGCGGCTGCGCCCGAGACTGGGCCGGAGGCGCCCATCGCGGTGCAAGGCAATTTGCTCGACGATGTAACGCCCGAGCAAGAGGCCATGATGCAGCAAATCTTGGATGAAACCAAGAAACGCACTAAGCCAAAGCGCCGCAGCCGTAAGGCCACCGCAAGCGCGGTGGCAGCGGCTGCAGAGCTTGGCGCCGCGCCGACTCAGGCAGAGGTGGCCCCTGAGGTCGCCGCGGTGGGGGCGGAAGCTACTGGCGCGGCGAGCGCGGAGGATGACAATCGCATCCATCAGATTGCGCTGGCCGCCCTCAATCCGTCGAGCTACCAGCCGCGTGATTACTTTGATGATGATGCCATTAAGGAGCTGGCAAGCTCCATTCTTGAGCATGGCTTGCTTGAGCCGCTCATCGTCAAGCGCACGCCGGATTCAAGCTATGAGATTATCTGCGGTGAGCGCCGCTACCGGGCCGCCAAGCTCGCAGGCCTGACCCAAGTGCCGTGCTTGGTGCGCGATGTGGTTGATGAAAAGGCTTATGCTATCGCCTTAATCGAAAACATCCAGCGTGAGAGCTTGAACCCCATTGAATTGGCGATTGCCCTGGAGCAGATGATGGCCGAGTGCGGTATGACCCAAGAGCAGGTCGCCGCCAGTGTGGGCAAGTCGCGCTCGGCAGTGGCCAACTACCTGCGCTTAACCACCATGGATGAGCGCGTGCAAGACGCGCTGCGCCGCGGCGACATCAACTTTGGGCACGCCAAGTTGATTGTGGGCTTTGATGATGCGACTCAGTTGGAACTGTGCGAGCTCATCGCCAAAAAACAGCTCTCGGTGCGCGCCACCGAGGAGTACATCAAAAAGCATTTGAGCGCCGAGCAGCGCAAGAAGCGGGTGCCGCGCTCGGGTCAAGCTGACAAGCAAAAGCGCAAGGAGCAGCTGCTGGCGCATTTAAGCCACTGTGAGTCTACCCTCAACTCTGAGTTAGGCGGAGTGGTCGCTAAGTTTACGCTCACCGCCAGCGCCAAGACGACCAAGGGTAAGCTCACCTTGAGCTACAACAATGAGCAGGAGCTCACGGCGCTGTTAACGCGCCTGGGCTTAGCGCTCGCGCAATAAGCTGAAAACGTGCAATAGGCTGAGCACGCGCCGCGCGGGCGGCGCTGGGTGCGCGCGCATGGAGTTGGGAGCGCAGCGGCACCTGATGCGAAGGCACCAGACAAAGGGAGCGGGTTATGGCTGAGGACAAAGAGCAGCAAGGGGCAAGCGGCGCTAAGGCGGAGGCTAAGGTGGCGCCTGAGCGCAAGTACGGCGCGCGCAACGATGCCTACGATGACGATGATGCTTGGGGTGTGCCTGTGGCGCAGGTAACACCTGAGCACGCGCGGCGGCTCAACGCCGAGCAACAGGCTTTTTCCGATCAGCTCTGGAGCACGACGCGTTTGCTGCAATGGTTGGTGGGGGTCGTCATGGTGGGGGCTTTTATCGGCTACTGCTACGGCGCGAACACCATCCCAGACGGCCTAGTAGGTGGCAATCCGTGGCCTAGTTGGGGCGCCTGGGGCGCGGCCCTGTGGCATGGCCTGGGCACCGGCGCGGGGGCCTTAAGCCTCTTGGTGCCGCAGCTTGCTTATACGGCGATTGCCCGGCGCCACCATGACGTGAGCGCGGCCTACACCGTCTATGACCTGTTGCGCGCCGAGATCGTCAAGTATGGCCTGATGATTATCACCTTAGGCTGCGTGTTTAAGTTCACGCCGCTGCCTGCGTTCATGGTGCTCTTGGGCATGGTCTTGATGATCCTGGCCCATCTCTTCGGCTCGTTCTTGCTGGTGCTGCGCGCCAAGGCGGAGCTGAAAGCGCGGCAGCAGCGCGCGGCAGACCGCGGGAAATAAGCCCGGCGGGAAATAAGCCCCCGTGGAACATAGGGCGCCGCGCCGGTTCCGCCGGACTAAGAGGCAAGTACCGTACGTGCGCAGCCGGTTACGGCGGCGCGCGCCCTAAGCGCTGCCCCAAGCGCCGCCGTCGGCGTGGCTGCGGGCGTGCGCTTATGTGCCATTTCAGTTGCGTCAAGATTAAGGCAGGAGGGCCAAAAATTGACGCACTGCGGGTGGACCCGGCGGCCGTACGGTAGGGGCGGCTTGCGGCAAGATCGGTCAAGTTGCATGATTGTGGGGCAAAAATTGGGCGCAGCTCGTTGCATCTAGCTTGGCGCGCGGGGGTGCACTTTAATTGACTTTGCTGCCTGATATTGGGGAAAAGTGCGGGGGCGGCGCCCTTTTTTGCGCACTTTTTTAGTGCGTTAGTTTGAGTTTGCACAAAAAGTTGCGCACGCGACGGGCGCGTGCTGAGCGCTAGAAACGTTACCGTAAATACGACTGTGCTGTTGTAACAAAGCACGTTGGGGCGGGCCAGCGCGCGTCCGACGCCGTTTGCCTTGGACCTTCGCGGGCGTGGTTGCGTGCTCAGATCGCAGGAGCGTGCCTGTGCGCGTGCCTTTGACCCAGAGCGGCGCTTAATGGAAATCGGCCGCCAATGCGGTTATAGTGAGCTCCAGTATGTTAGGTTTACCCTGAGTTTTGCCACAAGATTACGCAAGCGTCCGGGCGCTGCGAGGGTCAGGCGGTGCGTTGCTCTGAGTGGCTTGCGGGGGCTAAAACTTGCATATTGCTCTAATGTGTCTTTGACCTCGGAACTATCTGCGGTTAAAGTCGCACCTTGCAGTGTAAGCAGGGCTGGCCCTACTTGCAGTGCGGGATTACTAGAGGGTGTGAGCCTTGCGGCTTATGCCTACGCACTTGTGTTCTTGCTATTTGTGGGATTCAGTAAGGTCTGCGTGCCGTGGTGACAAGGCATGAAGGGCGGCTTCTGAGCTGTTAGGGCAGGCGTGAGCTGAGCTGAGCTGAGCTGAGCTGAACTTAGCTGAGCGTGCTTACTTGCTGCTAACTTGGCTTGGGGCCGAGATTGATGTTCTTGCGACATGTCGAGGAGTCTGCTGAACCAAATGCCATCCTGAGTTGACGGCAGCTTGATAGAGCTTGAGCTTGCTGAGGTGTGGTGCAAAGTGCGTCTTTTCTCTTTTTGAGGCCTAGTGCCCCTAAGGCTGCGCCTTGATAGCGCATCACGATGTTGGGGAGAGGAGGCCAGCCTTGATAGTTGGGGCAATCGCTAAAGCTTGGCCCGACGGTCGGCGGTTTCTTTTCGGCTCATTTCCGTGGGCGTGGTCGGCCCCTTAGAGCAAGTCTTTAAGAACAGAGAAGCGGCGCTTTACATAAAGTCCTTGGTTTGAGTTCGCTTGGTCGCGCCTAAGATGCAGGGGCAGGCGGTAGGTCCCATTTCCCAGTAGTAAGAGCCGGGAGTGTCATCAAACAATCAAATCAGAGCTGAGCGTGCTGCCGGTGGCAGTTGAGTCGATCGGCGCTGAGCCTTCTGGGCTGTTGGCACTGCCACCTCAAGGATGTTCGCCACAGAAGCTAGCTTCTTAAGGTGATTTCCCTTGCGGCGGGAGGGCGCAACTTGGCCTGGGGGTTAGGCTTCCGGTTGGGCTTAGGCTTAGGCTTAGTCCTGGGCGTGGGCTTGGTCTTGGTTGTTTGGTTTTTGGTGATCTAGTACTCCAATCACTTAAGTCAGCACGAAAGAGGCTGAGCTTAAGGCTTTGATCCCAAACTTAAGGATAACGCGCATAGCTGCAGCGCCTAAGGCGCAGCGCGGGCGCGGCTTTCTTGTTAGTTTTCGGCAGCAAAGCTTTGAGCTTTAGTGTTCTTTGGTGTGTTCGTCTGGGAACCTAAAGAGACTATGTCTGGGACTTCATCATCTCAAGAATATATTGGACACCACCTTCATTTCTTGCAGGTTGATCTCCGTGACGGCAGTATCGTTGATAGTGTGATCCCAAAGGAACCAGCTGCCTACGAGCAGTGCCTTGCTGCAACCGGCTCGCAATCCGATTGCTTAACCATCACTGGTTATGAGCAATGCTATCTGTCCGATTTAGGCGATGGGACCTGTATCTCCTATCATGCTCCGTCCGAGCATGAGGCCTCCTTGTTCAATCCCTACACGGTTAACCTTGACTCCCTTGGTTTAACCATCATCTTAGGCTGCCTGTTCTTACTTCTGTTTCGATATGGCGCTAAGAAGACCCGCTCTGGAGTTCCAACCAAGCTTCAGTGCTTTGTAGAGATGATCTTTGAGTTCGTCCATGGCACCGTCGTTTCCATCTTCAAGCGGCAAAGTCCAATCATTGCGCCTTTGTCCTTGACTGTGTTCATGTGGGTTTTCCTCATGAACTTAATGGACCTCTTGCCAATCGATCTCTTGCCTCACGCTGCAACCTCAATTGGTGTGCCTTATTTTAGAGTAGTGCCTTCAGCTGACGTAAACATCACTCTGTCGATGGCAGTGGGTGTTTTCTTCCTGATTTTCTACTTCTCGTTTACTAACATCGGGGTTAAGGGCTTTGTGCGCGCATATACCCTGCACCCATTCCATCACTGGGCATTTGCACCGCTCAATCTGATCTTAGAAGGCGTTTCCCTGCTTGCTAAGCCAGTATCTTTGGGCTTGCGACTGTTCGGCAATATGTACGCCGGCGAGATGATCTTCATCTTGATTGCGCTGTTGCCACTGTGGTGGATCCAATGGGTACTCAACGTGCCTTGGGCCCTGTTCCACATCCTGATCGTGACCTTACAAGCCTTTATCTTCATGGTCTTGACCATCGTTTACCTCTCCATGGCAAGCGAAGAAGACTAGCGCAAGCTGAGGTTTGTCTCGTCTCGTTAGTAACTGTTTTGTACTGTAGCAATAATCCGCCATTAAAGGCTTAAGTCGCACTTGGCTTAGTAAGCCGAGCGCAGCGCGCATTCGCGCTAGTACCGCGCTTGGTCTTTGGTGGGGAAAGCAGATGATGAGGTGAGCTTCCTGTTGATTAAGCTGTTTTTGGTCGTGCTCGGGAAGCGCCCTTGTGATCGGCTTGTTGTGTAAGCTCAACGCTAAGAAATTTGAACATATTAGGAGAATTTAAATGGATCTCAACATCCTGGCTGCTGGCATTATGATGGGCTTAGCTGCGATCGGTGCTGCTATCGGTATCGGTATCTTAGGTGGTAAGTTCTTAGAGGGCTCCGCCCGTCAACCTGATCTCCTGCCATTACTGCGTACCCAGTTCTTTATCGTCATGGGTCTGGTTGACGCTATCCCAATGATCGGTGTTGGTCTTGGCATGTACCTCATGTTCGCTGCTTAGGCTAAACATCTGTTTTAGCTACCGCTCATGACCTAAGTTTGCCCGCACCCAATAAGGCTCAACTTAAGGCTCAATCTCTGAGCTCAACCTCAGGGCTGAACCTCGGGGCGCGTTCCTGCGCTGGGCTTTGGCTCAAGCTCGGGACGTAACGAGTCACGCCGGGCGCGTTGCCGCTCAAGCGAGGCTTGCGAGTTCTGCGAGTTCTGAAAGGGCTGGGGGAGGGACGGCGTGAGCACACGCGAACACCTGTTTTAGCAAGGAGCTAACACCTTGGAAATTAATGCTACTTTCTTAGGACAAGCTGTTGCTTTCGTCATCTTTGTGGCTGTGTGCATGAAGTATGTCTGGCCACCTCTGATGAATGCCTTAGAGAAAAGGCAAAAAGAGATTGCCGACGGCCTGGCCAACGCCGAGAAGGCGAAAAAGAACCTTGAGTTAGCTAAGACCAATGCCGCTGAAGCCCTGCGCCAAGCCAAGGCTGAAGCTCAGCAAATCATCGACGATGCCAATAAGCAACGCGCGATGATCTTGGATCGTGCTACTGAAGAAGCTACTAACGAAAAGAATCGTATCGTCGAAGCCGCTAAGGCTGAGATCGAGGCCGAGCGCAATAAGGCCCGTGAGGAATTACGCGCTGAGGTCATTGCCCTGGCGATCGTCGGCGCAGAGAAGATTCTTGATAAGAAGATGGATGCAAGCTCTGATCATCAATTGGTCAAGAAGATTGTCGATTCCTTGTAAAGTGAGGTGAAAGCATTGGCTGAGAACCTAACTATCGCAAGACCTTATGCTCAAGCTGTGTTTGAGCTGGCTCAAGCAGACAACACCTTCGACCAATGGTCTCAGACCCTGGAGGCCTTAGCCGTGGCAGCCCAAAACGAGCAGGTGCAAACGCTGCTCTCCCAAGCTGCGTCCACGCAGGCAGGTGCCAAGCTGTTGATTGAGCTTTTAGGTGATCTCATCGACCAAAAGGGGCAGAACTTTGTCTACGTCGTAGGCGAGAATAATCGCTTTGCGGTGCTCCCAGAAATCTTCGAAGAGTTCGTGCGTTTACGTGACGACTACTTGAAGGTCAAGCAGGTGGAAATTACGTCAGCCCGGCCTTTAGCCGCAGCTGACCTTAAGGCCATCGTCAAGAAGCTCGAGCAAAAATACCAAGCCACCGTGCGGGTCAAGGAAACCGTTGACCCTTCGATCATGGGTGGCCTCATCATCCGGATGGGCGATGAGGTGATTGATGCTAGCGTCAAGACCAACCTTAGTAGACTGTCTTCAACCCTCAAGTAACGCAGGGGATACTTAAATGCAATTAAATTCAACTGAAATTGCCGATCTCATTAAAAAGCGCATCGAGCAATTTAAGGTTGTCACTGAAGCTCGTGATGAGGGCACCATCGTCTCGGTCAACGATGGTATCGTCCGTATTCACGGCCTATCCAACGTCATGCAGGGCGAAATGCTGGACTTCGGTGATGGCCTGTATGGCCTTGCCCTGAACTTAGAGCGTGACTCGGTTGGTGCTATTGTAATGGGCCCATACTCTCACTTATCTGAGGGCATGAAGGTTCGTGGCACGGGCCGTATTCTTGAGGTTCCAGTGGGCGAAGCCCTGTTAGGCCGCGTCGTTAACACCCTAGGTGAGCCAATTGACGGCAAGGGCCCAATTGAGCACGCGGGCTTCTACCCAGTTGAGAAGATCGCTCCAGGCGTTATCGCTCGTCAGAGCGTCTCCCAGCCAATTCAAACCGGCTATAAGTCCGTGGACGCGATGGTGCCAATTGGCCGCGGTCAGCGTGAGTTAATCATTGGTGACCGTCAGGTCGGCAAGACCGCCTTAGCGATTGATACCATCATCAATCAGAAGAATTACGGCGTGCGCTGCATCTACGTCGCCATCGGTCAGAAGGCTTCGACCATTGCCTCGGTGGTTCGTAAGTTAGAAGAGCACGGTGCCTTAAGCAACACCATCGTCGTTGCCGCTTCGGCCTCGGATACCGCCGCCTTACAGTACATCGCACCATACGCCGGTTGTGCCATGGGCGAATACTTCATGGATCAAGGCCAGGACGCTTTAATCATTTACGACGACCTGTCCAAGCACGCGGTGGCTTACCGTCAGATTTCCCTGTTACTGCGCCGTCCACCAGGGCGTGAAGCATATCCGGGCGACGTGTTCTACCTGCACTCGCGTCTGTTAGAGCGTGCCTCGCGGGTCAATGCGGAATACTTAGAGGCGCTCTCAGGGGGCAAGATCAAGGGTAAGACGGGCTCATTAACGGCGCTGCCAATTATTGAGACCCAAGCCGGTGACGTTTCGGCCTTCATTCCGACCAACGTCATCTCCATTACCGACGGTCAGATCTTCTTAACCAGCTCGCTGTTTAACTCGGGCGTGCGTCCTGCAGTCGACCCTGGCATCTCGGTATCGCGTGTTGGTGGTGCGGCTCAGACCAAGATCATGAAGAAGCTCTCGGGCGGTATTCGTACGGCCTTAGCGCAGTACCGTGAGTTAGCAGCGTTCGCTCAGTTCTCCTCAGACCTTGATGAAGCTACCCGCAAGCAGCTGGATCACGGTCAGAAGGTTACTGAGTTAATGAAGCAGAACCAGTACGCGCCATTAACCGTAGCTGAGGAAGCCTTAGTAATCTTCGCCGCCGAGCGTGGTTACTTAGAGGACGTTGAGTTAGACAAGATTCTGCCTTTTGAAGCTGCCCTGTTAGATTTTGCTCGACAGAAGTATGCTGACTTGCTCCAGAACGTTGAGGCACATCCTGATTACAACGATGAAGTTGTCAAGCAGTTTGCCGACGTAGTAACTGAGTTCAAGTCGACGCAGACCTACTAGTAGGAGCTCTAACATGGCTGGCGCAAAAGAAATCCGCACTAAGATCGCAAGCGTCAAGAGCACGCAGAAGATCACTAGTGCGATGCAAATGGTAGCGGCCTCGAAGATGAGACGCGCGCAAGAGAAGATGAGCTCTTCGCGCCCTTATTCTCAGGGCTTAGCTCGCATCATTGGTCACATTGCTGCTGGTCATACTGAGTATCACCACCCTTACATGGTGCAACGCGAGGTCAAAAACGTTGGTTATATCATCGTCTCGACCGATCGCGGCCTGTGCGGTGGTCTTAATATCAACTTGTTCCGCAAGGTCTTAAATGAGATTAAGACCAAGTTAGACGAGGGCAAGGGGGTTAAGATCGCCTTATTAGGAGGCAAAGCCAACGCTTTCTTTGCCCGCGCGGGGTTGGATATCATTGCTCAGCATGCTGGCTTCGGCGACGATCCGGCCCCGGAGAAGTTAGTCGGTGCGATCAAGGTGATGACCCAAGAGTTCTTGAATGGTGGGGTTGATGAGATCCACCTGTGCTTTAACGGCTTCAAGAACACCATGGTGCAAATCCCGATGGTAGTGCAGTTACTGCCTCTGCCGAAGACTGATGACGAGAAGATCGTCAAGCAGCACTGGGATTACATCTACGAGCCTGACCCAGCTATCATTTTGAACGTAGTTTTAGATCGTTATATTCAGCAGATGGTGTACCAAGCGGTCTTGGAGAACCTCGCCAGTGAGCAAGCCGCGCGCATGGTGGCCATGAAGGCCGCTACCGACAACGCGGAGTCCTTAGTCAGTGACTTACAGCTCGAATATAACAAGGCACGTCAAGCCGGTATCACGATGGAACTCAACGACATCGTATCCGGTGCCGCCGCGGTCTAACTTTTTGAGGATTAAAAATGGCAGAAGCTAGAAAGCGTGCTGGTGAGAAGGGCACTATTGTGCAGATCATCGGCGCTGTTGTGGACGTTGAGTTTGCTGAGAACTCCATCCCAGAGCTTTACGATGCACTCGAGGTTAAGGGCGACGGCAAGCAACGTCCTGACATCGTGCTTGAGGTGCAGCAACAAATCGGCGGCGGCGTCGTCCGCTGCATCGCCATGGGGTCGTCCGATGGTTTAAGCCGCGGTTTAGAGGCGGTCAACACCGGTGATGGCATCAAGGTGCCAGTGGGTACCGCCACTTTAGGCCGCATCATGAATGTCTTGGGCCAGCCGGTAGATGAGCAAGGCCCAATTGGCGAGGAAGAGCGCTGGGTCATCCACCGTGCCGCTCCAACCTACGCTGAGCAATCGTCGACCACCGAGATCTTAGAGACCGGTATTAAGGTTATCGACCTGATTTGTCCTTTTGCCAAGGGCGGTAAGGTCGGCCTGTTCGGCGGTGCCGGTGTGGGCAAGACCGTTAACATGATGGAGCTCATCAACAACATCGCTAAGGCTCACTCGGGCTTATCGGTGTTCACCGGTGTGGGCGAGCGTACCCGTGAGGGTAACGACTTCTATCATGAGATGGAAGAGTCCAAGGTCTTAGACAAGGTATCGATGATCTACGGCCAGATGAACGAGCCTCCAGGGAACCGTTTACGTGTCGCCTTAACCGGCCTGACCGTCGCCGAGAAGTTCCGTGAGGAAGGCAAGGACGTCCTCTTGTTCATCGACAACATCTACCGTTACACCTTAGCTGGTACCGAGGTATCGGCCCTGTTAGGTCGTATGCCGTCGGCGGTAGGTTATCAGCCAACCCTAGCTGAGGAAATGGGCGCCCTGCAAGAGCGTATTGCCTCGACTAAGACTGGTTCGATTACCTCGATTCAGGCGGTTTACGTCCCAGCTGACGACTTAACTGACCCAAGCCCAGCTACGACCTTCGCGCACTTGGACGCCACCATCGTGCTGTCGCGTCAGATCGCATCCTTAGGTATTTACCCAGCGGTAGATCCATTAGATTCGACCTCGCGTCAGTTAGACCCATTTGTCGTGGGCCAAGAGCACTATGAAGTCGCCCGTGGCGTGCAGACCATTTTGCAGCGCTACAAGGAGTTAAAGGACATTATCGCGATCTTAGGTATGGACGAGTTAAGCGAGGATGACAAGCTGACCGTCGCCCGTGCCCGTAAGATCGAGCGTTTCTTATCGCAGCCGTTCAGCGTGGCTGAAGTCTTCACCGGCTCGCCAGGTAAGTACGTCCCACTCAAGGAGACCATCCGCGGCTTCAAGGGCATTATCAACGGTGAGTATGACAGCTTACCGGAGCAAGCTTTCTACATGGTCGGTTCAATTGACGAGGCTGTAGAGAAGGCCCAAAGCTTATAACGGAGGCTGACTCATGGAAGACATTACTTTCCATCTGAATGTGGTCAGTGGTGTAGGCAGCATGTATTCAGGCCGCGTGCGCGCGATGGCGATCACCGGTTCTGAAGGTGAGCTGGGCATTCGTCACGGTCACACCCCTTTAATCACCACCATCAAGTCGGGCATGGTGTCCTTGGTTGATGACCAAGGCAAGCAAGACCAGATCTACTTGGCCGGTGGCATTTTAGAGGTGCAACCAGAAGAGGTCACGGTACTGGCGGACACCGCCTTGCGTGCCGACGACATCGACGAGGCCAAGGCCCAAGAGGCGATGCGTGCCGCCCGCGAGGCGATCGCACGCACCAATGCTGGTGACAAGGACTACACTCAGGCCTTCATCAAGCTCTCCGAGGCGATGGCTAAGCTCAAGGTGGTCGAGCTGGCGCGCTCGCGCGCCCGCTAACGCGCGCACGCCCCGCGTGCCCGCGCGCAGCGCTTGCGCCCCCGGCCCCTCAGGGGCCGAGGCCAAGGCGCGCGGCCCCGGCATCCCGCACCACAGGTGCGGGCGCCTGCACCGCCGCACCGCCGCGCCGCATCGAGGCGTCACCACCACCATCAAAAAAGGGATCACGCGATCCCTTTTCTCTTTTTACGGCCGCACTGCAGCCTTTTTCTTAACGTAATCTTGGGAATTGTTTTGTTGCACCAATGCCGCGCCGTCCCGCATCCGTCCCGCAGCGCGGCAAAGTTGGTCTGCAAGCAACAAGGTTAGCTTTGAGCGCGCAAACCCGATAAATATGCGGTTTCATCAGGGTCATCGTATAAAGATCTCAGAGAAGTTTATACGACCACAATATATTCTAATAGCAAGAATGTGATAAATAAGCGGTTTATGGCCTTTGTAGCCTGTGCCGAGGTGCGAGACCGCTCGGGCGCTCGTATAAAGATCTCAGAGAAGTTTATACGACCACAATATATTCTAGTGGCGAAAACGTGATAAATAAGCGCCTGAGTTTACGGGTTAGTTTTTAAACAAAAATCTATAGAAGCCTTATTGCATAAGGCTTTCAGCAAGTTTTATGGGGCCAAAATTAGTAATTGCTTGACCGAAAACCTATTTAGGCTTCGGCTTTAGAGATGCGGCCAAACGTGCTAGATACGCGCTTTGCCTTTTGGTGAGAACCGGGACGTCTGGGTCTATCTTAAGACTGCGGCGGATTGAGCCATTGGTCTCAAGGTACTGCAGCGGGGACAAGCCCACGGCTAGCATGATGAGATCTGTGTTGGATAAAGTAGGCTCTTCGTCCTCATAAAGGCTTATGTGCTTGCCTGGATCTTTTGCTGACTTCAGGTAGCTCATAGCTTGTCCTGGGTTGATAGAGGATGCAAGGGCATCCACTGAGGCGAACTTAAGCGCCTCTTGAATCTTCTCCAAGGATAAGGCTGTACCTTGCTGCTGGAGCAGGTACTGGATGACCTTCATCATAGACAATGCCAGTATGCAAAGCAAGCAATGCCCCAATGTGTGGTCGTCTCGCTTGACGTAAACAGGCCTAAGCCCAAACAAAGACTTTGCGGCACGAAAGCTGGCCTCAATATAGACTAGCTGCTTGTAGCCCCTTTGCGCGATGACCTCAATCGTCTCCATTGAGAATGTGCTGTTTTTGGGGGCAGATACAGCAAGTGCCGCGTAGCCAGCAATTGCCTCCATTCGGGCAATCTTATCCTTGTTCAGCTCAACATAAATATCGCTATCCTTGCCCTCTTTTGTGCGCTCTACTTCAGCCTTGGTTTTGACTAGGGCGCGCCAGCATGGCCCACCTTTGGTGTTGGCATGCTTGCGCTGGCTAATGGCATCTTGGGCCTTGGCAGTGAGTGCACGGATTACGCATTCATCCCTGCGCTTACGCTTTGCTGAAAAGGTGTAGATGAGCTTGCACTTAACGTTGATCTCTCGGCGCAAGGTATTGCCAGCATCATCCTTGACAACCTCTTTTGAGGACTTGACATGATCAACGACCTTGTACCTGTACGCTGCCCCATCAATATCCTCATTGAGATCAGTGGCCCAAGGGTCTTGGGTCAGATCTAGGACCTTCCAACCATCTGATGAGATCATTTCCTGATGCTGCATAGCGTTTTGCTGCGAGATTTTTTGAGCAACAATGAACCCGAAGCCAGCAGCCTGCAAATGCTCAAGGTTTTGGCAAGAGTTCAAGCCCCGATCTGCCACATAGAAGGCATCGGTGATGCCGTACTTTTGTTTGACCGACTCCATCGCTCTCTTAAGGTAGCCATACTCAGACTTATTACCAGGGTACAGCTCGAAATCGAGAGGAATGCCCCGCTCATCGATGACCAATGACAGGCCCATTATGGGCTGTGAGTATCTCCCTTCCTTAGACGGGCCGCGCATGCGGGTTAGTAAGCCTGCCTTCTCAACTCTATCCAAAGCCACCTTAAGATCGTTGGAGAAGTCCTCAGATTGCAAATATTCTGATATTTCTGCTTGGGACTTGCCCTTGGCGATAAGCTCCTGGGCTCGCTCGAATGGGTAATTCATGACGAACTCTTCCCTGGAGTCGTAAGGAGCCTCAAAGTAGAAGTTTGTCATGTTCTCCAAAATAAGCTCAGCCTGACTAAGGCTGAAACCAGCATAAACACTTATGATAAGGCCATTTTGAGCATAGGCGCCTCGTAAGGTACAAAGGGCAACAGTTTTGGTGTCGACCCATACGTATCTGCAGCTATAGCTTGCTGTAGTATTGATGTCAGTTGACTTAGGTGGTGGGCTATGGTACGTGCTTTGTTCTTTTTGGACGGTTTACTCTTGTGGGTGTCCCAATGAAGTCCAATCCTTGTCAGAACATCAAGAAAGTTAACGCTAGGCAATGCGCGGGAAAAGACCAAAGTGATAACTTGAACCGACCATGCTGGCCCTTCTAGGTCGAGTTGCTCGATCTTATGGCACTTGCGAACTGACAACTCACCAAAGTAAAGCCATTCAGCGCACCTAATAGTGACTGATTTGATTAGCGCGGTGGTCAAGCTAGCCCAGACCATGCTGCGGGTTAGGTTTCTGCTACGGGTACGAGCGCCTCGCAGGTTGTTGTGGGATTTAAGGTCTAAAAAGGCTCGCTCGATGGCCCATCGTAACCGCAAGAGTTTCAACACAGCTTGCGCTGGAACTTCGCTCGGCAAATTGGTTAATACCCAAGTTACTTGCCTGTTGGGCTCAATGATGCGAACAGCTCTCAGCTGAACCTTGTGATGCCCCTTGCCCGTTACGTTGCCTTCGTTGTCGACCATCAAGATTGGCTCAGCATTGGCTTCGACAATGAGCTCAACCTCTTGGTGTAAGTCGTAGCGCCGAAAGTCCAAAGGCCGTTTACCCTTGATGTCTTTGACCTCCTTGCCGTCAACATAGGCTTTGATAACCTTAGCGGCCATGTTAACTCTGCCCTTGGCCACTAGAAAGGCGTTATTATCCATGAATCGAGAAAAGATGCGATAGGGTAGGCTTCCCATCTTTCCCCTTTGAGCGCTCATAGGGCTCAGTGATAATGCAGCCATCATCAATTAAGTGCTGTCGTAAGTAGGTTCTGCGCACAAGCACTAACAATCAGGAGGCTGTATGAACATGAAG
>DXIF01000273.1 GCA_019113025.1 Candidatus Anaerobiospirillum stercoravium | reverse complement strand
GCTCTGAGGGCTTGGCGCAGCGCCCAGAGGATGGCGGCAAGATCAAGCACTAAGATGATCACGGCTAAGCTCCCGGCATCGTCTAAGAGGAGCTTGATGGAGCTTAGGTCGAGCTTGGCGAGGTATGGGGTAAAGAGCAGAGCGTAGAGTACGATCAGGGCGAGGGTGGGCAGGATTATGCCTTGATTTAAGGTCTTAAGACGCGGGCGAAAGTTAATGAGATAGACGGCGCTTACGATGAAATAGGGCACGAACGTGACCAAGACCACGATGCTGAGGCGGCAGAGGTTGGTAGGAGCAAAAAGGTCAGAGGTCGCAACCCCCGCTTTCTTGAGCAGATTGAGATTGCGCAGCCCCAGCATGGTGGTGAGGGGCAAGAGCAGCACCCAGTAGACGCAGTTAAAGGCCAAGACTTAGCGCTTGGTGATGTGGGCATGAGGAATTAAGATGGCCGCAAGGCAGGCGTCAAAGTCACGCAACATGGGGAACCTCGCATGAGGATGCGTCGGGACGTTGGCCAAGACGCTGGTCTAGACGTAGGCTGGGACGCGGGCTGGGACGCAGGCCGGGGCTGGGCCCCGGCGCGGCGCCTTAGGCGGAGGCCATGGCGCGCTTGAGCGCGGCGGCGCATTTTAGGTTGTAGTCGATAATGGTCTTGAGCTCTTGCAGGCTGTCGACGCTGAGCAGGCGCGGATGCTGCGCTTCGTTTAAGATCCCGCTGTCGTAGGCTGACTCAATGAAGCTGCGAAAGTCTGGGGGAAACAGCTTTGCTTGCGTGGCGTATTGGTGATACTGCTTTTCCAGCAGATCAATGGCGCCTAGGACTTGGCGACACTCCGTGAGCTGCTGTTCGATTAAGGCACCGTTGGGCAGCGTGCTTTGTTGCTGGGCTTGGTAGTTGTCCTTGATCTTTTGGGCCGCTTGCGCCACCTGCATGTAGGTGAAGATGTAGCGCATGCTGGCGCGTGGCGTCATCTTGAGCTGGTATTTGCCGTGGGTTAAGGCTTTAACCGCCGCCGTGGTGATCAGGGCGCTGGCCACGGTCAAGGCCGTGTAGGCTAACAGCAGGCCGACCATCACGACTAGGGCCATAAAGATATTGTCTTGCTGGGCGCTTAGGGAGTAGAGCGCCAGCGGGGTAAAGGTCGAAAGTCCCCCTAAGAAGCCGACATTAAAGAAGCTCAGCCAGTACTTATTGGTGCCAATGCCATAGCGTGCGGTGCCATAGGTGACGCCAATTAAGATGCAGGCGGCCATATTGCTCGGGGTAAAGGCGGCGCTATCGGTACCATCAACTAAGAGGCGAATCAGGCAGCCGGTGCCCCCGCCAAAGAAGACATACATAAAGCACAAGATGCGATCCATCTTACTGGGCCTCCTTTGCGTGGACCGGGTGGTCGAGTTGGTTTTCTGGGGCGGAGCGCTCTGGGGCAGCAGGTGCAGTAGGTGTATCCGGGAGTGTTTGCTCCAGCGCGGACGCAGGCGCAAGGGCATCGCGGCCGGTTGGGCGGCTTTCGTCGATGGCGCTGCCATCTAAGTTGAGATTAAAGTCTTTGAGGTATTGCTCGAGGTGGGCCTTGTCTTGGGCGCTGACGGTACTTGCGACTGTGCCGCGCATCATATGCCCAATGCTCATGCCGCCTTGGGCGCAGAAGATGCCAAATAAGGTGGTGAGTCCGATGTAGGCCAAGAGGAACATTGAGCGCTTGCGGTAGCTGCGATCTTCCCACAGCGCAATGAGGTCGGTGGTAAAGGCCGATAAGGTGCCCACGCCGCCCACTAGGCCAATCACTAACGCCAGATGGATGTCCTGGGGCAGCGCCATCGCGACGATCAGGCCGCCGGTTAAGGCGGCAAGGATGTTAACAAAGAGCACCCCCAAGGGTACTAAAAAGGCCGAGGGGTACATCAGAATCTGCAAAATGGCCGCGCGCACCACGGCGCCTACGCCGCCAAAGGTGAAGACGGTGACCAGAACTTGCCACGAATAGTCCATGAGAAAAATGCTCCTAGGGGAGGGTCGGCGGCGGCGCCGCGGGATTGGCGGCGCGGGCTCGCATGGTGCGAAGACGCTTGCTGCGGCACGCCGGGCGCGGGACGCTCAGCTTAGCTCAAGCGCCGGGGCGCCGGTGTGGGCTAATTATAGCCAAGAGCTCCCGCTGCGCGGCGGCTCCTGATGCAATGTTGGGGAAAAGGCTTTGACCTTTAAGAGGAGATCGTTTAAAATCCCAAGGTTATGATTTTCGGGATCACTGGGCTTAGCACTTAAGCTTAGCTGTGACAAGCTTAGGCTTTTGATTTTGTGAGTTAGCTTGGCTCGGCGTGACCCCTTAAGCTGCCTTGTACAAAGGTTGGCATAGCGATAACCAGAGGTTTTCATGCCACGCAAGCTTGGGAAAGCGTGCGATTAGCTCAGAGTGTAAGTGAAGGCGCGTTTTGTGCGGCACTTGCGCGCTGAGATTTGTGTCGGCTAAGAGGTTTTAGCTCGTCTCTTGGTCGCGGTAACGCACTTTTAGCGTGTGTTCCTCAGTTCCAACAGCCACCGCATCCAAATGTCAGGGAAGCTCGATTAAGAAGATAGGTACTGCTAGTAGCCATGCCTTAGGTCCAAAGCGGGTCGGCCGCTAATCTATGCCGATCTGCGGGGACTTTTGTGCTAGAATGGCGCCCGTTTTGTTGTACCTTTGCATGGTTACAGCTCTGGTTAGGTGCTGTGATCCGTATAGTATATTTGGAGTGTGACTAGACATGTCCAGAGTTTGCCAAGTTACGGGCAAGCGCCCGGCAGTGGGCAACCATCGTTCCCACGCTAAGAATGCTGCCAAGCGCCGCTTTCTCCCAAACTTAAAGTATCACCGTTTCTGGGTTGAGAGTGAGAGCCGCTTCGTCAGACTGCGTGTTACCACCAAGGGTATGCGTATTATTGACAAGTTAGGTATCGATGCCGTTCTTGCTGATATGCGCGCTAATGGCGTTAAGATCTAAGGGAGACTATCATGGCTAAGAAAGGTGGTCGCGAGAAGATCCGTTTAAATTCTTCAGCAGGTACCGGTCACTTCTATACTACTACTAAGAATCGTCGTACCACTCCAGGTAAGATGGAGATCATGAAGTACGATCCAGTAGTACGTAAGCACGTTTTATACAAGGAAGGCAAGATCAAGTAAGCTTGATTGTGCCTCCTCGGCGGCCTAGCCGCACACAAAAAGGGTTGACCCTCAGGTCAGCCCTTTTTGTTGCGCAAAGCTTTGTGCTCCATGTGAGGCACAAAGC
>DXIF01000272.1 GCA_019113025.1 Candidatus Anaerobiospirillum stercoravium | reverse complement strand
ATTTTGCGCCTAATGTCACATATGCAGCTCAACCGCAAGAGCAGCGCAAATAACGCAATCATTGAGTTTTGCTCTTACCGAAGGTGCGTGTAAAACCAATCCGCGCCCTGCAGTTTTACGGAGCCCATGCTTTGCAAGGGTTTTTTGAAAAAAATTGCGATTCCTATGGGATAGACTAACCTAAGCACCACTTAGGCCTATAACCCTAAGGAATAAGTGCGCTGGAAGTTCAGGTAAGAGCGCCCCAAAGGCGCCCTTAGGGCGCCCGTATAGTCCCGGATGGCCCGGCAGGGCCCCAGAGAGCGCATGATAAATTTTGCGCAAGAGCATAAGCGCTGGGTTAAGACGGGTATAATCAGGGGTTAATCTGCGCGCGCCGCGGGTCAAGCGCAAAATGGTCAAACCAGAAGCGGTTAAGCCCGCATGGTTAAATCTCATGGTTCAACCTAATTGGCAACCAAATTGGCAACCAAATTGGCCCGGTGGTTGTGCCTGCGCCGCTTAAAGCGGTGCAGTAAAAGACGCTAGATGCGTAAGCTTGCGCAGTGACATCTTGGGCGCGCCGTCGTTACCGACGGTTCCAGCACCCAAATTTTTCCTTGTTGATACTCGCCTAGAGCTGTTTACGTTGTTAACTCTGCCATGTGGCACCTCAGAGCTTTTTCTTACCAAGCGCTGAGCTCAGGTTAATAACGCTCTCCTACGCGGTGCGGTAATCCCACCCTCGTCCTAGCTTTTCCATTAGTAGTGATCTGGTAGTGATCGCATGGTTCGGCTTAAGCGATATGAGTCGCGCTTGAGTTCGACTGCTGCGCGCGGCGCAGTGGTCGCGGCGCGGCCGTGCCACAGTGGCCGGGTCGTGATCACTTGGGAGCACGGGGACTTGAGGGCGTAGGAGGCTGAACTAGGTTCACAGCAAGCGCGAGGGGCTTGCCCCATCCGGGGGCTTGGCCCACGTGGTCTTGGTCTGTGACCACCTTGTGAGGAGGTTGGGAGTATGAGCAAACTTAACTTTGTAAGTTTTCCACCCCATGTTGGAGGGAGCACATGTTTCAATTATTTACGTCTGAGTCTGTTTCTGAGGGGCACCCAGACAAGGTCGCCGACCAAATTTCCGATGCCGTTTTGGACGCTTATTTAAAGCAAGATCCCAAGGCGCGCGTTGCCTGCGAGACCTTAGTGAAGACGGGTATGGTCGTGATCGCAGGTGAGGTCAAGAGCACTGCTAATGTCGATTTAGAAGAGGTGGTGCGCAAGACGGTCTGCGATATTGGCTACAACTCAACTGAAGTTGGCTTTGATGGCAATTATTGCGCCTTTTTAAACGCCTTAGGCAAGCAGTCCCCTGATATCAATCAAGGTGTCGATCGCTCCGAGCCTGAGGAGCAAGGCGCCGGTGACCAAGGCTTAATGTTCGGTTATGCCTGTGATGAGACCCCCGTCTTAATGCCTGCGGCCATCACTTATGCTCACCTGTTAGTGCGGCGTCAATCCGAGGTGCGTCGTTTAGGTGTGCTGCCGTGGCTGCGTCCTGATGCCAAGAGCCAAATCACCTTTGCCTATAATGAAGACGGCTCGATTTCGCATGTTGACACGGTCGTGCTCTCGACTCAGCACTCGCCCGATGTCTCTTTGAGCGTAGTCGAAGAAGGCGTGCGCGAGGAAATCATTAAGCGCGTCATTCCGGTTAAGTACTTAAATGATAAGACCAAGTACTTTATCAACCCAACGGGTCGTTTCGTGATCGGAGGTCCAGTTGGTGACTGCGGCTTAACCGGCCGTAAGATCATCGTTGACACCTACGGTGGTGCCTCCCGTCACGGTGGTGGTGCCTTCTCGGGTAAGGATCCATCCAAGGTCGACCGCTCGGCTGCTTACGCCGCCCGTTATGTTGCTAAGAACATCGTAGCGGCCAAGTTAGCCCACAAGTGCGAGCTGCAAGTTTCTTACGCCATTGGTGTGGCTAAGCCCGTTTCGATCTCGGTCAACACCTTTGGTACCGGCAAGTATGATGACAAGAAGATCGCGGCGGTCGTCAACGAGATTTTCGACTTGCGTCCGTACGGCATCATCAAGATGTTAGATCTCGAGCGCCCAATCTATCAGCCTACTGCCACCTACGGTCACTTCGGTCGTGATGAGTTCCCATGGGAGCAGTTAGACAAGGTCGACGCCCTTAAGGCGGCCTTAAGCTAGAGCGCTGCGGCCGGTCGCCAAGTTAGACCAGTGCACCCGGTCGCTAAGTCAGACCGCTGAGCTTGAACTGTCGGCTCAGGCAGTTTTAGCGCTATCACTTCAGCTTGCGCTTGCCCGCAAGCCCCGCCGCAGCATGAAGCTGCTGGGGTGCTTAAGCCCTCCCCTCAGATTTAGGGCCCAAGCGCCCTCCCTTTGCTTGGCGGCCCGGACCATCCCCTCACCTTGTGGTCCGGGCCGCTCACTTCTCTGGTGAGCACATAACTTTGGTCAGCACCCAAGCTCGCATCAAGCTAGATGCCGGAGTAGGTGACGTGCGTCTTGATTTTGTCTGCCGCATTTTGGTGCAATGGCTCGTACCAGCGGTCGGTGCTCCGCCGCAAGGAGCACGAGCAAGGGGCAATTAGCTCGCTTACGGACAGCGCGCTTGGTGCTATCTAGTTGCAACCTAGGCCCGCTGAGGGCTTAGGTTTGGGCATGGGCGCTGAGGGTACTACAATGGTGCACTACGACCTGAGGCGGCATGGTTGTTGTTTGTGGCACGGTCATGCCGACAGGCAGGCTTAGCCGATAGCGCGGTCACGGCGTGACGCGCCGCTTAAGGTCACAGGCGCACGCAGTTTTAGCTTAGGGAAAGCAACAATCATGGATATTAAGAAGATTGGTTTTATTGGCTTGGGTGTCATGGGCGCTCCGATGGCCGGTCACTTATTAGATGCTGGCTTTGAGCTCAAGCTGTACACCCGTACCAAGGAGCGGGCAGAGGAGCTGATTGCCCGAGGTGCTACTTGGTGTGAGAGCCCGGCTGAGTGCGCGCGCGATTGCGACGTGGTCATCACTATTGTTGGTTATCCTCAGGACGTGCGCGAGGTCTGGATGGGCCGTCACGGTGCCTTCCACACCATGAAGCAAGGGGCGATTGGCGTGGATATGACCACCTCCGCCCCAGATTTGGCCCAAGAGCTGGCGCAAGAGGCGCAAGCAAAGGGCTTTACCGTAGTAGACTGCCCAGTCACCGGGGGTGACATCGGCGCGCGCAATGCCGCTCTCACCATTTTATGCGGCGGTGACAAGAGCGCCTGTGATGCCTTAGAGCCGATCTTCAAGGTCTTGGGCAAGAAGTGGGTGTACTTTGGGGGGCCGGGCATGGGTCAGATGGCCAAGGCCTGCAATCAGGTCGCGATTGCCACCTCGATGTTCTCAGCCTGCGAAGCCATTGTTTTTGCTAAGCACATGGGCTTAGATCCAGCGCTCACCATTGAGACCTTATGTGGCGGAGCCGCCGGCTCGTTCTCGCTGCAAAGCTATGGTCCCCGCATCTTAAAGGGCGATTTTGCCCCGGGCTTTAAGATCAACCACTTCCTCAAGGACATGGAGATTGCGCTCAAGGTCTGCCAAAACCGTGGCGTCAGCCTGCCGGGCCTTGATTTAGCCTACAAGGCCTACTCGATGCTCAAGCAAATGGGCCATGGTGACAAGGGCACCCAAGCCTTGTATTTGTTCTACTCTTCCAGTCTGATTCCAGACTTCATCGAAAACGACGCCAAGCGCTAAGCGTTAAGCGCGCCCTGCCCCGCGCAGAGCAAATCAGTAAAGGCCAAGTGCTCCTACGAGCCTTGGCCTTTACTGTGCCTAGCCAACGGCATGTGGCTCAGAGGCGCGCGGCCACCTGCAGCGTCATCACGTGCGCACGCCAACATGACGTAAGGGACCGCTCACCCGCCCCGGAGAGGCTGCGCTGAGGCTCAGCGCGCAGTCGCCAGCAGCGCTTCACGTGCGCGCCGCCAACATATTGTGAGATGCGGCCTGCGCACCTGCCCGGGGGCTGGCTTGAGGCTCAGCACGCGGCCACCAGCAGCGCCATCACATGCGCGGCGCCAACATGGAGTAAGGGCTCTCCCTCCCACCCGGGGGCTGAGCTTGAGGCTCAGCGCGCGGTCGCTAGCTGCGGCAGGGCTTGGGTCGGGGGCTCAGGGTCGCGACCGGGGCGTGATCAGCGGTAGGGGGCGGGCTTTGTGCGCAGCGCCCGCAGTGCACGCAAAGTCCAGCAAGGCACAAAATGCCACTAAGGGAGCAAGCGGTACTTAAACTCAATCCTAGGT
>DXIF01000271.1 GCA_019113025.1 Candidatus Anaerobiospirillum stercoravium | reverse complement strand
GAGGACGGTGCAACCCGCCGTTGCCTTGGGGGCATCATGAGATGTGATAGGGGCTGGGTTTTGCCCTCAGCCTAGGTGCGTGTTATGACAAAAAGGCGGGCTTGGTGATAGCCCAAGGTCTGAATACTGGGTAAAGTCTAGGGTGGCGTCGCCAAGGGGGCCTGATAGCTCGTAGGCCTTTGGGGACGCCTTAAGGGGCGCCTTAGGGCGCCTCACCGTGTTTGCTCTGACGCTCATACGGGGAAGTGCGACCGGAAAGGACGGGCTCTGAGTGTGCCCTGACTTCGGCGAACGTAAGAGGCGAAGGGCGGCAGACGTGGCAGTCTGCCGGGTTGAATCTTGGCATTTTTGACCAGCCTTGCTGTGGCGGGGCTCATGTTTTCCACAAACGGTTGCGTTTGGCTGTTTTATGGAAAAATTGGTGCTGAGCACATTATTGCGTGCTCGAGCACAATGCAGAAAAAGTTGGATCTGCATCACGTTACGCACAGTAATTTGCGGGCGTGCCCAGAGCTTTGGTTTAAGATGCAAACACAAGCTCGAGGCTAAGGCTTAAGGCAATTAATCACAAGACAAGACAGGGCGTAGCCCTGCCGCGCACTTAGTGCGCTTGGCTTAAGCTCAGTCTGCGCGTTCAAAAGCGCTTTTGTTGTAACCGCTTGAGAGCTAGCGCTGGCCTGGTGTGCAATGCGCTGCTTGGTGAGAGCTTTTGAGCGGGGTAAACCAAAAGGGACGGCTTAGGCAAGCTTTAGTCCCCGGCGAATTATTAGGGAGTTGCAATGCGTTTTTTTATTGATACCGCCAACGTTGAAGATATCCGTAAAGCCAATGACATGGGCGTTATCTGCGGCGTTACCACTAACCCAACCCTGATTGCTAAGGAAGGCCGTGACTTCAAGGAAGTCATCCAAGAGATCGCTTCGATTGTTGATGGCCCAATCAGCGGTGAAGTTAAGCCAACTACCCTCGACGCTCCTACCATGATGAAGGAGGCTCGCGAGATTGCTGCGATCCACCCTAACATGGTCGTTAAGATCCCAATGACCGTAGAAGGCTTAAAGGCTTGCCGTATGTGCAAGGCTGAAGGCATCAAGACCAACTTAACCTTAATCTTCTCGGCCAACCAAGCCTTATTAGCTGCCCGTGCTGGCGCTACCTATGTTTCCCCATTCTTAGGCCGCTTAGACGATATCTCGATGCCAGGCATCGACTTAATCCGTCAGATCTCCGATATCTTCTCGATTGCTGATATCGACGCTCAGATCATCGCCGCCTCGGTCCGCAACCCAATTCACATCATGGACTGCGCTTTAGCCGGTGCTGACATCGCTACCGTTCCTTACAAGGTAATCGAGCAGATGACCCACCACCCATTAACCGACCAAGGCATCGCTAAGTTCCAAGAGGACTACCGCAAGGTCTTCGGTTAATCGCGCGTCATCACAGCGTTAACCACGGTGCCTGCGCGGGGCCATCCTTAGTGCCGTTAAGGTAGTGCCGCTAAAGCAGTGCCATTAAGGTAGTGCCGTTATGGGCATCGTCCACAAAAAAGCCGATCGTTTGATCGGCTTTTTTGGAACTAAGCTACAATCAGAATCAGGCCGGGTTTGGGCTCAGCTCAAGCCCCAGTTGTAGCCGGTGAGGCAAGCTCCAGTGCAAATAGCAGCCGCGGCCCGGGCTTTAATAAGAGGTCAGGCCGTCGGGAGCGCCTTGAGGTGGCGACTCAACTTTTTTGGTTGTAGGTGAGAGGATTTTACGGTGGCAGTTAGTGCGCTCAAGAAGAAGACCATCGCTAAGGTAATCACGGCGGTTGGTGCCGTAATGCTGGTCGTTGGCGGTTACGGGGTTCCAATGTGCTCTTACGGCACGTTGGTAGAACAATCGCGCTCCATGGTGGAAAATTTCATCAACCAGACGATGGTTGGGGCGGGCGCGCAAAAGTTTTCGGTCGATTTCTACGAGGACGATTTTGGCCTGTTTTCGCACGATCTGACCTTCATTGCCACGGACGGTGACGTCAAAGTAAAAATCCCGCTGAAAGTCAGCATCAACTTTGGCGGCTACGATTTTGAGGCTGATCTAGTTCATGCCACCATTAACGATGGCAATGCCATCAAGTCCTTTGAGTTAAATACGCTCACTGCTGTAAGCCTTAAGGGTAGCTATAGCCTCTTTACGGAAAACGGTTCGGCCCAATTAGACGCGTCCTACTTAAACGACGATGTCTCGCTCTATACTCTTGCGGAGTACCAAAACTATCTGCGCCAACAGATGGCAGGCGTCGATCCTAAGTCAAGCCCTAATCCTGAGTTTGCTGACTTAGCACCTAACTTGGACCAGGCGGTAACTCAAATCAAGGAGCGCATTGGCTACAAGCCGGTGGGCACCATGAGCGTAAACTTGGGTTTTGATTTAGCCGAAAACTTCACCGTGGACTTCACGGTCGATCACTTATTGGCCCACTATGCCGCGGTAACCGAGCTTAATTACTACAGCGAAACCCAAGGTTTCTTTGAGCTCAAGAACATCGGGCGTAATGATTTAACCGTTAAGCGCTTCTCCTTGTTAGGCTTTGCTCCAACGGTGGTCGAGGACTTGACCTTAAAGACCCAGAGCTCGCATCCAAGCAAACAAGGCTACTTTGATCTGCCTTACGAGCTCAAGATTGGGGCCGCGCGCCAGCTTAAGAACTTAAGCTTCTCTGGTGAGCTTACGAACGTCAATATGCAGATGTTCCAAGCCCCAGAAGCGGTCTTATTTGACCTCACTAAGCTGTTACCACAGCCGCTGACCTTGACGGTAGACCCAGGCTCGCATTTTGATTTTGTTACCATGGTCAAGCCTGATGAGTACCACGGTCCGGAAGCGCAGCAGGTTGCCTTTAAGGTAGATGGTAGTGCCTCCTTTAGTGCGCTGGATGATGGTGCTTATGGTCAATACATTGATGTGGTCAGCCACGCCAATGTCAGTGCTAACACTAACGTTCAGCTCATTACCGATCGCGCCATGCTGCCTTTTGCCCCGCTCTTTGCCCAGTTTAAGGTCAAAGATGGCGTATCTACTGCCGTGATCGACGTACACTCAGGCAAGCCTTCTGAGTCTACCTCGATTTCGGTCAACAACAACAAGCTTTAACTTTAAGCTTTAACTCCGCGTCGCGCCGTCTTGCTTGGTGCAAGCGGCCGCGCGGGGCGTAGCCCCCAAGTTTCCTATGCTAAAACTCAAGTCGCGCTTCAGTTAGCATAGAACCAATTTTCTCGAACCAGAGTTTGCAGCTGCCAAGGTCGGCACTGTCGCCCCGCAGTTGTGGTGAATCTAGGAGTAAACATGTCAGAGTATCAGCAATTAGCTAATGCCATTCGTGCTTTAAGTATGGATGGTGTCCAAAAGGCTAAGTCCGGCCACCCTGGTGCACCTCTTGGTATGGCTGATATGGCCGAAGCTTTGTGGCGTGGTTTCTTACGTCACAATCCAAAGAACCCACACTGGGCCAACCGTGACCGTTTCATTCTGTCCAACGGCCACGCTTCCATGCTTATCTACTCGCTGCTGCACTTAACCGGCTACGATCTCTCGATCGAGGACTTAAAGCAGTTCCGTCAGTTAGACTCCAAGACCCCGGGTCACCCAGAGTATGGTGAGGTTCCAGGGGTTGAGACCACCACCGGTCCATTAGGTCAGGGCTTAGCTAACTCGGTTGGTTTTGCGTTAGCCGAGCAGCTCTTAGCTCACGAGTTCAACCGTCCGGGCTTTGATATCGTCGACCACTACACCTATGTCTTCATGGGTGACGGTTGCTTAATGGAAGGCATCTCTCACGAGGCCTGCTCCCTTGCGGGTACTTTAGGTCTGGGCAAGCTCATTGCCTTATACGACTCCAACGGCATCTCGATTGACGGCGAGATCAAGAACTGGGTCAACGACGATCCCGTCAAGCGCTTTGAGGCCTACCACTGGCACGTCCAAGAGGTCAATGGCCACGATGGTGAGGCGCTGCGTCAGGCGATTGCTGCGGCTCAGGCCGAAAAGGAGCGCCCATCGATCATCATCTGCCACACCACCATTGGTAAGGGCTCGCCGAACAAGCAGGGCAAGGAGTCGTGCCACGGTGCGCCATTAGGCGATGAGGAAATCGCTTTAACCCGCAAGGAGTTAGGCTGGAATTACCCTCCATTTGTCATCCCTGAGGAGATTTATGCCAAGTGGTCGGCTGTTGAGGCCGGTGCCAAGGCTGAAGGCGAGTGGAATGAGCTCTTTGCTCAGTATAAGGCTCAGTACCCAGAGTTAGCCTCTGAGTTTGAGCGGCGCATTAAGGGCGAGCTCCCAGTTGACTTGGCGCAAAAGGCTTTAGCTTGGTCCCAAGAGTTACAAAACAACCCAGCCAAGCTGGCGACCCGCAAGGCCGGTCAAAACGCCTTAGACTTCTTTGGTGCCTTATTACCAGAGTTATTAGGCGGCTCGGCGGACTTAGCTCCATCGAATCTGACCATGAACAAGGCTTCGCACTCGGTACTGCCGCATGAGCTCAAGGGCAACTACATCCACTGGGGTGTACGTGAGTTCGTCATGTGCGCGGCCATGAACGGCATGGTGCTGCACGGCGGCTTCCGTCCATACGGTGGCACCTTCTTAATCTTCTCGGAGTATGCTCGCAACGCCATTCGCATGGCCGCTCTGATGAAGATCCCAACCTTATTCGTCTTCACCCACGATTCGATCGGTGTGGGCGAGGATGGTCCAACCCACGAGCCAATCGAGCAGACTGCTTCCTTACGCTTAGTGCCTAACTTAGACACTTGGCGCCCATGCGACCAAGTTGAGACCGCCGTTGCTTGGACTCAGATGATTGAGCGCAAGTGCGGTCCATCGGACATCGTCTTAACCCGTCAGGGCTTAGAGCAGATGCCACGTACCCCAGAGCAGATCGCTGCCATCGCCAAGGGCGGCTACATCCTCAAGGACTGTGATGGCACTCCAGATCTCATCTACATTGCTACCGGCTCGGAAGTCGCCTTAGCTTTCCACGCCGCTGAGGAGTTAGCCAAGGAGGGCAAGAAGGTTCGCGTCGTTTCGATGCCGTGCTGCGAGGAGTTCGACCGTCAGAGCGCTGAGTACAAGGAGCAGGTACTGCCTGCCGCCGTACGCGCCCGTGTTGCCATTGAGGCTGGTACCACCACCACTTGGTACAAGTACGTAGGTCTTGATGGTAAGGTCTTAGGCTTAGACCACTACGGCGCTTCGGCTCCTGCTGAGAAGCTGTTCGAGCGTTACGGCTTCACTGTCGCCAACGCCGTTGCGGTTGGCAAGTCCGTCCTCAAGTAAGAGCGCACGCAGTAGCGCAAGTAACAGCGCAGGTAATAGCGCACGTAACAGCGCAAGGAAGGGCGGCGCGTTCGCCCTAACTATGCCGGGCCTGCCGTACGGCAGGCCCCACCAAGCGGCCATGCCCCAAGGGGCATGGCCGCTTGTCATCTGGGGCGCCCCCTTGCCGGGGCTCAGCCCCGGCAAGGGGGCGCCCCAGATGACAGCGCCGCGCGCGGCGGCGCCACCGCGCGCCCGCGTTGAGGCGCCGTCGCTGTCGCATTTTGGTGCGGGTTTTCTGCAAAAATTAGTCAATTGGTGATCTAAGCGGCATTGTTGCGCTGGTACAAGGGCTAGACTGTGAGATGAGATTGGGCCATAGTGCTCGTCTCAACGGCAGTAAATCGCCGCAGGTCAGTGCAGCGCTTTGCGGTGCGTCAGCCCCCAACTCAGCGCGCATGCCGGTTTTAGTGGTGTTGTAAACGTTTGCTTTAAGGGGCGGCCGCAGCGCAGCGGCTGGCCTGGGGGCGCCTTGGTGCGCTTTGGTGCAACGTGCGGTTGTGTGTTAGGTTTGGAGAGTGGAGCAAGAATGAGTGTTCATGCCAGATTGCTCGATAATATCGAGTGTGAGTACAAGTTTGCGGTCAATGAGGCCTATGCCGCAAGCTTTATCCACGACTTTTGCTCGGCTTTCAATGATTGGCTGCATGAACACTACAGCAAGCTGCCGTCGGCCTTTCACGAGACTCATAGCTTAGAGCGTTACCGCGCTGATGAGTCCAAGGTCGCGGTCGAAGCGCTCAAAAATAGCTATTTTGACACCCCAGATGACCTCATCTTCGCCCGCTTTAAGGCGGGCTTGCGTCTGCGCAGCTCCAGTTTAGTCCCGGGCGTTGAGCAGACCATTAAGTACAAGTCGGAAGATGGCGGCATTGGTGCGGCCCACACCCACATTGAGCACAATCTCCGAGTTGACCATGAGCTGACCACGCCGGATTTAACGCTCTTTGCTCCGGGCGTGCTGCCGCCTGAGCTGGTAGCCTTAACCCAAGAGCATGAGCTGATCAGCAAGTACCAAACAAACTTTACCCGCACTAAGTTGATCTTAGAGGCCCCGGCCTTTGTCACCTTTGAGGTGGCCTTAGACCAAGGGCAGATTATTGCCGGTAATTGCACTAGCCCCATTTGCGAGGTTGAGTGCGAGCTCAAGTCTATCAACCATGATTTCTTAGATGCGCACCTGGGCACCCGCATTTACGACTTAGATGACGTACGCTTTGAGTTTAGCGCCTTGATTAGTGATCTCTTGCTCAAGGTCTCTGGGGCGCCCTCCAGCTTTAAGGACAATTCGCTGCTCATGCAGCAAGGCGGCGCCCAGCGCGTCAACGCCCACGGGGTGACCTGTGCCAGCATCGACCCCGTAGGCGCCGATCACAATACTGTCATCACCAAGGGCAGTGCGCTCGGGGCGATCCTCAGCGCGACTTTAGCTCCCAGCAGCCACAGCGTCCAGCCGCAAGTGCGCAGCTTGACGGATACCGGCTCGGTGGTCGCGATGGGGGACCTAGGTACGGTTGGGGCCATGAGCCCGAACGCGGCCAGCATCAGCACCACGGGCACCGCTAGCAGCGCCTGCGCCAGTAGCACTGGTGGGGCCTCCCCAGGCCGCAGCGGCTACTTTGGCGCGATGGAGCCGCTCACTGGTTTTGACGGGGATAATGATGGCTTAGGCGATGGCTTAAGCAGCACGGAGATCATGGCGTCGGCCCTTGACGCGTGCGATGATGACCAAGCCCTGCACGCCAAGATTGCTGCTATTGTCAAGCGCGAAGCGGAGGCCGATCAGAGTGCGCCCCGGCGCGCGGACGGCGTAATTGGCCTTGAGCCTTTCTCCAAGCTCAAGCGCGCGGTGTTGCTCGCGACCTTCTATCGCGATAATCAAGACCGTCCCGCTAAGGCCGATCCCGACACCCCAGCTGAGCTGAGTATCAGTGCGGGCACGCGCATTGACCTTGAGTACTATCTCAAGGCGATGGACGATTACGACCACTTGGCAGATCCGACTATCAAGCAATTTACCGCGACCTGCGAGACCATTATTTCAGGCTACACCAATGCCCTCGGCCTAGCCTTATTGCTGGGCACGCGCCAGCACTTTGAGGATTTGCGGGACTTGCTCAAGAGCTCGCTGCGCTTTGCCTTTAACCACAAGCGCTTCTGGGAGAGCGAGACCGACAAGGACATTCACCGCCGCCTGTGCGAAGACCCCGACTTAAGTGAGCTCAGCATGCTGATGGTGGGCGAGTGCTCGAGTCTTTATGTCGAGTTCAATGTCAATATGTGGATTGCCCCGTTCTACGGGCGCTTGGCAGCGGCCTTAGAAAACAAGTATGAGCCTTTGTCCTTGGAGCGCTTTAAGGCACTGTGCCGCAGCTGCGTTGACAACAGTTTTGCCATCATGTCTGCGCAATTTATCGAGCGCCTCGTCTATCAGCTCGAGCGCAAAGCCGATATCTTGCTGGCCCCCCAAGGCTCAGAGTACAAGCTCAAGGCCTTAGCGACCCAGTACCATTTACGTCAAGCTTGGGCCACCATCAACCAATGCGTCTGCAATTAAGCGCAACCCCAAGCCCAAGCC
>DXIF01000270.1 GCA_019113025.1 Candidatus Anaerobiospirillum stercoravium | reverse complement strand
GTACTTAAACAGCCCGGGCGGCAGCGTCACGGCCTCGGAGAAGATTCGCCGCGCCTTAGCCCAATTCCAGATGCGCACCTTAAAGCCGCTGGTGGTCTCGATGAACGGCACAGCCGCCTCGGGCGCTTATTGGATTGGCTCCCAAGCCGAACGCATCTTTGCTACGAAGTCGACCTTAACGGGCTCGATCGGCGTTTTCGGCATCGCCATGGGCGCGCACAATTTGCTCAATCGTTATGGCGCCTACCAAGATGGCGTGGCCACCAATGAGCTGGCCATCACCCCCATTGGCGAGGAGATGCCTACGACCCAGCAACAGCTGATCAGCTTGTCGGTGGACAATACCTATCGCAAGTTCTTGGAGCTAGTCGCCCAAAACCGTGGCCTTAAGGTCAACGACTATGAGCTATTTGCCGAAGGCCAAGTGTTCTTAGCCGACGAGGCCAAGATTGTGGGCTTAGTTGATGAAATCGGCGATTTAGATGACGCCATCACCTATGCGGCAGACCTTGCCATGCTCGACCCTGAGACCATGCGCGTCAAGCATCTCGTCCCAAGCAATGCGGGTAACCTCGGCAACTTGGGCTTAGTCTTTGGCCTAGCGCACGCCTACCTCCCCGATGAGGTCACCTACGCCCTGTTCAAGTTCCATGAGACCATGAGCATGGCACAAGCGCCGCACAAGGTCAGCATGCAGGCCATCACCCCAGTGCAAAGCCCGCTGCTCTAGCCCATGGCGCCCCCAGATCCGCTGCCCACAAGGCCAACTCAGCCCAGCAAACAGGTGGCCTCAGGGCAGGTAGTCCTAGAGCAGATGGCCCCACGGCAGATGGTCCCAGGGCAGTTGGCCCCTCAGCAGGTTACTACGCGGCAGGTTACCACCCGGCAGGTTAAAGCCATTCTCAACCCCTCTAACCTGCCGCACCTCGACTTGGCGGCCAATCCCTACCTAGGATGCACCCACGGCTGCATCTACTGCTATGCGCGCTATATGCAGCGCCAAAGCAGCGCGCGCGGCCCGTGGGGCAGCTTTGTCGAGGTCAAGGACTGGCCTGGGCTTACGGTCGCGCATGATGCACGCCGCTTAAACGGCAAGCGCATTATCCTAGGCTCTGCGACCGATCCCTACCTACCCGAAGAAGTAGAATTTAACCGTACGCGACAATTACTAACGCAATTACGGGCCATCGATCAGCACTGCCGCGGTGTCACCCCACAGCTGCACCTTGATGACATCGTGGCGGCCAAGATGGCGCCTACCCCCGTGCAAGGCTCACTCTTGACCGACTTAGAGGCAGAAGGCGCGGCAGAAGGCGCGGCAGAAGGTGCGGTCAGCGTCCCAGTCCCAGAGGCAGCGCGTGAAGCTCAAGGGCTGAACCTCACGCTCATCACTAAGAGCGACCTCATCTTGCGTGACCTTGAGCTCTTGGCGCAATTTGCGCAACTGCGCGTGGTATTTTCCATTAACACCTTGGACGAACAGCTCAAAGCGCAGCTTGATCGGGCGCCGTCAATCGCCCGGCGCCTTACGGCGCTACAGCGCTGTCATGAGGCAGGTCTTGCCACCTCATGTTTTATCGCCCCAATTATGCCGGGACTGACCGACGTCGCGGCCATTATCCATGCAGTACGCCCGTGGTGTGACCAGATTTGGCTGGATCGGCTCAACCTCTCGCCTTGTTGTAAGGAGCCGGTGCTGCAATATATAGCCACCCAGCACCCGCACCTTACGCCGCTATACCACGCCATCTACGACGAGCACGATGAGCACTTTTGGCATGAGCTTGACCGCTACCTGCGCCAAATCGCCACCGCCTGTGGCCTAGACTATCAGCGCATGCTCCCATATACCCCACCTCACGCGACCGCGCCACCTAACGCAACCATAGCGCCATCTCAAGCACAGCTTGGCATGCCACTATTGGTTAACTTGGGCTAAGAGCGCATTGCTCTCCCCGCTTTGCTTGGCGGCTGTTTAGCTCTTGAGCTGCGTCCCGTGCTCTGAACCGCTCAGCGCCGCCTAAGGCGGTACTAAATTAGACAAGCTGGCTCATAGATATAGGATTGCACCAAAAAATTGGTGCTTAATTTGCACTATACTAAGGTGGTATCAAGGAGCTGCGCAGCGCGACGCAGCATGCCGCCAACACCAATGAGGTACCCCACTATGAGTTTAACCAAAGATCAAAAAGAGGCGATTGGCAGTGCCGTCGCAGAAGTGGTTGTCAGTGCGGGGCTCGAATTTGCTGTGAATTTGCTCAAGCAATGCCTTGTTTCCGCCTACGTCAAGCACAATCTTGCCGGGAGATCAGAACTTAACCCCAGTGCCAACGAAGTAGCGCTAGTGCACCAAGAAAATGACGGCAGCGCCCAAGAAGGGGCTTTAGCACAAAGCGAAGTGGTAGTAGAAGAAGAAGGCGTGCATGGCAATGAGGTTGAGGTCAATGCCGCTATTAATGAGGCCGAAGCATCACACAACCAAGCAGATGCGCTGGATGCTCATACCGGAGCCCTTGATACCGAAGCCCAAGGCCTCAAAATGGGCTAACGCCCAAGCTCTTTGCGTGCGCTCACGCTACCAATTTTCATTTTCCTCTTTTCTCCCTACTCATAACTGAGGTGTGCCATGGCTGATGACTTAAGCTGGCTCAATCAGCATGCTCTGCTCCAACTGCATCCCTATGTCAGCGAAGTAGTTGCTCAAGAGCAGCTGAAACTTACGACCCAACAACGAAAATTGGCCCAGCGCTATCCCCTCAGCATGGACTACTTGACCTACCTCAAAGAGCATGGTGAGTACAAAGACGCCTGTACCTTTATGGCGTACAACCTCCATCGCCGCGTTGCGGTATGGTGGGGCTATGTGTGCGTAGTCGATGTCATCTGCGAAATTTTGCAAAAGCCAGCGCCTGAGCTCAACTTAGACGATGTGGCCAAGCCTAAGCCGATGCAGCTGCCGTCCTTTGTCTCAAAAATGCAGCAGCAAGCTACTCAGAAATATGAGCTTGATCCCCAGCTGCTAGAACAGCTTGCTGCCGCTCAAGACCAATTGCATCAGGTCGAGCAACAGCTGCGACAATTCATTCCCGCCCAGTTCTTTGATTTTGTCGATGAAGTCGTGGCCGAACAAAACGCCGCCTTCAAATCGCTCCAAGGCCAAGAGCCGATGGAATTGCTCCAATCCTTAGTGGATCAAGCCTTAGCGCTTGAAGCCCAAGAGCAACGCACGGGCATGAGCTCTAGGATCGACCCCAACAGCCCCATCTTTATCGCCTCCAAGGAGTTAGAGGAAAAGATTGAAAAGGCACGTCAAGACACCATCGCTCTAGTTAAAGCTGCGCTGCCTGCGGTTGATACCGAGCAGCAAAACCAAGACCGCATGGCTTGCCTCGACGCCGTTTTTGCTTACCTCGCCGCTCCCGATGAGGTCAATGCCCAACGACTATTAGATCTGGGTAATCAGATCCCAGACCAACTGGAAGGCTTATTAAGCTTGGTAGGTTTTTGGAGCTTTGGTGACCTCATGCCTCAAGGCAAGCAAGTCATCCCAACCCCGGCCGGCCTCATGAGCAACGGCCTGAACTGTCTGCTCCTAAGCTGTGCCTTAAAAAAAGGCGGCACCTTTAACTTTGCCCAGCGTTTTGAACGCTACTTTAATTTTGGCTACGACTGCCTCCTAGGCAAGAGCGATCTCGCTCACTATGTCGCTCAGGGCACCAGCCTCCATGAAGAGCGCTTCGCCCAAATGATGCAGTTGCTAGGACTTGCTCCCACTCAAGACAGTCCTCATGTTGCCGCCGCGCATGCCGCTGCCGCACAAGCAGCCTCCGCCGCAACGACAACCGCAGGCGCAAGCTCCGCCCCGGCGCCCCAAGTACACGTCGGCGCGCCAGCAAGTGCCGCAACGCAAGCAAGTGCCGCCACGCAAGCAAACGCCACCACGCAAGCAAATGCCGCCTCCCAGTCTCAAGCTGCGACCTCAGAGATTAACGCGGGCGCCACCTCCGGCTTTGCTAACAATAACCCCGGCGCCTCGACCATACAAGCCGAGCTGTTTTCCAATCTCCAGCGCCTGCAGCAACAAATCGACCAAATGATAGGGGCAAACCCTAGCACCACAGCCGCGTCTCAAACCAAGAGCTCAGGTGCCCCTAACTCGGCATCTCAGGGGGCGACCTTGGGTGAGCGCGCCCCTGATTCGGACGCCGCCCCCCGCAATATACGTTTTCGGGGCTAACTTGAGCTCTGGGCTCAGAGCCTTCAGATCTACCAGCTTTCTGTCATGAGGTGTGTTATGGCCAACTGCACAAACTTAGAGCTGACTTTTGAACAGGGAAACATCCTAAAGGGCCTAGGCGGAGCTATTTATGTACTAAAAGCAAGCTTACATGAAGGCCTTAATGTCGCCTCCAGCGCTACCATCCAAATCTTGGCCCCCAACTATCTGAGTGCCACCCAGTTACGGCAACTCTTACAAGACCAAAATGCCCGCCTCAAGCTCGAGCAGCAGCCTGAAATTAACCTTGGTACCTCCAAGCCTCAAGGCAGTCATCGCTACTGGTGTGGCCAAGTTAGAGCCGCGCAGTTTTTGGGCAATACCGCAATCAAGGAAAAAGCAGACCGCGAAACGCAGGATACCACGCTCTATCACTATGAGCTGCGCCTAAGCGTACCCCTTGCGCAGATGAACGATCACCATGAATTGCGCGCCTTTACCAACCACTCAGTGCTTGAGGTCTGCGCTGATTTATTAAAACCGTATTTGCCACAAAAAGAATACACCTTAAACCCCGATAATGAGCCCAGCGTGCTCCAGCAAAAGCAATACATTTGGGTGCAAAACGGAGAAAGTGACGCCCAATTGTTCCAACGGCTCTTGTTCTTACATGGCCTCAACTTCAATCTAGGTCACGACGGCTCAGCCTTCGTCCCCACGCTCTATTTGAGCTATATTCCACCCTTTGATCAAGGCACTAAACTCTGGGAGCTCAAGGGCAATAAGGAACAAGCGGTTAATCCACCCCAGTCCCAATCAAGTACGACCTCCAACCAGACCCCTGAGCTCCAGTGCAGCCTCATCCCAACGACCGACCATTTGATGCTGTCACATTTTATCAGCGGCTATCAAGAAGCTCAGCTCAGTCACAGCTACAGCAGTGCCGAGGCTTTGCTTAACTCTTACCCGGCCTTAGACCCGACCTTAAATAAAATCAACTTAGATGATCTGCAATTTAAGCTCTCTGATGCTCATCATGACTACATCACCACTTGCTTAGAGCACTATTTGCAGCTGCAGCAACAAATTACCACCGCTTCAGGGGACGACTTAGCTTTGCAACCGGGCACCGCCATTACGGTCAAAGGCCTAGGCTCAGAGCTTAATTTGGTTATAACCGAAACCCAAACCCAAGTGCGCGCCCCGCTGCCAGAGAAAGTCGACCTACCGCCTGCGCTCCAAGACTTATTACAGCACAGCACTGACTCCTTTATCTCCCAGCAGCTCAAGCGCGAAGGCAAGATTGTGGTTCAGATGCAGCTTAAAGAATGGAAACAAGCCGCTTATACCCCACAGTGGTCTGAATCTGATGCCCCACAAATTAATTTAAATAGTCCCGATCTCAATAGTCCTGTCCTCCCCTATCAGATCTTCAGCGCTCAGGTCTGCGCTCCCGATCCGAACACAGCTGCCCCACTACTTGATAGCAGTGAACACCCCAGCCTGTTTTATGCCCGCATTAATGGAAGATCTCAGCCCATTGTCTTTGCCTGCCCTCAATCCTACAGCAATGCCTATGGCGGCCTGAGTAAATACCCGCAAGAAGGCGATCACGTCCTCTTGCTGCAAAATGCCCAAGGCTTCTTCTTTTTAGGTTTTGATCAAAACAGCACGGCAGCTCGCAGCATGTGGCATAACAACTTGTGGTTTGATTCACACCAAGCTGCGCACACGCACAAAACCATCAGCCTAGAGCACTATGACGCCGCCCCTGAGCACACCGCCATCGCCGAAATCAGTCAGCTCAATCAACGCTCCCGCTTAAACTTAGGCCGCTTTGATAACGCCTCTGATCTAGTCGCCTACTTGTGCTACTACGAAAACTTAGATCCCGTGTGGAAGGCTCTTACAGCGCACAAGAATCTGCCAGCTATTTGGCAAAACTACCAAACTAACTATCAAGTAAAGCTCAAGGAGCAAGCCCAAACCATTAAAACCAACCACCTTGCGTTGTTACAGCAGATGGCAAGCGAGAACAAGGATCATTCGTCAGCTCAAAATGAACTGACCAGCGCCATCACTGATTTTTATCAAGAAATCGGAAATCTGCTCACTAGCACTGCGGACATCATGGGCCTTATCACTGATGCTGATAAGGACAATGAGCTCTTGCGTGCCCTCAAAAGTATCGAGGCCAACTTGCTAGTAGAGCAAGGAAATATGCTGTTCAGTGCCGCCAATGGCGCCCTTCAGCTCAATGGCAACAGCTTAGATCTCACCGCACTTTCTGCCATCAATCTGCATGCCCCATCAATTACGCTCAGCGCAGATAGCTCAGTTAAGCTCTGCGTAGGCAGTAACGCCATTGGGCTGTCGCAAAATGGTATTACCATTGAGTCGCGCAAGTGGACCAATGCCCCGGGCGTCTTGGACTCCTTTATCTTCTTAGATGCCATTGGAGGCATCTCCGTAAGTGCGCTCGACTTTACAGTTTCGACCTATTTTGGAGCGGTGGTCAAAGATGCTTTTGGCGCCACGGTTCAGCTTGCTAATGGCTCCTTAAAACTCTCTGGGGCTACTTTGTCCAATAGCTCAACCAATGCCACGACCACAATCAGCAACTTGATCTCATTTACCTCGACCGTCGCATTGGAGTTGAGCAACCTGATCGCCTTTTTAAGCAGTTCATCTGACGCCAGCAAATCTGCTCAAAAAATAACTTCTGCGTTCGGCTACCTCTTGCCGCTTGCCGATAAGGAGGTAGGTTTTATCTTCAAGAGCATTAAGGACACCAAGGACAAGGTATCCGCCGTCTCAAGCAGCCAAGCACCTTCTGCCAGTGCCAAGCGCTCGTTAGTAATTTATATTTTTGAGTTGGTGATCAACATCATCAATCAACTCTGTACCATAACCCAAACCATTCTACTCACCAATTTCGCTCCGGTCTTAAGCCAGCACATTATTAGCCCGTGCTTTACAGTGCGTGATGGCTTGCGCGCTCTCATGTTATTGACTAAGGCATCAACCCTCATCACCGCAATGATCACAGTCCTCCCCCTCCAAAATGCCCTCAAAACCGCCTCGCTCTCGCTCACGGGCACAGAGATCAAAGTCGAGGCTGAAAAGCGCACCGGGCTGTTCGTTGCTGACGAAAATGCCGCTAGTGCCGTAGCCGGCGTCGATGCACCCGATGGCAATGACGGTGATGATGGCAATGATGATGACGATGGCCATGATGGTGACGATGGCCATGATGGTGACGATGGCCATGACGGTGACGATGGCAATGATGGTGACGATGCCCTGAACTTCCTGCGATTCCTATACCCTGATGAGTAAAACCTTGTATTTAAGCGATTTTTGCAAAATGCTGAGGTACACCTATACCTTGTCACAAAATCGCTTATAAGCCTCATTCATACGGCATTTGAATGGGGAGATAGCAAGTGAGGATCAAGTTCACTGGAAGTTAAGGGATGCGCCACCGCAAGCGCAGCAGCAATAAAACAATGCCGGTCAAGCTAATCAGAGCAATAATGCACCGGCCCCAAACCAAGGCAACTCCGCCCCGGCCTCAAGCCTAGCTAGCAGCTCTGTTTTGGCCGCCTCAAGCCCAGCTAGTAGTCAGCCACTGAAGTTCGTGACGACTATAATCATGACTGATCATCTTTGTGTTCTTATACTAGCACCTCCATAGGTGGTCGTTTGGCTTCCTCTTGCAAGACTCCTAGGTAGATCTCTTGGAGAGCTCCATCCTTGTCATGCATGCCGACGAGTCTGCGGTACGCAGCCACATAAGCGTCTGTGACGTTATCAATGCCGAGTTCGGCAAAAGACGCAAGGTCAAGCACACGCTGATCAAGATGGTGTG
>DXIF01000269.1 GCA_019113025.1 Candidatus Anaerobiospirillum stercoravium | reverse complement strand
GTCCCATCTGGCCCCACTTTCCCAGTGTCCCTACGTTGCCTCCCTCAAGTGCTTACCTCAGGAGCTCACCTCAGGTGCTTGTCTCAGGTGTAACCAGCTGGAGCTTGTCACTGGAGATCGTCGCACTGAAGCTCGCGCTCAGGCTCACAGTTCCCGCCCCACGGCACACGCCCCGCCTAACCGCAGATAACCGCAAGCCGCCAGATAGACCGGCCCGGCCGTAGCTTCAGCTCCGGCCGGGCCGCGCACCTACAGCGTAAGGGCTTGAACTTGATGAAACCCAAAGTAGGCAAAGGTCGCCGCAAATTGCTCATGCTCAAGCGCTGAGACTTGGCCGGTGTACCACGCCGTCCAAGCTCCTGCCTGCACCTGCCTGTCGTTGGGACTACCCTGCGCTAAGCGCTCCTTTAATTGCTGCGCTAGCACCGTGTGGACGCGCCGCCCAATGGCTGCGCCCGAATCGACCAAAGCAATCTGGGGCCCCACAATCTCAGCAATATGGTCTTTAAGCAATGGGAAATGAGTGCAGCCTAAGATCAGCACATCTGGTTGCTGGGCTGACGGCAACGAAGTCACTGGAGCCAAAATTTGGCGTAATTCCTGTTCTTGCGCCGCATTGAGTTGCAAGCCCGAGCCAATGGTTGCAACCGTATGCTCTTCCCAGCTCGAGCCTTGATGTGAGTGTTGATAGGAACTGACCTCAGAGAGCAGGCAGTTCTCGGCTAAATGCACCAAAGCCACGGTGCCAATGCGCAGGACCTCGCAGTCCGCAGCAAAGTTTGCAATTAAGCGTTGGGTATAGGCCCGCTGTACTGTGCCGGGGGTGGCCAAGAGCGCAATCTTGCGTTTACGGCTGAGCTCACCTGCGGGTTTAATCGCAGGTACCACCCCCACAATTGGAATCGGAAAAGATGGACGAATCTGATCGAGCACGACGGTGCTGGCAGTATTGCAGGCAATAACGATGAGATCCGGCGCCAAGCAAGCGCTAACTTTATTGAGCAGCGTGGTAACGCGCGCCACCAAAAAGGCCTCGCTCTTTTCCCCATAGGGGAAGACCTCATGATCGAACAGATAGTAGTAAGCGCAATCAGGATTGAGCTTGCGCACCTCGGTGAACACCGACAGGCCACCCATGCCCGAGTCAAAGAACAAAATCTTAGGGTACCGCCCAGCACTAGCAGCAGTCAGTACCACAGGCTGCTGCCCGTACCCCGTCTTAGCGTCCCGCACGCTGTTGCCTGCGCGCGTGCCTGCTGCAACCTGCGCGACTCCCCCAAGAGCAACTTCTTTTTGCGCGGCTGCGCTGGTGAGCGCGGCTTCTTCGCTGCATGCTGAGCTCACTGCCCCATTGGCCTTGTGCGCTGCACTCATCGCTGTGCCCTCCTTACTTCACTGTTCCGACGCCTTACCGCCCCTAGCATTTTTTGATACCATGGCGCGCAATTAGCCCATGGATATCAGGCTTAAGCGCGCCCCAAACGCGCCGCTTAGCCCCTAGCGCACGGCTGGTTACAACACTAAGCTCCCAGGCGTTTGCTGCTGGTTCTCCGGGCGATCATGGTACTCATGGCACGGCCATGAGCCCCGACTAATCTTGCGGAGTGGTTTGGCATGCTTCCAACTTTATTAACGACAACCGACAAGGACAATTACGACGCCTACCTCAATGACAAAATTGAGCAAGTGGTCAGCCTGATTGGCAGCACCCTCAACACTCCTGAGTCGGCCTTGGGCTATCAAGAGTTTACAGCACTGAGCCCGGAGATCCATGCTTCAATTCCCGAGCACTATCGCATGCGCGCCGAATTTGCCGTATTCCACCACAATCACGAGCGCTTTGATTACGGCATGTATGAGCCCAGCTCCAAGCCGCGCAAACTCATGTTGCTCCAAGATTTTCCGGGCTGCACTCTTGCCATCAACCACGCCATGGCATGGCTGCGCACCTATCTGCCCCACTATCCCGTCTTAAAGACCAAGCTCTTTGGTGCCGACTTCCTGTGCAATACCAAGGGTGATGTTGTCATTATCCTAAACTACCACAAGAAGCTTACTGAGGAGTGGCACCAAAGTGCCCAAGCGCTGTTAGATGAGCACCTTAAAGATGCGGTCCCAGAGGTGGCCTCTGGGCAGTGCCGCTACAGCATCGTCGCCCATGCTAAAAAGCAAAAGCTGCAAGTCGGTGCTGACTACGTCATCGAGACCATCCCGACCAGCCGCGGTGCGATTAAGCTCAAGCAAGTAGAGGGCACCTTCTCCCAGCCTAACGCCACCGCCTGCCGCGCCATGCTCAACTTTGCCTTAGACTGCGCGCACAAGATTCAAAGTCAAAAGCCCACTGGGCGCGATTTAATCGAGCTCTACTGCGGCTCCGGCACCTTTACTGTGACCTTAGCCCCGCTCTTTGATAAGGTTTTTGCCACCGAAGTGGCGCGCGTCCCAACTGAGACCGCCTGCTACAACATGGAGCTTAACGCCAGCACCAATATCAAGCTCGCACGCTTAAGCGCCCTTGAGGTGACCGAGGCCTTAAACAAGGTGCGCACTTTCAAGCGCCTTGAGCTCAATCAGATCAACCTCGACGACTATCACTTCAGCACCTTACTGATCGATCCACCGCGTGCCGGGCTGCAAGATGAAGCAGCGCTCGAATTTACCGCGCGCTTTGACCACGTAATCTATATCTCATGTGGCCCGCAGTCGTTAGCCTCGGACTTAAAGTACCTGACCTACACCCACAAAATCACCAAGGTCGCCTTCTTTGACCAATTTCCTTACACCCCGCACTTAGAAAGCGGGGTTCTGCTCGAGCGCCGTTAGCCCCAAGGGTCACGCGCTAACGCCCCAACCGGGCCATCCTAGAGCAATGCATTCCAAGGCACTACATTCCTGGGCAATGCATCATTGGACCATGCATCCTAGGGCAGAGCAGCCCTGGGCTGCATGCTAGGGCAATGCCCCGGACAAAACACTTCTCTCCGGAACCCCTCACGGTCAGCGTTACGGCAATAAAAAAGGCCAAAGCCGTGGCCCTGACCTTTTTGATGTTTTTTAGTGGAAAAAGAGCCCAGCGTCCGGCGCTGGACCTTAGCTTCCAAGCATTAGCGCTTAGAGCATGTAATTCTCTGGCATTGGAATCTGAGCTACGCCCGAGTCAACGGCAGCCTGAGCGACGGCACGGGAGACCTTCTTTAACAGGCGTGGATCCATTGGCTTTGGAATTACGTAGTCTGAACCAAACTCTAAGTGATCAACCTGAGCGGCCTTAACCACCTCAGCTGGAACTGGCTCCTTGGCTAAGTCACGCAGTGCGCGCATTGCGGCCAGCTTCATCTCGAGGTTGATAGCGGTAGCACGTACGTCTAAGGTGCCACGGAATAAGAATGGGAAGCAGAGAACGTTGTTGATCTGGTTTGGATAATCAGAACGGCCCGTGCCCACAATAATGTCTGGACGTAGACGCTTTACGACCTCTGGATCAACCTCTGGATCTGGGTTCGAGCAAGCAAAGACCACAGCCTTTGGTGCTAAGCTCTTAACCTCATCCTCAGTGACTAAGCCTGGGCCCGATACGCCTAACAAGATGTCAGCGCCGTCGCAAGCCTCAGCTAAGGTCTTAGGACCACGGTCGTTGATGTAACGTGGCTTCTCACCGTTGTTGTACTGAGGACGATCCGAGCGGATAACGCCATGGCGGTCAACCATGAAGAAGTTATCCTTGTTAGCACCGGCAGCAATGAGCAGATCCGAGCAAGCGATACCAGCGGCACCCGCACCGACGCAGACTACCTTGCAGTCCTCAAGCTTCTTGCCTTGCAGCTCAATGGCGTTGAGGATACCAGCGCAGGTAACGATAGCGGTACCATGTTGGTCATCGTGGAATACTGGGACCTTGCAGCGCTTGATCAGCTCGCGCTCAATCTCAAAGCACTCTGGGGCCTTGATGTCCTCTAAGTTGATGCCGCCGAAGGTATCAGCGATGCACTCAACGGTGGTGATGAACTCTTCGACCGTCTTGTGCTTAACCTCAATGTCGATCGCATTGATGTTAGCAAAGCGGTTAAATAAGAGGGCCTTGCCTTCCATAACCGGCTTGGAGGCTAATGGGCCGAGGTTACCCAGGCCTAAAATAGCGGTACCGTTGGAGATAATGGCAACGGAGTTACCCTTACCGGTGTACTTGAATGCATCAGCTGGGTTGTTAGCGATTTCGCGTACGGGCTCAGCAACACCTGGGCTATAAGCCAAAGTTAAATCAAGAGCAGTCTCGGCAGGCTTGGTGATAACAACCTTAATCTTGCCTGGAGTTGGCTCCTCGTGATACTTCAGAGCGGCATCATGTAGAGCTTGATGATCCAAGGTGTCCCCCTTATTGATTACAACCAGTCAATCTCACGCAGCCACAGGCGATACCTATCTGCAAGAACATTAAACCGTGCCTTGCCACCTGCACTGCGGGAACTGCGCTTGCCCTATTGGCAGGTTCTACCAACCAACAAGTTCAAGCATTAAGCCACTCCAAGCTCTAACTTATGCTCAAGGAATCTTAGGCATAAAGCAAAGAGCAGCGCCTCTAAAACGCTTACAGCGCCTCACAACAAGGCTCTGTCAGAGCTTTTTCGCAGTTCAGTTTAAAGCATTGACCTAGTGTCGGAACAGCAAATTTTGCGGCTCACGTCGTAATTTTGAAAAATTGTTTAGGGCACAGTGCCAAGAGCACATTTTGCGCGCAAAAAGCCCGGCCATTGCTGTTATTTGGTGCGCTGACCAAAATTGCACCAACTCGTGTGCACTTTCCGCAATCGTTTGCGATTGCCCCAAAACTATCACCCCACCAACCACCTTGCCCCCCAGCTCACCGACCTAAGAGGCTGCCTGCCCTGCCCCGACCCCGAGCTCTCCGCCGCCGTCTTGGGCTCGCCGTTTTTTGCGGGCATATAAAAAGCGCTGTGATCGCACGACCACAGCGCTTTTTAAGCAATTTGATGTAGAACCTTTACTTGGAGCTGACATCACGCCCCAAACTGAAGTTGCCCGGGGCACACCCGGCAACTTAAGCGGCTTGAAATTCTGTGCAGACGCAATTAGTGCTGCTTTTGAGCACCCAGCATACCGAAGCGCTTCTTGAAGGCTTCAACGCGGCCACCGGTGTCAACGATCTTCTGCTTGCCGGTATAGAATGGGTGGCATAAGGAGCAGACTTCGATATCGATGTCGTGACCAGCGGTCGAACGGATGGTGAACTTGTTGCCGCAGGAGCAACGAACGTTTACTTCTTCGTAAGTTGGGTGAATATTCTTTTTCATACTGGACCTCAGTGCATGTCGCCATTCAGCCACAGAGAACATCGCAGATGCGCCGAACACCACATGCCATTGTAAAAAAAGCGCTTAATGGTAAATGATCTAAACCGCAAAAACAACACCTTTCTTACAAAAAAGCATGTCTCCCCTTGCGTCCCATTATTGGTCCGCACGCCCCCTAATGCCGGGTAATGCCGGGCGCTCTGCCTGCAGGCGCACCACTGCATTAAGACGTCCGCTCCGCCCAGGGTGCCCACACCGCACAGAGCTCCGCACAAGGTGCCACGCCGCACCGGGTGCCCATACCGTATATGGCCCCCGCTCCGCACCGGGCGCCCGCCCCCAACTTGCCCCCATGAACCTGCCTCTTGGGGCTTAGGTGCGTTATGTCCCCTTTTGCCCCCAGCGCTTGAAGTGCTGTGCTAGCATGGAACCTAGTGCCACAGCACACCAGCGCCTTCCTGCACGGTAAGAACTGGTCAGCTGCGGACAAGTTAAGTTGAGCCATGAGGGGTACATATGTCGCAGCGTCAAGATGATTTCGGTCGTACCGATCACGGTGCACCTCAAGCAAGCCCCACTGCTCCCAAGGCCGAGGCGCAAGAGGGTATGTCCATCAAGGGCTTTACGGGCTTATTTGCCAACCCCGATCAGATCAACCATCGCCACAACCTCCCGACGCACACCCGTCTCATCGACCTCAGTGGCCCGGTGCCCGAGGGCATCTTCTATCACCCTAAACATGAGGGTAAGCCAAAGTACACCTTCCCGACCAAGAAGGTGCCCAAAGAGCAGGGCTCGCTGCACTTTCCCCCTGAGTTTGCAGATGATGACATCCCGTTTGGTATGGATGAGCCCGCGGCTGAAACCGCCGCGCTAGCGCCCACCTCTAAGTGCGAACTTCCGCTGCCGCCCCCACGCGCGCAGCCTCAAGCGCCCCGGCGTGTAAGCACCGCCCGCAAGAACAAATCAGTCGCTAAAACCAAGCCCGCTGCTACTAAGACCGCTGCCGCCCAATCAGCGCCTACCACCTCAAGCCCGGCCGCAGCTCACAGCGCGGCGCAGGCTGCGGACGTTCCCGTCTGTCCCCCAGACTACCAACGTCCGCACAGTGACGATCCCCAGACTGATGCACTCAATGAGGAGGCACTCCATCACCACTGCACCATCGTGCGGGTGGGCATTAACCGTGCTCTCTATGACAGCTACGACTACAAGCTCTCTGGCTACCATGGCCCCGAAATTCTGGGAGCACGCGTCGAAATCAGCTTTGGTCGCGGCAGCGGCCAAAAGGAAGTGGGCATCATCGTGGGCCTTGGCGCCAAGTCGCCCTATAAGTTTGCCCGGATCAAACCGGCCTTCTTGCTTGATAGTAAGCCCCTGATTCTCCCGGACATCTATGCCACCATGGAGTTTGCGGCACGTTACTACCACTATCCGCTGGGGCAAACTATGCCCCTAGCATTACCTAAACTCTTACGTGATGGCGGGCAAGCCACCTATAAGGAAATCCCGGGCCTAAAAAGCAAGGTGGCCCCGGAGGACTTAGAGACGAGCCTTAAGAAACTGCGCTCGCAAAGCCTGCGTGACCTATTACTCCTGCTCCAACAAGGTCCAGTGCGCAGCCGCGCCTTGCGCGAGCAAGGCTTTAGCGCCCAGCAAGAGGCGACCTTGGTCCGACGCAACCTAGCAGCACGCTATGACTTTGCCCAAGAACGCGAAGTCCTTGATCTCAAGGCGTTAGCGCAAGTTGATGAGCGCCGTGCTCCCGCTGCAAGCGAGGAGTTCCACTCGCAACTCTTGGCCCAGCCACCGCTCAAGCTCAACGCTGAGCAGCAAGCGGTACTGGATGTCATCGTTAACAAGCGCGACCATGGCGTGTTCTTGCTCAACGGTGTCACCGGCTCGGGCAAAACCGAAGTCTACCTGCAAGCCATTGAAGCGACCTTACGCCGGGGCCAAAAAGCTTTAGTGCTGGTACCAGAAATTGCGCTGACCCCACAGACCTTCCGCCGCTTCTACCAGCGCTTTAAAGTGCCGATTGGCACCATGCACTCCAATCTGAGCAATCGCGAGCGCCTCGACGCCTTCCTTGACATGTACTACAACCGCGCTGCGATCTTAATTGGGACGCGCTCCGCGCTCTTTACCTCCATTCCCGACCTCGGCCTGATTGTCATCGACGAAGAGCATGATGCCTCCTTTAAACAAGGTGATGGCTTGCGCTACCATGCCCGTACCTTGGCCATCTACCGCGCCCAGCTGTGCCACTGCCCAGTCATCCTCGGCTCAGCCACTCCGTCCTTAGAGTCAATCTACAACTGCATGGTGGGAAACTATCAGCGCCTTGACCTGCTCCATCGCGCCAAGAGCTCACGCATGCCTGATATCACCTTGATCGACCTGCGCCAAGAGCAATTGAGCGATAGCGTGATCGCAGGCCTCGGCACCGTCTTAGAAAATGCGATTGGTCTGACTACGGCGCTGCACAATCAAGCGATCTTGTTTTTAAATCGCCGCGGCTTCTCCCACTCAATGATTTGCCACCAATGTGGCCATGTCATCGCCTGTGCCTACTGTGATAACCAGATGACGGTACACCGCGCCCTCGGCCAGCTGCGTTGCCACATTTGCAACTCCGAAATGCCGATCCCTAACCGCTGCCCTTATTGCAAGAGCGAGGATAGCTTGGTCGAAATTGGCGTAGGCACTGAGCAGGTCGAAAGCTACCTCATGAGCCGCTTTATGGATGTGGGGATAGAACGCATTGACCGCGATAACATCACCACCAAAAAAGACCTCGATGAGGCCCTCGCCCGCATTGCCGCCCATAAAAGCGAAATCATTGTCGGCACTCAGATGTTAGCCAAGGGCCACGACTTTCCCGACGTCACCTTGGTCGGCATCCTAGACGTCGACTCGGGCCTCTTTTGCGATGACTTTCGCGGCTGGGAGTACACCGCCCAGCTCATCACCCAAGTAGCAGGCCGGGCCGGACGTGCCGACAAGGCTGGCTGCGTTTACATCCAAACACGCTTTCCCGATCACCCCCTGCTTATCAATCTGGTAGCCCCGAACTTCAACTATGTGAAGCTCGCCGAGCAGCTGTTAGCGCTGCGCTACGAGACCAAGATGCCCCCCTTCACCTACCAAGCCTTGGTCATGGCCAATTCGCTGCGCCGCGAGCATGCCTTCAGCTGCTTGCGCCAGATCTTCGGCGAGTTAGACCACCGCCCCGACCTCTTGGTCAATATCTCAATTTCGCCGATTCTGCCCGACCGCATCGAAAAGCGCTTTAACCGCTTCCACTTTCACGTCAGCATCACTGCCGCCGACCGCCAGAGCCTAGCGCAGCTGCTCGACTTTGTAGTGCAAAAATACCAAGCGCTGCTCGGCCCGGGCGACCTGCGCTTTGCCATCGATGTCGACCCCATCAACAATCCATGACGCGCCGCCCACCTAAGCCCCTGGGCCCGCCCCAATGAGCGAGGCAGTCAGATGAACAAGGCAGGCAGAGCGGACGGGCCCACCTTGTAAGGCGCACCCGTCAGCAGCGCCGCAGATCACAGCAGCATCACAGCAGCAAGGGGCGCAGCGTGCCCCAACCATTACTTCTTGGGGGCGCGCTCATCAAACTGCGACTTAAGCCCTAAGCTAGCTTCCCACAAGAAGACGTACTTGAGGAAGGTGTAGATAAAGGCGCTTTGCGCGGCGATGTAACCGGCGCGCCCATCTAAGCAGCCCAGCTTAATAAAGTAGAGCTTAATGAAGCTGAAGATGGGACTGAAGATAATCTTGAGCAAGGATGGCTTCTTGCCTCGCTTGATGTAGCTTTGCGCCGACATCTTGGCGTAGCGAATCGTGCGCTCAAAGTGGTCGTTAACGTCGCGATAGGAGTAGTGCACGATGTAGCCAGGCAGCCGGGCCACGGGATCTGAACACTCCAGCGCCTCATGAACAATCTCACCGACCCACTTAGGGTTAGCCGCGCGGCGCACCAAGCGTAGCCGGTAATTAGGCTGCCACGCGTGCTTGAGCAGCTTGCCCAAATAGAAGGTGAGGCGGTTCATCTCATAGGCCTTAGGCTCACCTGCGGCAATGGCCGCCACAATCGCAGCCTTAAGCTCAGGGTTGAGCACTTCATCGGCGTCCAAGAACAAGATCCAATCCTGGGTGCACTTAGGGATGAGTGAGTTCTTTTGCTCAACGTAGCCCTTGAATTCCTCGGTGTAGACCTGAGCGCCAAAGGAGCGCGCGACCTCAACCGTGTTATCCGTCGAGCACGAGTTAATCAGGACAATTTCAGAGGCGATATCAGCCACCGCGGCCAAAGTCTTGGGCAGCCGATCTTGCTCATTGTGGGCAATGATCGCTACGGTCAAGCTAGGCTTGCCTGAGGCCACCACCGCAGGCACAGCCGGGGTCGCGTCCGGGCGTTCCTGTAACGGCAGCTCAAGCGGCACCGCCTCTTGCGCCGCCACCTGTTCAGCCACCTGCTCTGACCACGCCTGCGCCGCGACCTCATACCACTTGAGGGTCTGATGGACCATCTTTGCCATCTGCTCATCCGGTAAGAACTTAATTTCCTTAGTCACCGGATCGAGTTCCTCCAAGGGCAAGGTCACCGGAATCTCATCCTTATCGCCATAGAGTGCCCAGCGGGTATGGCTGTTGGACAGGCGGCTTGAATAGAAGCAAATGGCAGGTTTGTGCAGATTACCTGCAATCTGGGTAATGCCGGTGCTCGGGCCAATAAAGAAGGTGCAACGGTCAACTAACGCCGTGGCCACCATCAAGCTACCAGTATTGATAAAGACATGAACCGCGGCCCGCTGCTGCTCAGACAACTGCGCCAACAATTGCTCAACCTTATCTTGCTGCGACGGCACCGCCATCAACACCACGGCCGGAAGCGCAACGGGCGCCGCCCCCGCAGAAGGCGCCAGCGTCGCGCCGTGTTCTGGCCCCTGACGCAACAAGTGGGCGATCAGCACCGCATAGAGTTCGCTACTTAAATTAGCGCCACTGCCCCCAGTAAAGGGATTGATCAAGATAAAGGGGGTAACCACGTCGCCCGTCATCAAACCCTGCTCGCGCAAAAAGGCGTCAGCCGGTGCCGCATCCTCGGGCGCATAGGTAAGGCGTTGCAGCTGCGCCCCGCCGACCTCGGCATAGCGCAACGGATCTAAGTGAGCAATCAGCTCTAAGTTATACGCCGCCTCGCTCTTGATGCACTGCGAGCGCTTTTGGCGCAAACCGTAGTTGTAGTGCACAAAAGATAAAGGCTTGGATCGTGGACCCACACGCACTGCAGCCCCCGAGGCTACCGCAAGGCGCGAGATAGTATTATTGGAGACCAAGGCGACAAAGGCATCAAGCTGCAAGCTCTTAAGCTTAGCTGCGGCCGCGGCGACATCGACCTCACCTGAAGCATCAGCAAAGTCATCTAAGCACACGCACTCATCGATCGCGGCCACGTGCTCAGCCAAGATGCGGTTGGCCCGACTAACCAGAGCAATAATCTTAGCCTGGGGATACATCGCTTTAGCGGTCGCATAAGACGGAATCGAAACGACAAAATCTCCGATTTTATCGGTGCGCGCAATCAAAATGGCGCGCGGTGCTTTCAGCGGCAATAAGCTCATATGCTCCTCCTAGGCCAAACGACAGCATGCGCCCCCATTATAGCGACCCCCATGCCCCCGGCATGGTTCACCCTACCAAGAATCGTCTGGCCCCGCCGCCCCGTCACCGTCACCTGATGACTCACACTCAGACTCACACTCAAACTTAGACTCAAACGCCTCATCCGCCCCCACTGCGTCACAAGAAGCGTCCCATGCGTCACGTTCCGTTGCGCCTGCCGCTCTCTCCTCTTGCTCAAGCCCACGGTACGCTGACGCATCAGCATCATCACTCTCATCCCAACGCTTATCAGGTGCCCCCTCAAAATTATCAGGCACGCGCTCAAAGTCATCCGGCGCCCCCTCAAAGTCATAGCCCGCGTCGCGCGCTTGCAGTGCCTGTAAATCTGGGTCCAGCCCTGAATCGATCAGCAGCTCAGCACTAACCTCATCTAACGGACCATAGAGTGTCCAGTCAGCGACGTAGCTGCCCTCAGCCCTGACCTCATCAGTCGGACTAACGCGCGGCGCCGCCGCCGCTGATACCACCCCAGCGGCCGCGGCAGGCGCTGCCGGAACCAGCCCCTTAGGCTGGGACTTGCGGGCGCGCCACCAATTTTTCAAGCGAATTAGCATGACCCCTCCTTAGAACCAATGTTCACAAGCTCGGACCTTAGCCTCACTTCATGCTAACGCCAGCGCGGCCCAAAGTGGGTATAAACGGGGGGTAAAACCAGCGCGCAGGGCAATTTTAAGCCATGCGCGTGGCCCCAGGCGCCCTTGGGGGCTATGCTATAATGAGCAATTTAGAACTTAGCTGTGCTCACAACGCGCAGCTTACGTCATTTTGTTTTTTTGGCTTGTGAGAGCCCCGCTCTCACCGACGATGCTAGGTCAGTATGAAAAATCACATTGCCTCGTTAATCTTAAAGAGTCTCGATCAGCTCAGCGCTGAGTTTGCGCTGCCGGCAGATATTGCGAGCAAGATCCGCATTGATCGCACTAAAGACAAGGCCCATGGTGATTTTGCAACCAACGTTGCCATGCTGCTGGCCAAGCCTTTGGGCACCAACCCACGCGCTTTGGCCGAGAAGATCGTCGCCGCCTTGCCGCAAGACAGTGCCATCACCAAGACCGAGATTGCAGGTCCAGGCTTCATCAACTTCTTTGTCAACGCCAACCACACGGCAAACCAGCTTGAGGCGATGCTGCAAGACCCACGCTTAGGCGTACCCCGCGCTGTCCCGGCCCAAAACGTCGTGGTTGACTACTCCGCGCCCAACGTGGCCAAGGAAATGGCCGTCCACCACATCCGCTCGACCGTCATCGGTGATGCGGTAGTCCGCGTCTTAGAGTTTTTAGGCCATAACGTGACCCGCGCCAACCACGTCGGCGACTGGGGCACCCAATTTGGTATGCTCATCGCCTACTTAGAAAAGTGCGAGAACGAGTCCGGCCGCGGCCTTGATTTAAGCGACTTTGAGGCCTTCTATCGCGAGGCCAAGCGCTGCTACGACGAAGACGAAGCCTTTGCCGTCAAGGCCCGATCCTATGTGGTCCGACTGCAAGGGGGCGACCAATACTGCCATGACATGTGGCAAAAGCTGGTGACCATGACCATGGAGCAAAACCAGCGCATCTACGATCGCCTCAACGTCACCTTAAGCCCGAAGGATGTCATGGGCGAGAGCCTGTACAACGATATGCTGCCGCAGATTGTGGCCGACTTAAAACAAAAGGGCATCGCCCAAGAAGACCAAGGGGCGATGGTGGTTTATCTTGACGAGTTCAAGAACAAGGAAGGCGAGCAATTAGGCATCATCGTGCAAAAGAGCGATGGCGGCTATCTCTACACCACCACCGATATTGCTTGCGTTAAGTACCGCGTCGAGCACTTCAAGGCCAACCGCCTGATGTACTTTATTGACTCGCGCCAGCACCAGCACTTAGAGGCCGCGTGGCAAATTGCGCGCCTTGCAGGTTACCTCCCTCCAGACGTCACCATCGAGCACGACGCCTTTGGCATGATGTTAGGCAAGGACGGCAAGCCGTTTAAGACCCGCACCGGCGGCACGGTCAAGCTCAAGGACTTATTAGACGAGGCCGAAAAGCGCGTTGACGCCATGCTCAATGAGCGCGGCGGCAGCTATGAGCCTGAGGAGCGCGCTCAAATCGTGCACGACATCGCCATTGGCGCGGTCAAGTACGCCGACCTCTCCAAGAACCGTTTAACTGATTACATTTTCGATTGGGATCAGATGCTGGCCTTTGAGGGCAACACCGCCCCATACCTCCAGTACGCCTACAGCCGCATTCAGTCGATCTTCCGCAAGACCGAGCTTAGTGTCGGCAGCATCGTCATTGGCACTGAGCAAGAAGAGGCCTTAGCTACCAAGCTCTTAGCCTTTAACGAGGCGGTCACCAGCGTAGCCAACAAGGCCATGCCGCACTTACTATGCACCTACTTATACGAGCTTGCCGGCACCTTTATGCGCTTCTATGAGCACTGCCCAGTGCTCAAGTCAGGGGTAGCCGAGGACACCGCGCGCTCGCGCTTAGCGCTGTGCGCCCTGACAGCCAAGGTCTTGCGCCAAGGCTTGAACCTCTTAGGCATCAACGTCATGGAAAAGATGTAGGCCTAGCCCCATCAACTAACCCCCAACCGCCCAGCGCCGCGCCCACACCGCAACCAGCAAAGCGCGCGGGGCCCAAGCCCGCGGGCCCGCGCTGCCCTAGGCCGCCCTAGTGGCGCGGACACAGGAGTAATGCCAATGAGTCTTGGCTCCCAGTTTAATTTCAAGGATCTGCCCCCACAAAAGAAGCGGGTCCTAGCCCTCGGTGGCGCCGCCTTTGTGGTCTTGCTCTTTGTCAGCTTTCTGCTCTCTTTAAGCGAGGACGACCGCGTCCAACCAGCAGGCGCCTCCAACGCCGACGCCCCAGCCGAGCAAACCAGCTCAAGCCCGCGCGCGCCCAACGAGCACGTCTACGACTTTGAGCAAGGGCAAACTCAGTCTCAGGGCGGCGCCTTAGAGGACTTACTTACCAGTCCGCAGCCGCAAGCGCCACAAGAGCAACCAGCGCCCCTGGGCCCCAATAATGATCCCTTTGCTCAAATGGGCGGCAGTCGTGATGCGATCAGCACCAATCCAGGCGCCAGCGCCGAGGACTTAGAGCAAGTCTTCAACCAAGGCTCCCGCGAGGCCTTAGGACCGGCGCCGATTCCGCAGGAACCCCAGGAGCCGCAAGCGGCCCCACAAAGCGTGTTAATCTGCGATAGCTTTAGCGACGCCGACAGCGCTGAGTCCAAGAAGGCGATCTTAGCCTTCCAAGGCATGGCCTCGAGTGTGGTGCACAACCAAGATGGCACCTACAGCTTAAAGCTAGGTCCTTATGACAGTGCCGAGCGTGGGCGCAGCGTATTTGCTGACTTAAGTGGCAAGGGCTTATTAGAGCGCTGCGCGCTCGTCACCCAATAAGTGCCCTAACCTCCGCCCAACCAGTGAGCACCACGTGTAAGCACCACGAGAGAGCGCAACATGAGAGCGTAACGTGAGCATAACGTAAGCGGCAGCGGAGCCGCGACAGGATTGATTGGACAATGACTACTATCGTTTCAGTACGACGTAACGGCACAGTCGCCGTAGGCGGTGACGGCCAAGTCACCATGGGTCAAAGCTCGATTTTAAAGGACAACGCGCGCAAGGTTCGTCGTCTCTTTAAGGGGCGCGTGATTGCTGGTTTTGCCGGCTCAACTGCTGACGCCTTTACCTTATTAGACCTCTTTGAAAAGAAACTAGAGGCGCACCAAGGCATTTTAGAGCGTGCGTGCGTGGCCTTAGTCAAGGACTGGCGCACCGACAAGATGTTGCGCAAGCTCGAAGCGATCATGATTGTCGCCGACAAGGAGCACTCCTTTTTAATCTCAGGCACGGGCGATGTGGTGCGCATGGACGATGACATCTTAGCCACGGGCTCGGGGGGCAACTACGCGCTGTCAGCGGCCCGCGCCTTAGTGCGCAATACCGACCTCTCAGCCGAGGAGATCGTCAAGAAGTCCTTAGAGATTGCAGGTGAAATCTGCGTCTTTACCAACCAAAACCACATCATCGAGACCATTGGTCCAGGCGACGACAGCGCTACTACCAAGGACAGCGCCCCGGCGCCTGCCGCGCCGCAAGGCACCGCTTGGAGCGCTGACTAGCCTCAGCGCCAACCCCAGCGCAAGCCTCTGCGCCAACCACAGCGCCCCAGCGCGATCACGCCCGTCACTGGGCGTAGCCTGAGTGCCTCCAACGCCGGGCACACCGTCCACCGGGCGCAAGCGCCCCAAGCGCAGCGCCCAAGCGTAACGCGCGTGAGAACGGGCCGCGCCCCACTGCAACCAGTCAGGATAGCCTCACCATGTCAGAATTAACTCCTCGCGAGATCGTCAGCGAACTCGACCGGCACATCATTGGCCAAAACGAGGCTAAGCGTGCCGTGGCCATCGCCATGCGCAACCGCTGGCGTCGCATGCAATTAGATCCCAAGATCCGCCAAGAAATCTTTCCTAAGAACATCCTCATGATTGGCCCGACCGGCGTGGGCAAGACCGAGATTGCGCGCCGCTTAGCCACCTTAGCCAAGGCCCCGTTCATCAAGGTCGAGGCCACCAAGTACACCGAGGTGGGCTATGTAGGCAAGGAAGTGGACTCCATCATCCGCGAGCTGATGGAAGTGGCGATCAAGCTGGTCAAGGAAGATGCCTTCAAGCGCAACAAGGTGCGCGCCGAGGAAGCGGCCGAAGAGCGCATCTTAGATGCGCTGCTGCCTGCGCCGTCAGCCTCGCCTGATGAGAAGCAGAGCAATCACACGCGCCAAATCTTCCGCAAGAAGTTGCGCGAGGGTGAGCTCGATGACCGCGAGATCGATATCCGCGTCGCTGAGAAGGCCTCAGGCTTTAACATCATTGGGGGCGGCTCGTCGATGGAGGATGTCTCCAATCAAATCCAGTCGCTCTTTGACACCATCTCGCAAGGGCGTCAGGTCACGCGCAAGATGAAGATCAAGGACGCGCTCAAGGACTTGACCCAAGAGGAAGCCGAGAAGCTGACCCAAACTGATGACATTCGCGCCGAGGCCATTCGTCTGTGCGAAAACCAAGGCATTGTCTTCATTGACGAAATCGACAAGATTTGCGGGGGCGAGCAGGGCAGCTCGCGCGGCGAAGTCTCGCGTCAAGGCGTGCAGCGCGACCTCTTACCTTTAATTGAAGGCTGCCAAATCAACACCAAGTACGGCATGGTCAAGACCGACCACATCCTCTTTATTGCCTCAGGCGCCTTCCAGATGTCCAAGCCGTCAGATCTCATTCCCGAGTTGCAAGGACGTCTGCCTATTCGCGTCGAGCTCAAGGCCTTAACAGCCGAGGACTTCGAGCGCATCTTAAAGGAGCCGCATGCGTCCTTGACCAAGCAGTACGAGTACTTGATGGCGACCGAAGGCGTTAAAATCTCCTTTACCGACGATGCCATTGCGCGCATCGCCCAAGACGCCTACACCGTAAACGAGAAGACCGAGAACATCGGGGCGCGCCGTCTGCACACCTTAATGGAGAAGATCTTAGATCAAATCTCCTTTGAGGCCCCAGACTGCGCCGGGAGCACCATCGTCATCGACGCTAACTATGTCGACCAGCACCTAAGCGACATCGTCCAAGACGAAGACCTCTCGCGCTACATCCTGTAACGGCAAGCGTGAGCGGCTCCAGGTAGCCGCGCCCGCCCGAGCACCAGGTCATCCCTCATGGCACGTAACCCCCGCGCAACCAGCTAAGCTAAGCTAAGCCACACCCAGCTGAGCTCAGCCCAGCCAAGCCCAGCGCAAGGGGCTGCGTCCGCAGCAGATAAGGCAGCGTTATGGCCAATCGAGATCAACTTAGTCTGCGCGAGCTCGAGTTACTCCAAGAGCTCAACGAAATCGCCGCCAAGACTGATGCATTGCGCTCTAGCATCGACGACAAGCTGCGCGCCTTAGATCGCAAGGACGTCGAGATCGCCGCCTTAAAGCGCGAGCTGGAGCAGTACAAGCAGGACAACGCCAGTTTGCGCGAAATCATCAGCACGTGGCGGGCGCGCATGGACAACGTGCTCAAGCAATTAGGGCAAATCGAATAGGCCAAGGCGCCCGCGGCCCGCGGCGCCTCAGTGCTACGCGCTGAGCGCGCGCCTCAAGCACAACGGCTCCGTGTGGAAGCCGTTGTGCTGGGGCCAAAGCCGAGCCGCGCTACCGGCCTAGGCTTGTCGGCTACAAACCTAGGCTTGCAGGCGCGCCCCCACTAAGTTGTCTTCGCTTGCGCTATTAACCGCAATGGACTGCGCCACATCCTGCATAGGCGGACGCCCAAAGAACTTCTTGTAGTCGCGCGAGAAGTGCTGCTCGCTGATATAGCCCACCTCATAGCCGGCCGCCGAGGCCGATAAGCTCTCCGAGAGCATCAGGCGCTTGGCCTCCATTAAGCGCAGGCGCTTTAAGTACTGTAACGGCGAGAGCGAGGTCGCTTCCTTAAAGTGGCGATAGAAGGTTGGCACCGCCATAAAGACCATTTGGGCCAATTCCTCGACCTCAATATCGCTTCTGCGGTAATTGTCCTTTAAGTAGTGGATGACCTTGGCAATCTTGTAGTCTTGTGCGCCCGCGGTTAAGAGCTTACGCAGACTCAAGCCATGCTGCGAGCTTAACACGTAGTAATAGAGCTCGCGCACCATGAGGTTATAGGGGTACTCATTGGTGGTGCCACGCTGGACTAACTCCATGATGCGGCGAATGGTCTTGAGCTCATCGACGGTGGCGTGATCTGATAGGACGCTAAACTCGCACTCAATCAGATTTTGCTGCTCCAAAGGCTGGAGCTGGAGCATGACCTCCTGCATGATCATCGGCTCAATCAAAAAGGAGATGCCCAACAGGGGCTGTTCGACGCTAGCGCTCATCACCCGGTACTGCGCCGGCATATCAAGGCCCACGATAAAGATATCGCCGGCATGATACTCAATGATGTGTTCGTCGATTTCAGCGCGCTTTTGCCCTTGGATCAAGAACGAGAGCATTGGGCGATAAACGCACGGACATGAGCACGGGGCATTCTTACTATTGCGATTTAGTCGAATCTGCGGCGTGATCTCATATTGACCATCCTCAGTGTGCACTGCAGCAATCATGCTCCCTAACTCTTGGAGTAAGGCGGCTTTCTCACCAATAATGTCACTCATGGCAACTCCCTGTCTGAGCCAATCCTCATCGCTGGTATAGCTCCCCTGCTGGGTACAAAAGCAGCAGCAACTGCTATCAACCAGTACCAGCTCAGGCTCAGGCTCAAATCCGTTTGCGTCAGCATCTGCCCCCAAGGCCAATTTGGCCCTTGACCCATCTTCATCTGGGGCAAAGCCCTGAGGCCCATGGCCCAGATAGGGGTGATCCGTCCAATTGGTGCCGAGCAGATCCGTACCGTCTTGAGAGCTACATCTTACCCTAAGCTTAGGCTGATAAGAATGTCCAAGCAGTTCCTCGACCAGTCCTTTGAGCTTATGCATGCCTGCCTCCAGCTGAGCTAGCAATATCTCAGCAGTTGAACCTCCCAAAGACGCAGCCTAAGCATAAGCCCAAAAC
>DXIF01000268.1 GCA_019113025.1 Candidatus Anaerobiospirillum stercoravium | reverse complement strand
GTCAGGCCGTAAGCTTTCCTAAGCTCACTGCATCTCTTGGAGCGCTCAGCCTTATCCTTGATTTTTATTGCTTGCAGCCACTCTTTACTCTCACGTAAAAGCCTGAGCTGCTTGTGCCCAAAACCTGCCGTTGCGTTGTAAATGAGACGCGCAACTTCGGTTGCAAGACCCAACTGCCATTTCGTTTGATCATCGGTTCCTAAAGGCATCACGACGACAAACGTAGGAGTTTGCTCCTTTTGTTGATTTGTCATGAGTTGCCTCCGTATGTAAGTCGAGGATGTTGCAAGATCAAGCAGCGCCAATTAAAACTGATAAAGCCGTTTTAACCAAGGTAGCAAGCAAAGTGCTTACAAAAGCTAATTTACCTAGCTTCTACATTGATACCACAAATCTCCCCAATACGCAAGAGGATTATCTGTCACTCAGCGCCTGCTTATCCCCACTCTTACGAGTGGGGTGTGCGCAGGCGATTTTAATCATAGACGCGAGTAGAGGCATTGTAGCGCGCCCGGGCGGCGGGATAAGGTTAGGAGCTTTAATGACCACATTGCGCGCTGAGAGCATTGTAGGCGCGGTTTTAGCGCTCTTTTTATAGCGCGGCGAGGTCGTACCTCGCGGCGCGGACTTGGGGCGAACGTGGGGCGGGATGACGTGTACCCAAATCCAATTTTTGCGATTTAAGTCATGTTTTCGTGAAAAAATGTATACAACAAAAATGCGCCAGCCCGCATGGAACGGGGCTTGGCGCGTTTTGAGCCCCGCGTCATGACAAATAGCAATGCACCTTCCCGTATACAGGGAGAGCGCGCAGCGCCGCGTTCCTGCCGCGCTCCCGCCGCGTTGGCGTAACATTCCGGCTGGCTCGCAGCCTAACCGACCGCTTTAGAGCTCGGCGGTGACTGGTTGCAGCGGGCGTGAGCTCTGGGCGTGAGCGCCGGGCGGCAGCGGCGGACGTGAGCTCTCGGGGTTAGCAGCGAGTGTAAGCTTTGGGGTTAGCGGCGGGCGCGGCGCGCTGTCTTCGGCGGCTTACCATCAGGCAGCTCGCGGTTGACGTCTTGCGCAAAGCTTTGTGCCACCACCCGGAAGTTGGTCTTGAGAGCTTGCACCAAGGCGCTATAGCCGTCTGCGCTAATGGTGCTGTTGTGCTCGTAGGCCTTACCCCAGAGCACCGGCAGCTCGATGCTCTCACCGCGCTGGCGGATCGCGCTAAAAGCGGTCACCGGCTCAGCCTGCGCTCTAACGCGAAAAGCCACCGTCACTAAGGCCTCACCGGTGGTTGTGCCTTGGAACTTGGCGACATAGGCCTCGTAGCTTAAGTTGCGCGGCGCGTGGGCCTGATGGAGCTCGTCGCTGAGCAGGAGCGTGAGCTCATCACCTAAATTGGCGCTATAGCGAAAGTTCCTGGCAGGCCGCAGGGTGACGTCAGACATCTGCAACACTACGCCGCCTTGGTTCAAAATGGGAGCTAGGCTGAGCTTGATGTCGTAGTCGTTGAGGTAGGCCTCTGGCGCGACGTCTTGGGTCAAGGTGTAGCGCTCAAAATTGACTTCGCTGGGGGCCATGCAGCCGCTCACCGCGCAGCTGACGACCACTGCGGCCACAAGGCCCAGTTGACGGCTTAGTTTGCAGCTCAGCTTGCGGCTCAGATTGCGGCTCAGCTTGCAGCGGTATGGGCGGCTCAGTGGGGCGCAAAACAGGTTCTCAGATAACTTAGATCGGGTCATTGCTCTTCCTTAGCGCGCTCGTTAGTTGGTACTCTCTTGCGCCTTGATTTGAGGTATAGGATCGGCGGGCGCCCCAAAAATCAGGCTGCTCGGGTCTTGGCCCATTTCACTGGCGGCAGGCGCCAAGTCTTGCAGCAGCTGCTCAATATTGTTGAGCGTCGTAATGACCCCCTCATAGACCGGAGTGTTCGGGCCATAGCCTTGGACCGTGCGATTGAAGTTATCAAAGGCCTCGGCGAGCTTGGCAATGACTTGCGTGCGATCCATCATGGTGTTGGTGACGGCAAAGGCGTCCATCGCCGCGGTAATGGCCTTGAGGCTTTGCTGCAAATCGCTGGTAAGACCATTGAGGTCGAGCTCATTGAGCTTGGCGACAAAGGTATCAAGCTGCGTGCGCAGCGATTGCACCGGCACGAGCGGGATGACGTGGTAATCCTGATAGGCTACTAAGCCCGCGCTCGTTTTGGTACTGCCACTTTGGGCGATAACGTCGGAGCGCACCGCGCAGTTACTACTTGGATCGTACTTGAGCTCAATTTGGTTGTTGCTAAAGATGAGATTAGCTGAGCCCACTTGGGCGCACAGGCCCTGCTGCTGCAACATCGAATTGAGAGTATCCTCAATCAAAGCTTGGTTCTCAGACGTGCGGTCAATGGAAATTAACACCGGGAGCACAGCACTGGTAAAGACGTCGGCGGGATCTTTAAACCAAGGGGCCTTGACCACCTCGCCGACCTTGACGCCCCGGAACATCACCGGCGAGCCCGGGCTAATTGAGTACATCGAATCCTCAAGCATGACGACGTACAACAGCGAGCCCTCCAGCGAGGCTAAGCGCGCGTCCTCGCGCTTGGGGTAGAGGGTATAGGTGCTCCCGTCAGCCACCTCCTCAGCGGCGTCTTCAGCATTCTCCGAGATGAAGTTATCAAAGGAAATGCCGCCGACGATGAGGTTATCGAGGGAATCGGAGTGAAACGAGAGGCCCGAAGAGCTAACGTTGAGCTCAACCCCGGAGCTAATCCAGAAGGTGGTATTGGGGGTAATGAGCTGAGCATAAGGCTCGCGGATAAAGACGCCGTATTTGACTAGCTGGGTTTCGACGTCTAAATACGCCTCGGTGATGGCACCGACATCAAAGCCGCGGAAAGTCACGACGTCTCCGGCCCCAAGCTTACGGGAGTCATCGGAGATCAAGTTGAGCATGATGCCGTGCTCGCCGCTTTGGCGCACCGGCGGCTCATCTAGGGCCGTAAAAGAGCGGGCGTAATCTGAGTCTGAGCCCATAAAGAGCTCGATATAGGAGCCGGAAAGCAAGGTATCAAGGCCCGAGACCCCAGTGTTCTCAATGCGCGGCTTGACCACCCAAAATTGGGTGTCGGCCCGCAGCATGTCATCGGTGCCCTTATCCATTTGCACGGTGAGCACAATGTTTTGGTAGTTGGAGGCAATGGCAACATCGGTGACCACCCCCACGTTGACCGAGCGCATCTTGACTAGGGTCTTGCCCTCTTCAATACCTTGAGCGCTATTGGTGGTAATGGTGATGGTCGGGCCATTGTTGAGCTTGCTGTTCCACAACAAGATGCCACAGATAATCAGGGCAATGAAAGGTACCACCCAAATGAGCGAGAAGCGCCCGGCCTTGCGCTCCAGCGCCCCCGTATGAGTAGGGACCGCGGCTGCATTCTGCTGCGTGTTAGGAGAACGGTCGTTATGATCACTGCTGGCCATGATGATCTCTTGTACTTAGTTAGATACCTGAGGCAAACCCGCGCTGCGAGCGTAACTGGGCGCGCAAGGATAAAGTGGGGGCAAGGCCGGACGGACCTGCGTGTGGCGCCTTTGCGGGCGCTCCCGCCGCCCCGGCAGGCCTCCCCGAGGGCGCCCGCAAACGCTGATAGGTGCACAGCACCTGCGCGCGCTGCGCGCACTCAGGGAGCACACACTCAGGGAGCGGGCGCTTAGGTTCTGCGTTTAGGGCGCAGGCTGCCCCGCTGAGGGCGGACGCCTGGGTAGCGGCGCTGGGCGCCGCGGCAGCTGCGGGCGCGGGCTCTGGCGTGCGGGCGCCATCGTGCGGTGTACTCCCATGCGGTGTGCTCCCACGCGACGTGCCCTTAGTCGGCGCATGAGCTTTGAGGTTATCCCAAATCAGGCGCTCATCAAATTCATCGGCGGCCAACATGGTAATAAGAACCACGCTACAGAAAAATAAAATCGCGATTCCCGGATCAATGGTGATGATGCCCGTGATACGCACCACCGTTGACATGATGATGACCACAAAGACGTCGATCATCGACCAGCGGCCAATGAAGAGCACGAGGTGATAGAGCTTGTTGGATTTGCTCGGATGAGGCGTCGGCCGCAAAAAGGCCAAGCATAAGAGCCAAACGAGGCACACAATCTTGATCACTGGGATACAAATCGAGGCCACCAAGATCACCAAGGCGACAAAGTACGAGCCCATCCCCCAAAGCGAGACCACGCCATCTAAGATATTGGAGCCTAAGTCACTACCTAAGTAGCTGGTGAACATGATGGGATAGACGTTGCTCGGCACGTACATAATGATCGCAGCTAACAGCAGCGCTACCGTCTTTTGGCCACAGTGCGTGGCCCGATAGTCGTTGTACCCCCCACAGCGCGGGCACGGTTCCTCCCCGGCGTATAAGCGCTGTAGGCCGGTGCCGTGGGGCTTAGTGACGCCCCCCAGGCGGCGATAAACCATGCCGCAATGGCGGCACATGATGAGGCCTTGGTCGATACCGCGCCCGCCACAGCGGGCGCCTTGTAAACCCTCAGTGTGCTTGAGCACGCGCTCCCAGATGCGATACGGACTGCCATGGCGATAGCACCACATCATCAAGACCGCGAACACCATGGCGGTAAAAAAGCCGATATGGAAGGTGACCTCGGCCAGTCCCACTAGCTTCACTAGGCTAATGAGCACGCCCAAGATGAAGACGTCGACCATGGCAAAGCGAAAGCAGAAGCTGTAGATCTTGGCCACCGGCGGGGTGATCTTCAAATGCAAGAAGACATGAGCAATGACAATGGTATGCATGCCCAAGGGAAAGAGAAAGGTAAAAAACAGGCAGATGTACAGCAGCAGCGCCCAGTCGTTTTTGAGCACGTAGAAGATCGAGATGAGCGACATCGACTGGGAAATGCCCATCGCCGCAATGCTCATAAAGGGCAGGGTCACCGAGGTTAAGAGCATGATGAGCGAGGCAATGGAGATGACCGCTAAGTCATAAAGCGAAGCCTTGTAGCCCGAGCGCTGCTGCGTGCGACATTGCGGACAAATGACCTTGACCCCCTTGCGGTAAGGCGGCATTTCAAACACTAGGTCACAGGAGCGACACAGATGCTTGCTCGTAGCGCTCAGCTCCGGGAGATCGGATCTGGGCGCTAGAGCGTCGCCAGCTTGCGCGGCGCTCGCGCCACCGCCCGTACTTGGGGCGCGCTCTGCTTGGTTTTCGGCCGCGGCGTCCTCGGGGGGAATAATCCCTACATCTGCTCCTTTGCTCAGGGCCGTGCGCCAAGAAAACAGCTTGCTCAAGGAAAAGGTCATCCTAATGCCTTGTACCTCACCAATGTAAGTCCCAATGCCTGCAGCGTGCCGACTACCCGCACGCTCATGGCATCATGCCAGACTACAGGGCCCGCTACCAAGGCGCAACCTAAAGGCACTCAGATCGTGAGCTCACTCGGGGTGGGAGCGGTGGCGCAAAGGGCGGCAAGCGCCGTTCTATCTGGGCTTGCGCCCCACCGCCGTGGTCGTTACTTGAAACCGTCAGCTAAGACCACTTTGTCTAATTGCAGCGACTTTTGCACATCAATGATGCGTTGATTGGTCGAACCGCGAAAGTCGATGTCCATGCTCGCCTTAGCTTGGACAAAGGGGCCATCGACCACCACGTCGAGCTCCTTTAACAGCTCCATGCAGATATCGTCTTGCAGCAGCTTCTCAAAGACGTAGCCGGTGTACGACCAGAGCGAATAGCCCTCGGCGCGTAACTGCCGCGCCAGCACGGCGAGCGCACGCGCTTGGATAAAGGGCTCACCACCCGAGAAGGTCACGCCCGTCACCAGCGGATTGTGCTTGAGCTCCTTGTACAGGGCAATGAGCTTAACCTCAATGCCGCCTTGCAGCGGTTGCGACTGCGGGTTATGGCAGCCCTTGCAGCGAAATGGGCAACCTTGGGTAAAGATGGTGTAGCGAATGCCCGGGCCATCGACGATCGACTCTTCAACGGCGCCGGCAATGCGCAGCGAGGTGTTTTCTAATAGCTTGAGCTCGGGACTCATGACAGGCTCCTCTGTGCCAAAAAAAGACTTTAGCACCATCATACAAAAAAGCGGCACCGCACTTTGCTCTCCAGAGCCCAATTCATCTTTTTTATCACAAGGCTCGGCACGCGAGGCTTCCTAGCAGCGAACGCCGCAGGCGGCGCGCGCGCAGCGACGGGCAGGTAGCAGCGGGCAGGCAGCGGGCAGGCAGGCAGCGGCCCAGTCCCCCTTTCGGACGTAGACCTAGTTTTGCTAAAGAACAGCTTGTTTAAGCCATTTTCGCCCCCCCCCCAAAAAAAAATGGCGCTGCCAACGGGACTAATGTATACATTTTGCCCAGATAGCTGGCGTCGGTGGGTACCTGCCCGCGGCGCGGGTACACAAGGCGTAGGGCATGCGGCGCGGGCGCTGGAATGGGAGCGCTTTAAGGTTGGAGCTCAATACCCCCACAAAAACGTGAGGCCCCGTACGGGGCCTCATGGTCAGCCAGCCTGAGCTGACGATCCTAGGTTAAGCGTGCGCCGTCTTAGACGTGCATGTGCTTAACGCGGTCGTGCTCTTCAGCACGCTTGGCGTTGTTGAAGCGGTCTAAGGTGCCCACTAAGTAGCCCGTAACGCGACGAATGCGCTCGAACTTAACCCCCTCACCAACAATACCATTACGAGCATGTAATCTGGTTACCATTTGTAGTCTCCTCATTGCAGTGCCATCACTCACTGCGTTGTGTCTGCCCCGGCGTCACCTACAACGTGTGGGGGCAAACTGCCAAAAAACCGGTCCAAGCAAGCCTGTCGGGCTTGCTCTCTCATCCAAGCGCGGAGCGCTGTCTTGTCCAGCGCCGCGCAGTGCGGGCTCTTAGCCGCGGCAGATGCAGTCGACGCCTAACTTGCTTAAGCGCTCGATGCTGACACCCTCGCCGTCCTTACGGCCGCACTTAGGGCAAACATCATTGATCACGCCGACGTAGCCACAGACAGGGCAACGGTCAACCGGGTGGTTGATCGAGCCGTAGCCGATGCCACAATCGCGCATGTATAAAATCACCTTCTCGAAAGCATCAATGTTCTTGTTGAGATCGCCGTCCATCTCGACGTACGAGATCGCACCGGCGTTGCACAGCTCGTGGAATGGGCCCTCAAGGCGGATCTTATCGGCCGCCGAGATGTTGTAGTAAACCGGCACGTGGAAGCTGTTGGTGTAGTAGGCGCGGTCGGTCACGCCCTCAATCTCACCGTAGATCTTGCGGTCGATCTTGACGAAGCGGCCGGACAAGCCCTCGGCTGGGGTCGAGAAGAGGGAGAAATTAAGGCCCGTCTTCTTGGTCTGAGCATCAGTCAGCGCGCGCATATGGCGGATGATCTCAAGACCTAAGTTCCAAGCCTGCTCACTTTCACCGTGGTGCTTGCCTACTAAGGCGACCAAGGCCTCAGCTAAGCCGATGAAGCCCACCGAGAGCGATCCGTTCTTGATGACGTCGCGGATCTTGTCATCCCAGTGCAGGCGGTAGGAGTCAATCCAGACGCCTTGGCCCATCAAGAATGGGTAGTTGTAAACATGCTTCTCGGCGATGATCTCAAAGCGGTCTAACAGCTGCTCGAAGACCATATTGACCACGCGATCGAGCGAGTCGTAGAACTTGCTGATCGAACCGTGAGCCTCGATGGCAAGGCGCGGCAGGTTGACCGTGGTGAACGATAAGTTACCGCGGCCCGGGATGATCTGCTTGGTCTTATCGTAGTCGTTACCAAAGACACGGGTACGGCAGCCCATCACCGCAACTTCCGTCTCCGGACGCCCCGGGACGTAGTACTGCATGTTAAATGGCGCATCTAAGAACGAGAAGTTCGGGAAGAGGCGCTTGGCGCTGACTTGGCACGCTAAACGGAACAGGTCGTAGTTAGGATCGCCTTCCTTGGTGTTGATGCCGTCCTTAACCTTGAACACTTGCACTGGGAAGATTGGGGTCTCGCCGCCGCCTAAACCGGCATCGGTGGCTAAGAGCACATTCTTCATGATCATGCGCTGCTCAGGGGTGATACCCGTACCGTAGTTAATCGATGAGAACGGCACCTGCGCACCGGCACGGCTTTGCATCGAGTTTAAGTTGTGGATCACCGCTTCCATCGACTGATAAGTCTCACGGTTGGTGAGCTTATAAGCCTCGGACAGCACGTAGCTTAAGTTTTCCTCTAACTCTTGGCCGGAGAACTTGGTGGCGAGGATCTCACGCACCAGCGGCGCAATCTGAGCTTGGGCCTCATCGGTTAAGGCCGAGTTGTGCTCGTGGTAGATGTTGTCGATCGCGTCCTTTAAGTCGCTTAAATCGAACTCATCGTCACGCAGCACGATTTGGATGACCTTGCGCAGGTGCTTGCTGTAGGACTTAACCACGTAAGGGGCTAGGTCATACTCAAACATTGGGATCGACTGGCCACCATGCATGTCGTTTTGGTTCGACTGAATGGCGATACAACATAAGGCACCGGCCGACTGAATCGACTGTGGCTCACGTAAGAAGCCGTGCCCGGTCGAGAAGCCGCGCTTGAACAGATCGCTCAAGCTGATTTGGCAGCAATTGATGGTCAGCAGGTAGAAATCCAGATCGTGGATGTGAATGGTGCCATTGCTGTGGGCAATCGAGTGCTCGGGCTTTAAGACATAGCGCTTAACGAAGTCCTTGGAGCCCTCGGAGCCAAAGCGCAGCATCAGGCCCATCGGCGCATTGGCGTCGATATTGGCGTTCTCACGCTTTAAGTCCATATCATCGGTGGACTTGGAGGTGAGGTCGCGGTAAATCTTGGTCAGCTCAGCGTTGTAGGTACGCACATTGGTACGCTGCTGACGGTACAGGATGAAGTTCTTAGCTTCATTGGAGAGGTTGTGCTTGATCAAGACGCGCTCGATCAAGTCCTGAATGCTCTCAACGGTAGGGGCAGTATCATCGTGCTCCGAGATCTTGGTTACGACCTCAGAGGTTAAGCTGTCGACCAACTTCAGGTCCTGCTCAGAAAGCTCGTCGTCAGGATGGACCGACATCAAAGCTTTCTTAATCGCATTTGCGATTTTAATGCGATTGAAGGCAACCTTACGGCCGTCACGCTTAACGATATACCTAATCATCCGATTCCCCTACCAAAGCGCAAGCGCCTAAAAGCACTCACGCGTTCAACACACATCCTCGTTTTATGGGGCCGATTTTGCTCACCCCCACAAAACAAAGGCGTCAAAAGACGCCACAAAAATCTTATTTACGCGCGTGGTGCTCCTACCTTAGCCCCCACGGCGCCAAATTTCAGGCAAACAAAAGCCGACTTGCTTTCATTACCTGCCAGCAATCCGCAGATAACAGCTTTGAGTCAGCTCATGTTCGTGAGTTAGCTAAAGTTTTTTTCAGCCTTACTTGCAACGCAGCGGCCGGATGCATCCCAAATGCCACCCAGTCAATGTCACCTGATAAGGCGTTACCCCACAACGCAAACCTGTTTTGCCAACCTTTTTTCGGCGGGTTTAGACTCGGCCGTAGGAGCTGAGTTTCCCACAACGAAACTCAACCAAGCTCAACAAAACTTGCAGCTCAACCAAGCTCAAGCGCTCGTTCCTGCTCTCCCACAAGCTAAGCCCCACGCCCAGCGACGCGCCCACGGCGCTCCAAATGGCTTAAAAACAGGCTTTAGGACCATACCACCACTTGCACTGTAGTCAGTCCCCGTACTTTTATTTTAGGCAAACGGCCAAAAGATGTCTGAGAATTTTTATAACTTTTGCGCTTGACAAGTTGGGGCAGCGGCGCCGATCGCCGCTAAATCGGGGCTAAGCTCCAATTGAAAAATTTTGACTTAGTTAACCCTGTTCAATTAAGTCAAATCCATGCCTGATCACACTTTTATGCCGCGCGCGCCCACCATCAGCACCTCCAACATCGCGCTCTGCGCTATCTAGAGCGAGCGCGCTGTGCCCGTAGTTTCCCCCAAAGTTATCTCCTCAAATACCAGTGCAAATTCGTGCCAAAACGCAGGCCTGGCCCTGCCACCGCGCGCCCAAATGTACCCCACTATGGAATCATAAGTGCCACATAATTTAGTATATGGAGCACATCATCTAGGGCACAGTTCTCCCCAGCACGCCCACCTTCGTCATCCCACCTTCTTATTCGACAACAGTCAGCCGCCCGAGAGGGTATCTGACCGCCATCTGACTGCTGTCTGACCGCGGCCTGACCACCGTCATCCCACCGCCTTTCATGCGACTTCGGTACAATGCGCTCTTAGGATGAGCGTGCGCTAAGGCACGTCGGTCGGCACACGAGCGAGGGCGGGATGGAAACTGCGATTAGTCTTGATATCTTCTGTCGGGTCATTGATAACTATGGCGATGCGGGGGTGTGTCTACACCTAGCGCGCAGCCTAAGTGAGCTTAAGCTCCCGCATGGGCAGCACTTTGCGGTGCGCCTGTTCTGCGACCAGCCTGAGGTAACGGCCACGCTGACCGATCCTAGCGACTCAGCCAATCCTCACCTGAAGCTCTGTACCTGGGAGCAGCCATTAGTGGGCTATGAGCCCAGCGCCGTGGTGCTCAGCGCCTTTAGCTGCCGCTTTGATGAGGTCACGCTCAAGACGCTGCAACAGCGCCAGCAGCACAGCGGTCAGCCGCTCATCATCAATCTTGAGTACTTAAGCGCCGAGCCGTGGGTTGAAGACTGCCATCAGCTGCCCTCGCCGGCCGAGGGCTTAACCAGCCATTTCTTTTTCCCGGGCTTTACCGCACGCACCGGCGGGCTCAACCTCGACCCCGACTTTATCGCGCAGTGCCAATCTAGGCTGGGGTCTGCAACCACTACAGCAACCGCTACCGACTCTGCCCCCACTCCAGCGCCTTACACCTTAAGCCTGTTTGGCTACGACAATCCGGCGGTACTGCGCCTCTTACAAGGCCTAGCCGCAAGCGGGCGCAACTGCGTGCTCAAGGTCTTTGCGGGCCTTGCCTGCGACAACTTAAACCAGCGCTTAGGGCTCACCCTGACCGTGGGGGATAGCTATGACTTTGCCCCCAACGTGCACTGCACCGTGGTGCCGATGACCGGCCATAGCGGCTACGACCAGACGCTGCTTAAGTGCGACTTTAACCTGGTGCGCGGTGAGGACAGCATTGTGCGCGCGATGCACACCGGGCATCCGTTCTTATGGCAGATTTACCCCCAAGAGGAGGGCGCCCACATCGTCAAGCTCAATGCCTTTTTAGACTGCATGGAGCGCACGCTGCAAGCCCAAAACGCCGCACTAGAAACCGAACCTAGCGCTTGCTCCAACTCAGGCTCCAACCTAAGCGCCAACTTAAGCGCGCGCATGGCCTTGCTGCGCCGTGCCATGCTCTCCTACAACGAAGCGCTGCCTCAAGACCAAGCCGATCCGTTCTTGGAGCCTGACTTTCTCCCACGCTTTGAGCGTGAGTGTGGACCGCTCTTTACGGCATGGGCGCGCTATCTGTGCGCGCAGCCAACCTTAAGCCAGCGCTTAAGCGCCTTTATTCTCAGCAAGCTGGCGGCAAGCTAACGGTCAGCTCAAGCTGCCGCGGCCAGAGCGGCGGCGCCGCGTCGCGACCGAAGAGCGCCTATGGACACGCGCTATAGTCACGCCCGTGGGAATCTTGCGGCGCGGCAGCATGCAACGCCCTTTAATCAAATGGCGAAAATACGATATAATTGAGGGCTGTCACTACGTCGGGCTTTGGGCCCACGTTCACAGTTTATGCGCTATCTAAGCCCAATGCAGAGCCGCAGCGCCGCAGCTTATCAGCTTACGTCGGCCGCGCCCTGACCACGGGGGCTTAGGAGCCCAGCCGAAGCTTCAGTTGGTGGTCTCATGGGAGCCAACCAGTCGCTTACGGCTTTGTTTGCACCCTCGCCAAAGGCGCAGTGCTGAAGCGAGCGTTCTGTTTCCCAACTTACTGTAAGCGCTGAGGTGACTAGGCAGGAGCGCCAAGCTCCGACACCTCATTTGTGCGCTCTGGAGTTCCTCGATGAAGTTAGCACAAGAGATTCGTGCTGGTAATGTAATCATGCTCAACGGCAACCCAATGGTTGTCCAAAAGGCCGAGTACAACAAGTCTGGTCGTAACGCCGCTGTTGTTAAGATGAAGCTCAAGAACCTGCTGTCTGACGCTGGTACTGAGACCGTTTTCCGCGCTGACGACCGCTTAGAGGACGTAATCTTAGAGCGCAAGTCCTGCACCTACTCGTACTACAACGATCCACTCTACGTCTTCATGGACGAGGAGTACAACCAGTACGACATCGAAAAGGACAACTTAGGTGACGTTTTAAACTACCTCGTTGACGGTATGGAAGACGTTTGCCAAGTTACCTTCTACAACGGCAAGGCCATCTCGGTTGAGTTACCAATCTCGATCGTTCGTGAGGTTGAGTACACTGAGCCAGCCGTTCGTGGCGACACCTCGGGCAAGGTCACCAAGCCTGCTCGTTTAGCCGGTACTGGTTTCGAGTTAAGCGTTCCTGAGTTCGTTAACATCGGCGACAAGATCGAAATCGACACTCGCACCAACGAGTTCAAGAAGCGCGTCTAAGGCGCAGATAAGGCGCTGGTGCTAACGCACCGCCCACAAAGTCCAAGCCGCGCCGCGGCTTGAGCCAAAATACCCTGCCTAGCAGGGTATTTTTGTTTGCGCCCAGCCAAGCGCCTTCCCGTTTAACTTCAGGCCGCACCGCAGCTGCCGCCCTCCCACCAAGTTTCCACCACAACCAAACCTTCGCTCACCCTGTCTCTAAGCCCCGCTCTCAGCTTACGCTTTGCTCCAAGCTAATGTCGATTTGTCGAATTAGTGATAACACTAACTCCTCAAATTGAATCATAATTTAGCGATACAATTAAAAGGCACCTTGCGGTGCCTATGTTGATAATCAAGCAATGACTTGTATGTGATAATAACATCACATTTTTTTATCAGGAGAACGAGTATTCTATTTTGCGATGCAACTCATCCTCAAAATCAAAAAACTTTGATTTTGAGAGATCGTCAGGATTTGCTAAGTAGTACGTATTCTCAAACATATTAGAAATCTCACAAAGATCGTTAGGATCAAACTCCTTCTTTGAGAGCACATAAACAGGCAAGCCATCTATTCTCCCAAGATATCTAATATCAGGGTAGCGATCCTTCAGCAAAGCTTGAACCTTCTCAGTTACCTCTAGCGGCTCAGCCAAAGGATCGGGCTTAGGGACATAGTCAGGATCACCCTTCAACCCAGCACGAAATTCTTCGTCCAAATAATGGTAGAAGAGCGATTTGGTAAGATCATGCTCCTCCGCTACAAAGAAAGGATATCCGCCTTGAACAGTATAAGCATGTTGCTCAAACGGAATATCAGACACAGCATAAGCTGGCTTTCCATTAAAAGTACCAACATACTCGACGTAATCAAGTTCTGGCCAATTAGCTTTCAAGTAAGCCTTAACCTTCTTGGTTAATTCAACTGGTTCTGCCATAACGTTCCACTGTTATTACATGGGCTCCGTAAATTTGCATTTTGCGCCTAATGTCACATATGCAGCTCAACCGCAAGAGCAGCGCAAATAACGCAATCATTGAGTTTTGCTCTTACCGAAGGTGCGTGTAAAACCAATCCGCGCCCTGC
>DXIF01000267.1 GCA_019113025.1 Candidatus Anaerobiospirillum stercoravium | reverse complement strand
CCCATGATTGACCGGCCGCCGCAGCCCAGCACCGTAGTCGAGGGCACGGTCAAGCAGTACTATCCGTCGGGCGCGCTCCAAAAGGTTGAGCATTACGAGGCAGGCCAGCTGAACGGCACCTGCATGGGCTTCTACGAAAACGGGCAACTGGCGTACGAAATCCCCTATGAGCACGATCTGTGCTGTGGCCTGGCGCGCACCTTTTACGAAAATGGGCAGCTGAAGTGCGAGCAGGCCATCACCTACGATGAGCATGGCCGCAGCTGTGGCTATGTGCGCACCTACTACGAACATGGGCAGCTGTCCTCCAGCAGCCTCCATCAGCATGGCCATGTCACCATCAAGCAATTCTATAAGTCAGGTGCCCTCCTACTTACCAGCACCATCATTGACGGCCTGACTGAGGGCACCACCACGTGGTACTACGAAAGCGGCGCAATCTATCGCACCATGCAATTTAGCCATAGTCTGATCGAGGGCACCGCTCTGGAGTACTACGAAAACGGCCAACTCAAGCGCGCCACCACCTATCGCCACGATTTACTCCATGGCCCCGACCTGTGCTACAACCCCCAAGGCAGTCTCACCGCCGCCGCTTACTACGTGCAAGGCCAACTGTCCCCCGCCTAAGCCCGCGCGGCGCCCCACTTGCAGCCCCAAGCCCATTGCAGCCCTAACCCTATTGCAACCCCAATCCCATTGCAGTCCCAGGCCCAGTTGCAGCTTAGCGCCCAGTTGCTATAATGCCCAGCGTTGGAGCAAGAGCTCAACCTTCTTTTTCCCTGAAATCAGACCCAGTGCCTTTGCTACCGGAGGCACTTGCGCTTAAGGACTGCGCAGTCTACAGGCGAGCCCGCCTGAGCGGTTGGCGCAACACCAACCGGGGACAAAAGCTCAGCGAGGCCGTGCACGATTAGGTAGCAATAAGGCTTGGTGCGATCATGCAACACCAAACTCCCCACTCCGCAACCTCTCAAGACGTAATCCCTGCATCTTTTCCTAATTGGATGCGCTCTAACCGCGTGGGCTTCTTAGCCGCCGGTTTTGCCATTGCCGCTTGGGCCCCGATCATCCCCTACATCAAAGCGCGCTTTGGCTTAGATGAGCATGGCCTTGGCCTGCTCTTGCTATGCGTGGGCTCAGGCTCGCTCTTTTCCTCGCCCTTAGCAGGTTTCTTGACGGCACGCCTAGGCTGCAAGATTCCGATCTTTGCCGCAGCTACCTTATGGGCGCTCTGCCTCGTGCTCATCAGCGTGCTCGAATCCCTCCCCCTTTTAATTGTGGTGTTAGTCCTATTTGGCTTGGCTGCCGTGATCTTAGAGGTGGTCTCCAACATCAACGGCGCCATGATCGAGCAGGTCACAGGCCGCACTATCATGAGCGGACTGCATGCACGCTATAGCTTAGGCGGCTTAATCGGCTCCTTTGGCGTCACCTCGCTGTTAGGCGCCAACCTCGCGGTGCCGACCGCGGCCGGGATCAGCGCTGCATTCTTGGTCGTAATGGTGCTATGGCGCGGCCGCAGCTTGTTTAACCAACAAGAGCTGCACCCAGAACAATATCAGGCCCCAAGCACCAATGCCAGTGCCTGTGCCGCTGTCAATGCCGATGCCAGGGGCAGTGCCAATACGGCCGCGGCGGCGCCCGCCCCCGACCAGGCCTTTTCCCGGCGCTATGTGCTGCATCCAACCGTGCTCATGATTAGCTTTATGCTGTTCGTGCTCTACTTAACTGAGGGCGCGATGCTCGACTGGTCGAGCGTATTCTTGGTCGATGAGCGCGCCATGCCCCTGGAGCAAGCGGGCTATGGCTATGCCGCCTTTGCCATTATGATGACCTCATTTCGCTTCATTGGCGATCGCATTGTGCTCTTGATGGGCCGCCGCCGCGTGATTGTGTTAGGCACCATGCTCATTTGCTTGGGCTTTATCCTCGCCGCCTTAATCGACCACGCCTACTGTACCATTGCTAGCTTCGCCTTAATTGGCATTGGCTCGAGCAACGTGATTCCGCAGCTGGTGTCCTATGTGGCCAAAGTCAAGGAGGTGCCAATGAGCATCAGCGTTACCGTGGTCAATAGCTTAGGCTTTACCGGCGTCTTGCTGGGCCCTGCCATCATTGGCTTTTTGGCGCACCTCATTACCCTGCATTTGACCTTTATCGTGCTTGGGGTCTTCATTCTGAGCGTCACCGCGCTGAGCCTACGCTACCTGCGCCAAAACTAAGCGCAGCAGCCCCAGCGCCCCCCAACCAGAAGCTCACTCTGCTGTGGCGGCATCCACCCGCTCGGTCAAGCACTCCAAAAACAGGCGCGCCGCAGGCGGCAAGGTGCGGTGCCGCCCCCAGATCAAATAGACATGGGTTGAGAATGCCGGACGCAGCGGCAGCTGACAGAGCTTAGGATTGCCGCGCACATTGATGATACCGCTTAAGGCCGGGATCAAGCCGATGCCTTGCTCGACCAATATTACGGCGTTATAGAGCAGATTGAAGGTATCAACGACCTTAAGCTGAGCAAAGCGCTTGGCACCAAACCACGCGTGCAAGCCCGTATCAGCGTGATTGTTCAGCTCTTGGCTCGAGAGAATTAAGGGCTCTGCTACCAAGTCATCGGGCGTGATGAACTTACGGTGCGTCAGCGGATGCCCGGTGGGCAGCAACAACACCCACGGGTCAACCACGGGCAAGGTCAGCACCTCAAAGTGCTCCAGCTGCGCAAAGGGCTCGACCACCAAGCCAAAGTCGTAGATGCCTTGATCCAGGCGTACCAGCGTTTGCTCATAGTTGCCGCTTTCAAGGTTAAACACCACCTCGGGATGCTCCGACTGAATCTCAGCGATCACCGCGGCCAGCCACGCAAAGGCGGGCGTTTCGGCGGCGCAGATATTGACCTTACCTGCGATCTTCTGGGTCAGCGTCTTAAACTCGCGCTCGGTATTGCCCACTAGTGACACTATCGAACGCGCCCGTTCCACTAAGAGCAAGCCCTCAGGCGTAAGTTCCACGCTATGGGAGCGCCGCGTGATCAAGCGCTGGCCGAGCTTGCCCTCAAGATCTTTAATCGCGCGCGACAGACACGGCTGCGTCACATGCAGGTGATTTGCGGCCTTGGTGATATTGCAGGTGTTCGCCACCTCCAAGAAGTAGCGCAGCTCCCGAACTTCCAGCATCGCCTCATCTCCTTGTAACCATGCCCCGCAACCAAAGCGCTGTGTACTAAGCCCGTGCCGAGAACCAAGCGCTGCACCGTCTGTGCGGCACAATGTGCCGCCGACGCTATGGTAAGATTAGCCTCAGCAAACATCTTCAGTCTACCTATCAGCCAGCCTAAAAGGAACCTGCCATGAGCTTAGAGACCCTGTTTTCCCTCGACTTTTGGATGGGCGTAGCGCTCATCATCGCCGTGGTCATGTGCGTCTACTTCCTTATGTACTGGCGCAAGCACTAACAAACGCCCGCCCCATGGCCCGATTCCATGGCACATACTTCCCACAATACCGCCCGGCATCATCAACCCACGGAGAGCAGCTCACGGTGAATCGCCCGCAGTAACTTGTTCCCCTATTTTAGGTTCACCCACCCGGAGCTTCAAATGAGCCAGCCCTTAGCTGACACGACCATCGCTCAAATTGTCGCCATGCTGCAAAGCGCTAACCCTAAGTACACGCAAGCCCAGATTGCGCAAGCCTGTGGGGTCAGCTCGAGCACGGTCAACAACATTAAGCGCACTAAGCTGAAGCCGCAAGCCACAACCTTACCGCGCGGCGCCAAGGATTTCAAAGACGCTATCCGCTTAGCTGAGGTATGCGAGTATCTGGGCTTTGATTCGCCCGAGGCTGCCAGTTACTGTCGCAAAGAGCAAGTTGACCTCAATGAGGTCAAGACCTTCAAGGCGGAGTACGATCAGCGTGACATCGGGTTCAAGAGCGCAATTAAGCAACAGCTTAAACAGGAGCGGCAACAGGTTAAAGCCGAGCAAAAACGCCACCGCAAAGATGAGGCGCGCATCCAAAAGGCCGAACAGGACTTAGCCCGGGCCAATGCCGTCATCACGGTGCTGGGTCGCTACATCGTCGCCCACCAACCCGACAACCCGCTCCTCAAGCCTTAATCTGAGACCAACTCATCTTCCTCGAAGAAGCCCAGCATCATTGCCAAGCGCACCAGCTCTCCCGTATTACCCTCAGCCTCCAGCGCCATTTGGTTGAGGCTAATGTTAATCGCACACGCATCATCTACGCTCAGCTTACTGGCATCGCCCCACAGGAACTGAGCAAAGCGCTCTTGATCCTCAGGGGCAAAGCTCAACATCCAATCGACTATGGCCTCACCTGTTAGCTTTTGCATCTCCTCATACTGGGCGCGGGTCATGCGGCGCGGCTTGGCCTGATGTAGGGCACCAAGGCTCATGGTGTTCAGCTGAGCATCGAGAATAGCTTGCACCTCCTGATTGCTCATGGTCTGCAAGAAGGCGCCCGTGGCGGTGGCATTTTTAGCGATGGAGTCCAATGTAACTTGAGCATTGGCGTAGAGAACGCAGTCTTGCGGCGCCAAGCGCCCCATGACTTCCATTTGCTGGGACAAGACCAAACGTCGCTCCCGATCGGAGAGATAAGTCAGTCCCGCGGCGCCGATCTTGCCGTAGATGGTTCCCACCTGGTTAATCATCTGAGCCTGCAACTCCTGCGAGGCCGTCCCCAATAGCTTGGAGCCATAGGTCGCAACCAACGTATCGACCATCACCGGTATCACTTGGGTCTCGTTGAGCAAGCGCTCGGAGAAGCGCACAAAAATCGCCTTTTTCTCGCGACTTAAGAAGTGATTGGCCTCAATTTGCTTGCGCGCGCCCGCAAGCGCACTTTGCCGAAACCTATCGCACAGCACCGTTCTCAGCTGCGCTATCGCGGCCGCCTCATCGTCAACCGCCGCCGGGGCAACGCTGAGCAGCACCGAACCCAACCACAGCGCCACCACGCCCACCAAACACCCAATCGTACGCCGTAGCGCCATCGCAACCTCTCCCCAGCTTCCGCCCACATAAGTCCCCGGCCGAACCAAAGTCAATTGCGCTCCAGCGCATGCTCACTTAAGCACTTGATCACTCAAACGCTTGAGCGCTCACGCGCACAGGCTCGGCCCCGCCGAGCAAAGTATAGCACCGCTCCTAGTCCAAGCCCGGCCCCGTCCGCGCGCTGTGCTCCAGCCCGCACAAGGCAGTAACACAGTATTATTTTTATCCTCAAAATAATCAGCAAAAACGCCAGTCTTTTAGCAAAAGGTACGCATTTTTTTTTTTACCGATTACGCCGCGCATCCGCGTCGGTTATTGTTCATACGGACGTGCCCAAATATCGCAATATCACAGCACTCCGCAGCTGGACTTAATCGACGACCGCACCCTCGTTCGTTTGTGTGGGTCAAAGCTCCATTCACACTGGATACCATGGAGCACACTGGGACAAACAAAGGCTGACCGTACCATGAGGTCAAGCCTTAGGCGCACTAAGTAACAATCCACCGCGCCGTCTCACAAATCCTCAAGGACAAGCGCTCGGCACAACCTAAGAGCTGCTTGAATCCTTGGCCGCAGCGAACCTAAGCCCTACTTAGCTTGGGGCTTTGCCTTGCGCGCGGTACCTACCTCAAGCCTCGCTTAAGGCCACCTCTCCCACCAAGACTACCAGCTGCCCCATACCATACCAAAGGAAATTACTTAATCGTGCGCAACTCCAATCACGCCATTAAGTTCTTACTGGCGCAATACCGCGCCATCTTCAAGCGCGCCTACATCGCAGGCCTAGCCCCAGCCATCATGCTGACCGCCGCCTTAGCCGCAGGCCAAGCTCAGGCTGAGACCATCATCACCCCCGACAATAATTTCGCAAATTGGACGTCGGGTAACGATGTAATCATTCAAGGCACCGTCTCAGGAGATTTTTCAAACAAAACAGTCAACTCCTTAACCATCGGCGCCGGCGCTTCGCTGAGCAGCGCAACAACGGGCAACAGCGGAGCGCTGTTTACTAATAAGTTAACGGTCGATGGCGGTACTCTAACCATTGACAACAGCGAAAAAGACTCAATCCAAGGGAACGGCTTTGGTGTCTTAGGTTGGGACAACCAATTAGCAGACATCGGTGACGGTAAATCGATTTTCACTGTCCAAGGCGATGGGGCCACTGTTTCCTTAACCAAGACCTCAATTCAGTTTAAGCAGGTTAACCTGCTCGACGGCCAGATTACCTTAGGCACCAGTTTTGGTGGCGAAGGCTCTGGCAGTAACTGGAACACTGCCATTCAAGCCGGGTACGATGGTGAAGGCACAGGTGTTATGACCATCGGTTCGGACGGAGGTACGGGACCTGAGATCACCATGAACTCAGGCTCGCTCTTATCGGCCAACAACATCGAGATGAACGGCGGTACGATCACCATGAGCGGTGGGGACCAAACCTACACTGGTAAAAATACCGCCTTAATCTACCTCTCAAGCGGTGATAACCGTGTTGCCAACTTCAACGATGGCGAGATTAAGGTAACCGGCAATGGCGGTATTTTTGGCCCAGAGCTCAACTTCAAAGGGACCGATGTCACGATCAATGAGGATGGCAACCTTATCTTAGGCAAGATCACTTACTTTGACGAAGATAGCTCCTCTACTACCTCAGACATTACCTTTAACGAGGGTAAACTCAAAAATATCGGCACCATTACTTTTGACGCTGACAACATCGCCCTGTCCGAGGACAACTTCGCTGGCCTCTTAGCCAAGGACGGCGCGGATCAAGGCAAGGTCAACTTTAGCGGCAGCGAGGTTAACTTAACCGTCGACGGCGATGCTGATCTCTTGGGTTTGGGCGTCTTTGGCGAGAGTGGCGCTCTCTCCGATAACTTTACGGTTGAAACCAAGCTCAACTTAGAGGCCGCAGGCGAGGTCACCTTAGACTCCCGTTTCAACACCAGTGAGCTGACGATCGATGCCAAGGAGCTGACGGCTAAGACCGCAAAATATGAAAATGTTGCCAACAAAGATTATGCCTTTGCCATTGATCAAGGCACCATCAGCGTCAGCGATCGCGTCACCCTGCAAGATGGTTCGGGCTCAAGCAAAGCAGATCCCGATCATCGCATCTACGTCATCGCCAAGGATGGCACCACTGCAACCTTAAACTTGGTCAATGATGGCTCGACCCAAGGCCAATTGATCAACGTTGATCGAGTTTATGTCGGCCTTTATGCCACCTCCTATAAGGCCTCCGGCGATTCAACCCTCTACGTCGACGGCAACTGGAACTTTGGTGGTGCCCGCTTAGTCGCTGACACCTCAGGTACGGCCACGCTCTCAGGCACCGTATCTAATGTCGGCGAGTTAGTCATTAACCGTGCCGGTAAAATTGAGATTGCCTCTAATGCCAATGTCACGGCGACCCGTTTACTGGGTAGCGAATCGGGTGCCTCGGGCTCGATCGATATTAACGGCATGTTGACCTTCCAAGGTGATGGCCGCACTGAAACGAAAAATGATAAAGGAGAATATGCTAACGATATCTCCTTGACCACCACTAACATCAACATCAACAATGGCGGTACCTTAGCCATCGCTGGCGCTGATGCGGTTGAGGATATCTTTAACGTAACCTCCGGTGCCTCGGGCATCACGATCGATGTCGCAACCTCAGGTGGCAAGACCTCAGAAAAAGGCGGCTGGAACAAGGATAAGGTCACCTTAAATGCCGGCGGTACCTTAAAGATCGACTTAGCTTATGTTACCGATCCAGCACAGACCTCAATTAACGCTGCCGACCTAAAGAAGATCAAGGGTGCCTTAGTGAAGGCTGATTATAAGGGCTCCTTTGATTTCGGCTCAATCAACATCGACATCAGCGGTATTGAAATCAGCGCAGACAAAAAGGTCAGCTACAAAGACTTAAATGACGCTGGCGTTAACGATGTCCAAAACGTCACCGGACTTGAGGGTGTAACGGTAACGGTTGACTCCAATACTGCCTCCGATGGCATTAACTTAGGTAACGGTGCCGCCGCAGTTGAGCTGACCACCGGCACGAACTACGTTACGGTTGATGGCTCCTTGATTCTTAAGAGCAATGGCTCTGAGGGCAGCAACTTCGTTTACACCGCTCCGGCCCAATCAGGCGGTACGGCTACGGTTGCTGATGTCAAGGTTGCGACCGACTCAAACGTTACCCTCACCGGCGCCGGTCGCATTGGTGCTATCACCTCAAGCACCACTGGCACCTCGGCTAATTTAACCGCAGGTGAGGGCTTGGCGCAGAGCGTTGAGGGTGAGATTGACCTTGAGACCGTTACCATCGGTACCGGTACGGTCAACGTCGCTGAAGATGTTACCGCTAAGACCCTGACGCTCGGTGGTAACCTCAACAATGCCTCTGAAAGCGGCGCAAACAAGTTAACCGCTGAGACCTTAACTCAGAGCGCTGGCACCACCTTAACCACCAATGAGCTGGTCTTGGGTGCAAGTGGCAGTGGTACGAACTCGGCCTTAAACGGTGTGGTCAACGCTGACTCCATCACCATGGAACAGTCCAGCAGTGGCGCTAATACCCTGACCATCGCAGGTGGTGTTGTCACCAGCGAGACCTTTGAGGGTGCATCTGGCTCCATCATCAACGTTGGTACCGATGGCTCTGCTCAGACTGCGGGCGCCACGGGCACCTTAATCACCAACACCATGGACTTAAATGGTGCTGACTTAGTAATTGACCCAGACTGGAACAGCGCCACCGGCCTGTCCTTTGCCTCGGCTAAGAGCTTTAGCGACACCAGTAGCACCAAGTACGATGCCGGTGTCTTAACTGGTAATGCTTACACCCTGCGTAACTCGATTTTAGCCGTCGGTGTGGACAAGCTTGGCTCTGATGCCTCTTACCAAAACGCTAAGCACGAAGTTACTCAGCTCTTTGCCCAGTACATCGATGCTAAGGGCAATCTGAGCGCCTCAGGGGTCGGCGCTATCCTCTATGTGGCCGACAACTTTAAGGTCGATCAAGACTACAAGTTGGTAGTTGACCCAACCGTCACCTTGGGCTCGGAGTCAGGCGACTTCAAGACCGTTAAGGCTAAGTACAATGACTACGATGTTTACCTCGACGGTAACGGTATCTTAGCGGTTGATGTCGGCGCCGCCAACGGCGAGCAGGCTGCAATTACCTTCGCCCCAAGCGACAATACGGTTGATATCATGGCCGACGAGAACAGCAAGATCGTCATCACCGGCGATTACCGCAGCTCGGATACCTTGAAGCTCTTTGCACTGGAAGGCGGTGACGGCAGTACTGATGAAATCACCATCACCGGCAATGTCTCCGGGGGCAAGGGCATCTTGGTCGAGACCTTAAACGGCTTGTTATCCACCGTCTATACCGGCCAAAACATCAACGTTGCCGACATGGAGCTCAACCCTGAGGTTGCCCGCAGCGCTTACACCGACACCTCATCCTCGGTGCGCCACAGCATCATCTCCTACATTGCAGGCGACACCAACTGGGAGAGCATTGGTGAAGCTGACCATGTAGACAGCCCAACCCACGGAGGCTGGGCCGCAGGGGTCAGCACCACCGATGGCAAGACCTTCACTGATGCTAATGGCAAGCCATTAGCTCAGGGGGATTACGTCGCTATCCCGAACCCAGACTACGTGGATGGAACCCAAACCCCAGAGGAAGACCCATACTTGGTCTACCACGCACCAAGCAACTCGTTCTTGAACGCCATTCGCGAGCAAACCGAGACCCGTGGCGCCGCCGCTGATGCTGCCGCTCACATGGCCGAGTTTGGTGGGGCCGCTCAGGTTGCGTTAAAGGCAGGTAGCGCTACCACTGACGCCATCGCCGGTCGCATGGGTATGGGCGCCCAAAACACCGCCATCACCTACGCCAACAATGGCCAAGGTACGGGCATTTGGGTTACCCCAATCTACATGAGCGCTGATTCCGACGGCTT
>DXIF01000266.1 GCA_019113025.1 Candidatus Anaerobiospirillum stercoravium | reverse complement strand
TACACCGGACGCCTGTCCGAGCACGCCCAAAAAGAGCTCTCCCACCGCCCTAAGCACGTCGAAACCATTAATCGCTCCGACCTTGAAGAGGCCAATGTCGACTGGAACGGCTTTCTCAAGACTGGGCAAGTCGTCATCTCTAAGCGCCAGCTGCGCCCCTACCAGCAAGAAGCGCTTGAGAACGTCATCGAAGGCTTTAAGCACCACAACCGCGGCAAGCTCATCATGGCCTGCGGCACGGGCAAAACCTTTACCTCCCTCAAGATTGCCGAGCGCCAAACTGGCAACCAAGGCTTAGTCCTATTCTTAATGCCATCCTTAGCGTTGCTCTCCCAGACCTTGTACGACTGGAAGCGTCAAGCGAGCGAGGCCATGACCGCCTTTGCGGTGTGCTCGGATAGCAAGGTCGGCAAGTCAGGCGACGAAGACGACTTTGCCAGCTATATGCGCCCGTCGGACTTAAGTTTCCCGGCTACAACCGACGCCAAGAGCTTAGCAAACGCGGTCAACACCTCGTTAGAGCGCAAAGGCCCTGCCGTGGGCATGACCGTTATCTTCTCGACTTACCAGTCGCTTGACGTCATCCACCAAGCCCAGAGCGACTACGGGCTGCCTGCGCTTGACCTCATCATCTGCGACGAGGCGCACCGCACCGCCGGTGGCTACTTAGTCGCAGACCGCAAGTCGACCGCTATGACCGCCCAGCTCGATGCCGAGGTCAAAGCGCAAGAAGGCACGACCGCTGAGACCACTGCTGACACTAACGAGGTTGCGGCCAAGAACACAGGTGCGGGCGCCGAATCAGCGGCTAACGCTGAGGCAGCTGCTCCCGCCAAGACCAAGGGGCGCAAGATACGCGGGCGCCGCGGCGCTGAAAGCGCGGTCGACGATGAGTCGAACTTCACCCGCATCCACGATGATGACTATATCAAGGGTCTAAAGCGCCTCTACATGACCGCCACGCCAAAAATCTATGGCGACGCGGCCAAGCAGCAAGAGACCGCGGGCGAGGCCGTTCTGTACTCGATGGATGACGAAAAGGTCTTTGGCCCGGTGTTCCACACCTTAAACTTCGACCGCGCAGTTAAACTCGGCTGCTTGGTCGACTACAAGGTCATTATCTTGGTCGGTGACAAGTCGCTGCTACCTACCGATGAATCCCTACTCGACTTCTCCCAATACCAAGCTGCTAAGGTGGTAGGCACGTGGAAGGCGCTCAACAAGTATGGCGTGAGCGACCAACTCACCGGCGATTCCCAGCCGATGCGCCGCGCGGTGGGCTTTGCCCAGATTATCGACTCAACCGGCAAATACGATAAGGCCGGTTCTAAGCAGTTCATGCGGTACTTTCAGGGCACGGTTGAACACTACCGCGAGCACTTGGCGCAGCTGAGTCTGACTGACCCTGAAGGCCGCGCCAGCGAAGAGTTTGCCTACCTCAGCGAGCACAATTTGGTGTGCGACTGCGAGCACATCGACGGCTCGATGGATGCCATCAAAAAGGGCCAATTGCTCGACTGGCTACGCACCGAACCCGAGGACAATCACTGCAAGATACTGTTCAACGTGCGCTGCTTAAGCGAAGGCGTGGATGTCCCGGCACTTGATGCGGTGGTGTTCTTAAGCCCGCGCAAGTCGCAGGTCGACGTAGTGCAGACCGTGGGCCGCGTGATGCGTACCGCACCGGGCAAGACCCGCGGCTACGTCATCATCCCGGTGGTCACCAACGATCTGGACCACCCCGAGTCGATCTTCGACAAGAACCAGAGCTTTGATGTGGTATGGCAGGTGCTCAACGCCTTAAAGGCGATCAACCCAGATCACGTCTTGGTCGACGGTGCGACCCAGAAGATCGACGACCGCATCGAGGTCATCTGTGAATACAAGGAACAGATCAAAGACCGCCCAAGCAAGCCTAAGAAGCCTAAACCACCGAAGCCACCAAAGGTGAAGATTAAGTCAGATGGAGAAAAGGTCGACCCTGATAAGCCAGGACAGCCAGAACAAGGCAAACTCACCATCGACGAGCGCGTCATCAAGGTCGAGGAGACCATCAAGTCGACCATCATCAAGAAGCTGGGCAGCCGCAAGGAGTGGCAAGACTGGGCTGAGGACGTGGCCGGTATCTGCACCGAGCAAGTCAAGCAAATCAAGCAGCTGCTTGTGACCAAGGCTGACCCTGAGTTTAAGGCCGCCTTTGCCAAGCAATGCCTCGACCTCAACGACTCCATCGGGCAGCACTTAGAACAGGACGAAATCATCGAGATGCTGGCCCAGCACATCGTGATTAAGCCGGTCTTAGATGAGCTGTTCCGGGGCTTTCCATTCACCGAGCACAACCCGATTGCGCGCGGCCTCTCGGACATGCTCGAGCAGCTCGATGCCGTGGGTCTGACCAAGACCAATGCCGACCTGAGAGCCTTCTACCAGAGCGTGGGCTTTCGCATGAAGAATGTCACCTCGGTTGAAGACCGGCAAAAGGTCATCGTCGACCTGTTCGACCGCTTCTTTAAGGTAGCCTTCCCTAAGCAGCAAGAGAAGCTGGGCATCGTCTACACCCCGATCGAGGTGGTGGACTTCATCAACCACTCGGTCAACGACATCCTAAAGCAGGAGTTTGGCGTAAGCCTGGGCAGTCAAGGCGTCCATATCATGGATCCGTTCACCGGTACCGGCACTTTCATCACGCGCATGATGCAAAGCCCTGAGCTCATTGCGCCGAGTGAATTGGAGCACAAGTACCGCCATGAGCTGCACGCGCAAGAGATCTTGCCCCTTGCCTACTACGTCGCCGCGATCAACATCGAGTCGGTCTACCACAGCTTGATGGACAAGGACGCCGACCACTACGAGCGTAACCGCGTGGTCATCCTGACCGATACCTTCGCTGAGGCCGAGGACAAGGCCCACACCATCACTGGCTCCTTTGGCGAGAACTCGCAGCTGCGCGACGCGGTCCGCGCCCTGCCGCTTAAGGTCATCGTGGGTAATCCGCCGTACTCGGTAGGGCAAGAGAGCCAGAACGATGATAACCAGAACACCAGCTACCCGGCCTTGGAGCAGCGTATTTATGATACTTATGTAACTTTAGGAACAAAAGCCACAAAGAAAAGCCTTTATGACTCTTACATAAAGGCATTCAGATGGGCAGCAGATCGACTTGGAGAGCAAGGCGTAATTGCTTTTATCTCTAATGCAGGATGGGTGGATAACAAGGCCGCTAATGGCATGCGACGCTGCTTGCAGCAAGAGTTTAGCGCGGTCTACGTGTACCACCTTAAAGGCAATGCTCGTAGCTCAGGCGAACAGCGTCGTAAAGAGGGCGGCAATGTCTTTAGCGAGGGCAGCCGCGCTCCAATTGCCGTGACCATTTTGGTCAAGAACACACAGGCCCAAGAGCAAGGCAAGATTTACTTTGCAGCGGTAGGAGACTACCTAACCCGTGAAGAGAAGTTGGGCCAGCTCAAGGAATTGGGCTCGGTACTCAATACTCCGCTGACCGAAATTCACCCAGATGCCCATGGCGATTGGCTCAATCAGCGCCGCGATGACTTTGGCCACTTCATCACGGTTGACGGTAAGAAGACTGATGATTTAGCCCTGTTTACTAATTACTCAACTGGCATTTTGTCGGCACGAGATGCTTGGGCTTATAACGCTAACGCTAAAAGCCTTTGCACAAACCTATCTCGCTGCATTTCTTTTTACAACGAACAGATTGAGCTGTCTATGATTGATGGACCTAGATTTGAGCGATCCAATGATGGTAACAAGATCAAGTGGGACCCAAGTTTGATTCGTCGCTTTGATAAAGGACTGAAGAGCAGCCCAATGAGCCCAAATTTTGTTGTACCTGCACTTTATCGTCCTTTTACCAAGCTTCACTTATATAGCGACAAGATGTGGCTTAACAGCTTGGGCCAAATGCCAAGTATCTTCCCTTTTGATGGAGCTGAAAACTTAGTCATTGGTACAATCACAGCTGAATCAAAGAGCTTCAGTTGCCTGATGTCTAACTGCGTTTGCGATATTAACTTACTCAAATTTTTGTCACAATGCTTCCCGCGTTACCTATACCGTAAGGTCGGCGAATCCACGCTCGCCGGTGCGGCAGGCGGTCTAATGGCCGGTCTGGAGGAGCCTGAGGCGAGCTCGGGTGTGTTGGTCAACGGCTACGAGCGCATTGACGCAATCCGCCCTGAGGCGGTTGAGCACTTCAAGGCCGCCTACCCAGAGGAAGCGGCAGCGATCGACGTTGACGCTGTGTTCTACTATATCTACGGCATTCTGCACAGCCCAGACTACCGTGAGACCTACGCCAACAACCTGCAAAAGGAGCTGCCACGTATCCCGCGCGTCGCCACCTACGCTGAGTTTAAGGCGTTTGAGGATGCGGGCCGTAAGCTCGCTCAGCTGCATGTGGGCTACGAACAGGTCGAGCCGTACGCAGGCTGTACCCTTAAGTACGCCAAGGGCATAAGCTCAGATAATATGGACTACCGCGTCGAGCAGCTTAAGTACGGCAAGATCAAGGGCAAAACCGGTGCTGCAGCTAAGGACAAGTCGGTCATCGTTTACAACGATGACTTGACCATTACCAACATCCCGCTTGAAGCCCAAGAGTACGTTGTTGGTGCTCAATCCGCTCTGGATTGGGTGGTGGAACGTTGTCGTGTCAAGGTCGATAAGGCCTCGCGCATTATCAACGACTACAACGACTACGCCGCCGAGATGGGCGATGAGCGCTACATCCTCAACCTCATCTTGCGCGTCATCACGGTGTCGCTTGAGACCATGAAGATCGTCAAGGCACTACCGCCGCTGACCATCCATAAGCTCGACCAATAGCGCTTAGCGCTTTAAGCGCACTTAGTGCGCAAAAGGCAGCGGGGCCAAGATTTCACTCAAGGCTCCGCTGCCTTTTTGCTGAGCGCAAGCGCCCGCTCCCTACCCTAACCATCTGCTTGGGGCGGGTGCCGCAACAGGGGCTTAGTACGGCCAGCCCTTGTTATAGATCTTGTCGAGCTTGTAGGTCGAGACGTCCTTTTCTGGGACATTGACGTTTGATGGAGCCTCGAGCTTGACCTTGAAGCATTGCTCAAAGTTAGCGGAGGTCTGCTGGGCTAAAGTCTTCGGGGAGACGCCCTTGAAGTCGGCGATGTACTCTAAGGTGTAACGCACAAAGGCAGGCTCGTTGTCGACACCGCGCACTGGTACTGGCGCTAAGTATGGGCAATCGGTCTCGACCATGATGCGATCAAGCGGAGCGTACTTTAAGACCTCGCGTACGTTGTCGGCAGCCTTAAAGGTGGCGATACCTGAAAACGACAGGAAGAAGCCCAGATCGAGGCATTCGCGCGCCATCTCGATTTCGTCGCAGAAACAGTGCATCACACCACCGCAATCGCGCGCGTTGTGCGCACGCATCAGTTCTACTGTGTCGTGGTGGGCGGCACGGGCGTGGATGATGAGCGGCTTTTTGAGCTCACAGGCTAAGTCAATCTGGCGAGCAAAGGAATCAAGCTGCGCCTCACGCGACTCAGCAGCATAGAAGTAATCAAGGCCGGTCTCACCTAAGGCTAAGCACTTGTCGTCTTGCAAGCAGGCGGTGAGCGCCTCTTCGGTCCAAGCCCCAGCTTCCTCTAAATTGAGTGGGTGGATACCACAGGCATTGTAGATACCGTCAAAGGGCTTGATCAGGTTCATCATGGTGCCATAGTCCTCGATGGTACAAGCCACTGAGAGCATATGGGTCACGCCACAGGCACGGGCGCGCGCTATCACCTCGCCTACACTCTTAGGGCCCTTGCCCTCAAAGGTCAGAGAAGCTAAGTGACAATGCGAATCTACCAAAAAGCACATGATGCCTACCTCTAAGCCGATGTTACAACCGGCCCGCATTATACCCGCGCCGTCAATGCTGGGCATAGCCCGTGGCGCCGCTACTGTCTTGCATTCCCTTGCCCCTTCCGTGCCTCTTGCGTGCCGCAAGACTGGCAAGAGCCGCAGTAACGTTGTCACAGGCCCAATAACGACTAAAGCCCCTTCCGGGGCTTTAGCAGAGCGCTACGCGCTAAGTAGGATGAGCTTACGCTCGCACCTTACTTGGTGATGTTGTTAAAGCAGTGCTTGACGCGATCTTGCTCTTCGGCACGCTTGCCATTGTTGAAGCGATCTAAGGTGCCAACTAAGTAGCCAGTGACGCGACGGATGCGATCGAACTTAACACCCTCACCGACCATGCCATTGCAAGCCTTAAGACGAGTAACCATGGAAAACTCCTTTTTTACTGGGGGCGCCAGGCACAAGTCGTATCACTTGCGGCATCGGGCACCAAGAACAAGACGGGCGCGAGACCTGCTAGCTGGTGTCGCAGTATTTTCTGGTGGCGCCATATTAACAAGAAAGTTGCGGCTCCGTCTTGAGAAACGCTCTCAAGTGAAATTCTCATGAACTAGCCGCCGCGCTCGCGCTGGGTACAACTTGCGATAAACATCGCCTTTTGCAACTGAGACGCAACTGAGAAATCTCAGCTCTTAACCCTTGCAGGCACAAGAAGGCCGCTTGATCTTGGCTGTAAACTTGATTATGGCGCGCGGCACGCACCGCCCCGCACTGCCCAGCGTAGCAGGCCGCTCGCTTAGGCTGGGGCAAAGCCTCCCCTGAGCAAGGACAGCAATAATGGCGCGCGATAATGGCACGCAGAGCTCGCGGCATAAGTGTGATGTGGCACAAGTGAGACGCGGCACAAGTGAGACGCGGCATAAGTGAGATGCGGCATAAGCTCAATATGGCACACGCGGGGGGCGGGGGCGCGCGGCACGATTACGTCTTGGGCCGGATGCCTCCGGCGATGCGGCACAAAAAGTGCAAACCGCGCCTTTTCATAAAATCCTTTGCTAATTGATGCCGCGCGGCGTGAGGAGCCTGCGCCATTGGGTGCTGCCCGGCACAAATACTTGGAATGGATGGAGGAGTGAGTCATGGCCTCAAGACCCCTGAGTGTGGCCCATATCAGTTTAGCGCGCGGTTATAAAGGCAACGAGCGCCAGACCGAGCTCTTGATCAAGGAGCTGGCCAACTTAGGCGTACCGCAGACCTTGGTCTGTCGCGATGATAGCCCGCTGCCTATGCACGTCGATGGGGTCAAGCAGTTACGCATTATCCGCATCTCTGGCCTGACCGACCCCAGCTTAATCGGCCATTTGCGCGTCGGTAGCTCATGCTCCATCTTGCATGCCCATGAGGCCCATGCCATCAAGTGGTGCTTTGTCCACTACTTGATCTTTGGTACTCCTTATGTCATCACCGAGCGCAAGCCCGATCCTGCGCGTAAGGGCTTCTTTGATGGCGCCCGTTACAATAGCGCTGCGGCCGTGGTCGGAATCTCGCGCACCATCAAGACCAATCTTGAAGCTAAGTTCAAGCGCAAGATCGAGTGCATCGGCGATTGCTCCTCGCACTTTAAGTGCAACCCTGATGTGGTTCAACACTACCGCAAAGCCTTAAAGAACCGCTTTGTGGTAGGCCAAGTGGGCGCCTTGATCAACCGCGAAAATAGCCAGGCCACTCTGATTGATGCCGCCAAGCTCTTAAAGCAAAAGCTGCCAGAGCTGGTAATCGTCTTTGTCGGCGCGGGCGATGACATGGGCCTTTTGAAAATGCACGCTGAGGGCATGCCCAACGTCAAGTTCATCGGCTTTAAGCGCAACATCATCGACTACATCGCCTCCTTTGATGTCTTGGCCTATCCCGTCAATAAGGAAGGCGTGGGCAGCATCTTGCTCGATACCATGGAGCAAGGCGTCCCGATTATCGCCTCGGCGGTCGATAGCATCCCGGACGTGATCAAAAATGGCGTCAACGGCTTTCTCATCAAGCCCGGCGACGCCCGCGCCCTGGCCCACTACATCCTGCACTTAAAGAAGGATCGTGCCACGCGCAATGCCATCGTCAATAACGCCTACGCTGAGGTGGAAAACCATGGCTCAGCGGCGATGGCGGCCTCCTACTATCGCATCTACACCGCCATCCTAAACGGCGCCTACAACAAGAAGTAGGCGAGTGCTGTGGCCCAGCGTTGCCCAACATTGCCCAGCATTGCGGGCCGCTGCGGGTCGGCGCGCGCTGTGGGCGCGCTAAGGCGCGTTAGGACGCGCCCGTCTGCTGCCGCGCGTCTGTTCCGGTCGTAGCCATAGAGCTTTGCTATAATGGAGCGTAGAGCTAGATTAGCTCACGTCATTTTTCTCATTGGTTTGGAAGGTAACGCAAAGATGGCTGAGACCACTATTTTTACCAAGATTATCAACCACGAAATCCCATCTGAAATCATCTACCACGATGACTTGGTCACCGCCTTTAAGGACATCGCCCCTAAGGCCGAGCACCACATCTTAATCGTTACCAACAAGCCAATCCCAACCGTCTCCAACGTCGAGCCCGAGGACGAGGCCATGTTAGGCCACCTCTTCATCGTTGCTAAGAAGATTGCCACCGATTTAGGCGTTAAGGATTCAGGCTACCGCTTAATCGTTAACTGCGGTCCTGATGGCGGCCAAGAAGTGCCCCATATCCACATGCACTTATTAGCAGGTGGTAAGTTAGGCGGCTTAGGCTTCCCGCAGAAGTAATTTAGCGCCCGCACCTATCGCCGGTGACTGCATCGGCCTACTTGTGCCCACAGGGCTACCCCTGAGCTCACAGCCCCCCTTGTGCCTTATAGGCTCAAACCGGCCTTCTTGGCCCCAAGTGGCAGCGGTGGGACTGTGCCCTTGGGGCTGCACTCAGCCTTGTACCATGCCTTGGCTCAACACTTTGGCCACACGCGTAGTGCTAAGCACGGTTTGCGTGTCCTACGGCTTGTGTGCCCACGGCTTGCGTGCCCCTTGCTTTGAGTTGATCTCAGACCCATTAAGAGTTTCGTATGTCTAAGGTAATCGTTACTGCGCTTGCGTTAAGCGCTCTGGTCGCTACAGGTTGCCAAACCTTAGGATTCATGTCCTCCTCTGAGGAGCCGACCAGCGCCACCAAACCTAAGGCCCAACCGGCGCAACCAACCCAAAGCAAGCCGGAAAAATATGAGCAGGCTCCAGATCTCAGCAATGCTGAAATGCTCACCACGAAGCATGCTGGGGCAAGCATCTCCGCTGATGACTACCAAGGCAACCTCATCACTGATGCCGCAGGCCCCATCTCGATGGACACCAACCCGGACGCTGTGCGCTCAGGCGTAGCCTTAAGCAGCAACTTAGAGCCTGCTCCGGGCAACATCAATGCTCAATTGGGGGCAGCTGACCCTTATAGCACGGTCAGTGAAACTGATGTCGACAACTATGGCAATCTGCTCAACGGTTCGATGAACGCCGAAGGCGCTAACAATCGCTCCGGTTTAAGCGAGAGCGCGCAGCCGGTGGGCAGCGCCGCTCCCAACTATGAGCAGATCAAGGTCACCCCGGTCTTGAGCGTCAACGAAGCGCGCGGCTTGGATGATGGCTCGTGCTCTATGACCTTGCACTATGAGGCCTCGGGTCTGGCGCGCAGCTTAATTGCTGAGCTTGCCGGGCGCCTGCGCTCGGAGCAAGGCAAGATCTTTGTCGGCCCGACCATCATTGACCGCGAGTACGAAGACTGCATCTCGGACTTGTCCGGTGCCATCAAGGACGGCTTAGCCGGTAACTCATCCTTTGAGGTCGTAGCCGCGACCACCAACCTCAACAATATCATTGCGCAAAACATTGGTTCGGCCACCATCCTACCTTCCATGATCCACCAATGCCGCGCAGCTGATATCCCGTATTTAGTCGTATCACAGGTGCGCAAAACCGGTGATAAGGCAGCGCTCACCTTGCGCATTATCCGCACTTCCGACGGTATCACCTTAAATCAGGTCTATCGTCGTCTGTCGCAGTAGGCGCAGCTGCCGCCTGCGCGCTGCGGTGCGATGTGCATGTTACCCTGCGCCACGCCGCGTGCGCCCATTGTCATAGCTTAGCCCTCCCCCTACCGTGAAGTTCACCGTAGTGCGGAAGTGGCGCGCTCCCTTCAGGTGACGCCCTTAAGTTAGGGCGGCCCCCGCAGGGAGCGTTTTTGTCTTTTTTTGTCCATGATTGCTCTTCAAGACTTAACCATCATGCGCGGCACCAAGGTGCTGATTGAAGGTGCCAGCGCCACCATCTTGCAAGGCCAAAAGGTCGGCATCATTGGCCGCAATGGCTGCGGCAAGTCCACCCTCTTTGCCGCGCTCCAAGGTGAGCTGGCCCCGGACTTAGGCTCGATTGGTATCCCCAAGAATCTCAAAATCGCCACCGTGGCCCAAAAAACTCCAGCCTTGTCGATTGCTGCACTTGATTACGTGATGCAAGGCGACAAGACCATTAGCGCCTTGCTCGACCGCCGCGCCGAGGCCTATGCCCACAATTTAGGTGAAAAGATTGCCCTGATCGAAGATGAGCTGGGCATGGCCGGGTACTGGACCTTAAAGGCGCGTGCCGGTTCCTTGCTCTTTGGTTTGGGCTTTGGCCCCGATGAACTGGAAAAGCCCATCAAGGAGTTCTCCGGTGGTTGGCGCATGCGCTTAAATCTCGCACAAGCCCTGATTTACCAGTCGGACTTACTGCTCTTGGACGAGCCGACCAACCACTTGGATTTGGACACGGTATTGTTCTTACAAAACTTCCTTAAGAACTATGAGGGCACCTTGCTGTGCATCTCGCACGACCGTGATTTCCTCGACAGCTTTGCCGACCATATCCTGCACTTTGAAGACCATAAGGTCGTGCTCTATCCGGGCAACTACTCAGCCTACGAGCGCATTCGGGCTGAACGCATTCGCGCCCAAAAGGCGGCGCGCAAGCGCGAAGAGGCGATCTTGGCTCATATGCAAAGCTTCGTTGAGCGCTTCCGCTATAAGGCCACCAAGGCCAAGCAGGCTCAGTCCTTAATCAAGGCCATGGATCGCATGCAGCTTACCGCGGTGACCCAAGAAGAATCGCCCTTCTCCTTTAGCTTCCCTGAGCCCGAGCGCACCCCGCAGGTGATTGCCGCGCTCAAGGACTTAGACGCAGGCTACTTTGGCACTACCGCCATGAGCGATGAGGATAATGATGGCCCGCTGGCCCATCCGGGCACGTCTGAGGGTACCGTGGGGCCTGAGGTGGTGCTCCAGCATGTCAACCTCGAGCTCTTGAGTGGCGATCGCATTGCGCTTTTGGGCAAGAACGGTCAGGGTAAGTCCACCTTAATTAAGACCTTGGTCGGCGCGTTAGCACCGCTCAAGGGCGAGGTCGTAATCGGCAAGGGCATCAAGATTGGCTACTTTGCTCAGCATGAGCTCGAGTCCTTAAATGAGGACCAAGATGCCATGTGGCACTTGTACCGCATCAACCCAGACGCCAAGGAAAAAGAGCTGCGCACCTTCCTAGGCTCATTTGCCTTTAGCGGCGATAAGGTCTTCGATAAGGTCGGAACCATGTCCGGCGGCGAGCAGGCACGCCTAGCCTTGGCCCTCATCGCCTACCAAAGGCCTAACCTCTTGCTCTTGGACGAGCCCACCAACCACTTAGACCTAGAGATGCGCGAGGCCTTGAGCGTGGCGCTGGCAAGCTACTCGGGCGCTCTTGTGCTGGTCTCACACGATCGCCACTTAGTGGAAGCCATTGCCGACAAACTCTGGCTCGTCGACCAAGGCAAGGTCAGTGAGTTCTCCGGTGATCTCAACGATTACCAAGAGTACTTGCTGCGCCGCGCGCGTGAGTTCCGCGAAGCCCAGCAAGCAGCTGCTGCCGCCGCAGGCGCCCCAGCCGCAAGCTCAGCTCAAGGCGCCGCGGGCACCCCGTCGCAGAGCGTGTCCTCCTACAAGACCAAGGAGCAAAAGCAGCTGGAGGCGCAAAAGCGCGCTGCCCTGCGCCCGCTCAAGCTTAAGATCGAGGCCAACGAAAAAAAGATGGCTACCATCGAGAGCCGTCTTGCCACCATCGATGAGCGCATGGCCGACTCCAGCCTCTATGAAGACAGCAATAAGGGTGAGCTCGAGCAGCTCATCTTAGAGCGCGCCGAGCTCAACCAGCAAAAAGAAACGCTCGAAGAGGAGTGGCTCCTGCTCAACGATGAGCTCGAAGCCGCGCAGGCCCAGTAATATTCACAGGAGAGCCCCATGCTCAGTTATCGCCACGGCTTTCACGCCGGTAACCATGCCGACGTCTTAAAGCACCTGACGCTTTGTTTGATCTTGCGCGCTCTGGGCGAGAAGGATAAACCCTACACCATTATCGACACCCACGCCGGGGCGGGCCTGTATGACTTAAGCTCGGGCTTTGCGCGCAAAACCAATGAGGCCCAATCAGGCTACCTCAAGATTGCGGACAATGAGCGCCTTAAAGCCTTAGTTCCCGAGTATTTTGAGGTCATCGCCGCTGCGCATAAGATGCCCAACGCCGCACGCAGCATGTATCCGGGCTCACCCTTTTTTGAGTATCAATTAAGCCGCCCCAGCGACACCATCTTTGTCAACGACGCCCACCCCGCCGAGTACGAGAGCTTACTTAACATCTTCAAGCGCACGCGCAATGTGCGCGTCGAGCTGCGCACCTGCGATAAGACCATCGCGGCGCTGTTGCCCCCGCTCAAAAAGCGCGGCCTCATCTTGATCGATCCGCCCTATGAGGATGAGCGCGAGTACTGCCAAACCGTAGATGCGGTCAAAAAGGGGCTGGCGCGCTTTGAGCAAGGCATCTACGCTATCTGGTACCCGGTCTTAGCCCGGATGCAAGATCACTCGCGCAACTTAGTCCAAGCCATGCGCCGCTTAAACCGCCCGCTCTTGCAGGTGGAACTGTGCGTGAGCGCCCAAGCCGAGGACTATGGCATGTGTGGCTCGGGCATGCTGGTGGTTAACTACCCATATCAGCTTGAAGCGCGCTTAGAGCCGGTGGTCGATGAGCTCTATCAAAAGCTGTGTGACCCCACTGAGGGCAGCGCCAAGCTCGAAATTCTTAACGCCAAGGAATAGCAGCGCCCGCCCGCGCAAGCGCAACCGCGCCTGGGCCTGCGGCGCGGCCCTGCCCCGTGCCGCCGCGCGGGGCAGACGCCGCCGAGCCCGGCACTGCCTGCTGGGGCCTTACCCGGCATCGCCTACCAGGACCGCTCCTGCGCTCCCGGCGGTACGGCCCTAGCCGCACCTTATTTCGAAAAGTTTAGGAAAGGACAACTATGTACTTAGCTTCAGCGCAACGCTATCACGCAATGACCTATAACCGCTTAGGCAACTCCGGTCTTAAATTACCGGCGGTGAGCCTTGGTCTGTGGCATAACTTTGGTCACCAAAATAGCCAAGAGAACATGATTGAGATCCTGACTCAATCTTTTGATGTCGGTATCACCCACTTTGACTTGGCCAATAACTATGGCCCTGAGCCTGGTGCCGCCGAAAGCAATTTTGGCTACCTGCTGTCCCGCCTGTTCAAGCCTTATCGCGATGAACTCATCATCTCGACCAAGGCCGGTTACACCATGTGGGACGGTCCTTATGGCGACTTTGGCTCGCGCAAGTATCTCTTGGCCTCCTTAGACCAAAGCTTACAGCGCATGGGCCTTGAGTACGTCGATATCTTCTACTCCCACCGCATGGATCCTGAGACCGATTTAGAAGAGACCATGGGGGCACTAGCCTCGGCGGTGACCCAAGGCAAGGCCCTCTATGTGGGCCTCTCCAATTACGACGGTCCAACCTTAGAGCGTGCCACCGCCATCTTGCGCGAGCTGCACACCCCATTTGTCATCAACCAAAATCGCTATTCGATCTTCGATCGCACCATTGAGCACAATGGCCTCAAGGCCAAGGCCCAAGAGCTCAAGAAGGGCATCATCGCCTTCTCGCCGTTAGCGCAAGGCTTACTCACCGACCGCTACTTAAATGGCATTGCTGCCGACAGCCGCGTCAAGCACGACGGCCGCTTCCTGCACGAGTCCGACGTCGCCAAGTACCACGATGCCGTGGTCAAGCTCCATGAGCTGGCCCAGCAGCGCGGCCAGAGTCTGGCGCAAATGGCGCTGGCGTGGGTCCTGCGCGACGGCGCGGTCGCCTCGGTCTTAATCGGCGCCTCGAAAGCCGCCCAAGTCCACGACTGCATCAAGGCCTTAGCCCACACCAAGTTCAGCGACGAGGAGCTTAAGGCCATCGACGCCGCCTGCCACGGCGTGGTCGACGGGCTCTAAATCCGCTCCGGCCCCGCGCCCAGCTCACGCTCCGCCCCCGTTCCGGCACCGTCCGCCGCGTGGGGCTCATGGGGCCGATGCTAAGCAAGCGGCGCACAGGTTTCCTCCGCGCCGCTGGCCTTATGGCTTTATTGTGCCTGCAAATAAGCAGGCACCGTCACACCGCTTAAGACATTGTTCTCCGGCTCTAAGGGCTCCAGCGGCACCTCAATGGGGCCTAAGAGCTCAAGGCGCCATGATTGCTGCAACAGCGGCGTCTCACCTAAGGCCTTAGCGCGGAAGTAGTCGTTAAAGAGCTGCTTTTTGAGCAGCACTTCGGGGCGAATGCCGCTGCCTGACAGGCGCTCATTGACTACCTGCTTTAACTGGTTGAAGTTCTCCTTCATCTCGCGCTGATGGCTAAAGTAGTCATAGGGCAAGGTCAGGTGCTCTTGGCGCGGCGCTACGCGCGCGGCATTGAGCCACGCGAGAATCTTATCGCCATAGACGCGCACCGTGCCGCTTTTCACGCCTTGGTGCTCCAGCTCCTTTTTTGAGCGGGGCAGATAGCGCGCCAGCTTCCACATCGCCTTAGTGGTGATGACACGATTTAAGGCTTCATTGTCATGCTGGGCTTGAAGCATGCGGTCGCGCGCCAGATAAAAGAGCACGTTGAGCTCTTTATCGTTGAGCATACCCGCCGCGGGAATAGAGAGATAGGCTTCATCCGGCTCGGGCTCTTCGTCGTAGCTGTGCACTAAATCGTGCATCTCAGCGATAAAGTACTGGAAGTTGGTGGGGGAGATCACCTGCTTGAGCTTGAGATAAAGCGGCTCTAAGTACTCGACATCCAAGGCGGAGTAAATGAGTTGCTCATCGCTTAAAGGGCGCATGATCCAATTGGACAGGGTGCAGCTCTTGGTCAGGTTGACCCCCAAAAACTCTTGGAGCGCAAAGTTAAGCCCGCGCCCATAGCTGTGGCCACAAAAGGCCAGCATCAGCTGCAAATCGTAGAAATTTTCAGGCAAGGTGCGATCGCAATTGATGCGCCGCGCCTCATGCGCTAAGAGCTCAATATCCTCGGAGCACGCAAAGGCTAAGACTTGAGCCTTGGTGTGGCACAGCGCTTCAATAATAGGCTGGACCGAGCCCTCAAGCATCCAGATGTCGACTAAGTAGTTGACCCGGCGAATCGCCAGCTGCAAGAGCGCAAACATGGGGTAGTAGCAGGTGACCCGCATAAACTCGGTATCAAGCCCGATACACTCCTCCGGTCCTAGTTCCTGCAATAAGGCACATAATTGGGTAACGCCCTCAGCTTCATCGATGTACTCATACTCGACGTCTTCAGGAAATGAGTTCAAGTCAAGAGCGTCCATACTACCCCACACGCACACTAAAGACGCAGCGCCGCATTCTACCTTATTGGTTCTCTTCTGCCCTTTTGGTCGGAACCGGCCTGATGCTAGCAGCGGTAACCAACCAACCAACGCGGGCACTTGGCCTAACCGGCCTCATGCCGCCCCCGGCGCAAGCAAGCAAGATGCGACGCTAAGTCCACGCCCGGCCCCCACGGCCGTCATTAAGCTCAATTAACTGTTGGAACTATCTTAGCATAGAGCGATCGCCCATCGCGGGCGTATCTATGTTAATCTTAATGCTAAGGTTAAGACTAAAATGCCCCGCATAAGTTTCCTGTGCGGCGCACCCCACAGCGGAGAACCTCAGATGGAAGCGCAAGACCTAGTTGCTGCCCCACCGCGTCTGGTGATTTGGTCAGGACCAAATGGCTCGGGCAAAACCACCTGTTACGAGCACCGCAAACAGACCCATCCCAGTGCGGTACCTGCCGCGCTGGTTAATGCCGACGTGATTGCGCTGCACTATGCGCAACGCTTAGGTTATGCCAATGTCAATGAGCTCCCCGCCAAGCTGCGCAGCTTAGTTGAGCTTAAGGCCGGTAAACAAGCCCTGCGCCACCGCGCCGCGCTGCTGGCCGCGCGCACCAGTTTCACCCTAGAGACGACCGCATCCTCGCCGCGCATCTTGAATCTCATCGCGCAGGCCCAAGCGCAAGGGTACTTAGTCGAACTCAACTTCGTTTACTTGCCTACAGTCGAGCTCAACCTCGAACGGATTGCGCAGCGCGTCCAACAAGGCGGGCACAGCGTACCTGAAGCCGTGGTTCGCCGCCGTTATCCTAAGGCTATGGCCTTAATGCCCCAGCTCTTATGGGCCGCCCAGCGCTCCTGCCTCATTGACAACAGCAGGAACGCCACGGTGGTATGGCAGCAACAAGACGGACATGTCACTCTCAGCGCCCACCCCGAGCTTAACTGGACGGGCGCACGCTTAACGGAGCTATTAGCTCGCGCCCAGCCAAAGTTGGCTCTAAGCTAAGCCCGAGCATGACCTAGGCTCACCCCGAGTTGACTCTACGCTCACCTGAGCATGACCTAGGCTCACCCTGAGTTGGCTCTACGCTAACCTGAGCATGACCTAGGCTCACCCCGGCATGAGATACGCTCACCCCAGCTTAATCGTTGTGCTCCCGCCCGCGCTTTGGCCCTAAGTGCAGCCGCGAGTCGTCCTTGCTGCGCACCAGCTGCGATTTGGCGAGCTGACGGTGAATATTGGGGGTTTCAGTGGCCGCGCCCAAGCCCTCGGCGTGGGACGAGAGCAATTGCTCTAAAGCGAGCGCTCCAGCGCTCTTCTTCGGCGGCAGCTTGATCTCAGGTACGGCAGCGGCCGCATCCTCGGCCTTTTGCGCCGCGACCATAGCATGGTCTGGGGAGGCGTCCTTGGCGACCTCATCGTCAAAGGCCGTGGCCGCGGTTGAGGCGAGATTGGAGCTGTACATCGAGCCCACTGCATGCTGGTCATGGGCATCGGCGTTGGTGACGATTTGCTGAGCGTGATCCAGCGGCTGCGCCGCACGCTGTGCTGCGTGCTGCGCCGCAGGCGGCGCGGCGTGCCAGGCCGCATCTTGCTTGGCTAAGTGCTCCGCGCCCTGCACTTCTTCTTGCAAGGAGTTGAGCGCTTGGGTGGCGCGCTGCGCCGCGGCCGCCCTCGGATTTTGCAGCTGTTCTAAGGCGCGCAGCTTGCGGCGCAAGACCTTACCTAGCGAGGACTTAGGCAAGCTCTCGACAAATTGAATGAGGTGCGGCACCTTATAAGGGGTTAAGTAAGCCCGGCAATAATGCTTGACCTCGGCAGCGGTGAGGGTGGGATCTTTTTTGACCACAAAGAGCTTGACCGCCTCGCCCGTCTGCTCGTCGGGCACGCCGATCACTGCGCACTCTAATACCCGGTCAAAGCGGCTGACCACATCCTCAATTTCGTTGGGGAAGACGTTGAAGCCCGAGACTAAGATCATGTCCTTTAAGCGATCGATCAGCTTGATGTAGCCGCCTTCCATCCATTTGGCAATATCGCCGGTACGCACATAGCCGTCATCGAAGATGATGTCGTTTTGCTCTGGGTTCTTGTAGTAGCCGTGCATCACCTGCGGGCCCTTAATCTCAAGCTCGCCCTCGTGCTCTAAATCGTGAATCTCGTTGCCGTCAGCATCGACAATGCGCGCAATGGTCGAAGGCACGATGAGGCCAATCGATCCGGTGTAATGGTCGACATCAAACGGACAGACCGAGCACAGCGGACTACACTCAGTGAGGCCATAACCCTCTAGAATGTGAAAACCAGTCTTAGCAAAAAAGCGCTGTTCAACCCCTGATTGCACGGCCGCGCCGCCGCCAATGACTAAGTGCAAGTGCTCCCACTTAACCTTGCTGAAGTCATCGTGACTGTTAAAGAGGTTAAATAAGGTATTAACGCCGGTTAAAGCGGTTACCTCAGGATGGCGCTCTAAGTCCTTGGCAAAGCTCTTTAAATCGCGCGGATCGGTGATGAGCAGATTCTTACCGCCGATGTGAACAAATAATATGAAGTTCACGGTCAAGGCAAAGATGTGATACAGCGGGATGACCGTGAGAATGCACTCACCGCCTAGAGTTAAGACCGGGCGATACATCCCCAGCGCTTGAGCGATATTGGCGATAATGTTGCCATGAGAAATCATGGCGCCCTTAGATCTGCCGGTAGTGCCCCCGGTGTATTGCAAGAGCGCAATGTCGTCATAAGCCACTTGCGGGCGCACAAACTGACCTTCAGCCCCAGTCAACAGCGCCTTACCGCGCTTGAGCGCTTGCGTCCAGGTAAAGGAGCGCTTAAAGACCGAGAGATCAATCTCAGGCACGAGGCCGCGCTTTTTGACCACGCTGTTGACCACAATGCGCTTTAAGCCAAAGTAACCTTTGAGAGCATCGCCGACCTCGGTGATGATGACGCTCTCAATCTTGGTGTCAGCCACGATTTCGGCCAAGTGATGGGCGTAATTGGCAATGACCACTATGGCCTTGGCATCGGAGTTGTCGAGCTGATTTTTGAGCTCACGCGGGGTATAAAGCGGATTGACGTTGGTGACCGTGAGACCAGCCTTAAGCGCGCCAAAGAAGGCGACCGGAAACTGCATCAAATTAGGCATCATCAGGGCAAACTTATCGCCCGGCCGCAAGCCCAGCTCCAGCTGCAAGAACGCCGCAAAATCCTCGCTCAGTGCCCCCAATTCCGCGTAAGTCAGCTCGCTGCCCATATTGACAAAGGCAGTCTGCGCGCCATATTGCGCCACCGAGTGATCGAGGAGCTCAACTAGGTTTTCAAAGGGGTGGGTATCGACAAACTCGGGCACGCTCTGAGGATAGGACGCAACCCAGGGCTTGTAGTAGTGACCCTGAGGGTCGATATATTGCGCTTCCTGGGGCTTAGCAGCGCGGCCATAATTGCCATGCACTAAATCATGGGGCGGCTGATGGGTGCTACGCTCAGGGGTGGTATGTTCAGCGGTACTACGCTCAGGGGTGGTATGTTCAGCGGCGCTACGCTCAGGGGTACTACGCTCAGGGGCGCTGTGCTCACATTCGGGCTTGGTTGCTCGGTCGTTAAGTGTCGTATTGAGTTTATGCTCTGACATAACGCTACCCCCCACACTATTCCTACTCTGCGCTAATCGTTAGCCTCTACATCGTCTTATCAGCCCCACGGTGATCCGAACCTGCAACCAACCAATGGGGGCACGGCCCTAGCGGGCTCTGCTCCTGATGAATCTACCAATTTGATTGTAACAAACTCACCATGTGGGCGTGCACAGCTCCGCCCTGTGCACAATGAAAGTGTGATCATACAGACATTGCGCCCCATATACACCAACCTCAAGCGTCGTCCCAACTGACAGCAAGCGCCATTGGGTCACATTCGTGCCCGTGCACACCAAGCTTACGGTGCGCGCCGCCCCAACGAGCGTGCCCCCGATTGGTACGTTGCGACGAACCAATCGGGGGCACGGTCAAGCGCCGCCCTTCAGGGCGGAGCACAGCTCGGCGGGCGCGCCTGCAGGCGCGCCTGCGCGCGGGCCTTAGCTATGGGCCTGCGCAAACTCGTCTAAGAAAGCCACTAAGTCCCGGACGCCTTCGATCGGCATCGCGTTGTAGATGCTGGCACGCATGCCGCCTAAGACCTTATGGCCTTTGAGGCCGATTAAGTTGCGGGCTTTAGCCTCGGCTAAGAACTGGGCGTTGAGCTCTTCATTTTGTAAGTTGAACACGCAGTTAACGCGCGAGCGGTCTGGCTTGGCCACCTGGCAGCGATAGAACGGATGTTGATCTAAGAAGTCGTACAGAAGGTCGCTCTTCTCAATATTGCGGCGCTCAAGCTCGGCGGTGCCACCTAAGTCCTTAATCCACTTGAAGGCGAGACCTGCCATATACCACGCAAAGGTATTAGGGGTGTTGTACATGCTCTCGTACTTATCGAGCACGGCCCAATCTAAGATCGATGGGCAGCACTTGCGGGCCTTACCAATTAAGTCCTTACGCACGATGGTGACGGTGAGACCGGCCGGGGCCACATTCTTTTGGGCCCCAAAGATAATGGCGCCAAACTTGGTGACATCAATCGGGCGGGTTAAGATGTCCGAGCTCATATCGGCAATCAACGGTACGTCCCCGGTATCCGGCAGCTTAAAGAGCTCAATGCCATTGACCGTCTCATTGAGGCATAAATAAGCATAAGCGGCGCCCGGGGTGACCTGCATCTGCGAGTAATCAACCTCGTACTGACCGTCAGCGTTCTTGACCACGCACTCGTGTAAGCGGGCATCACCGTAACGCTCGGCGCACTCTTTATAGGCGCAGCGCGACCAGTGACCCGTGACAAAATAATCGGCCAAGCCGTCTTCAGGCAGTAAGTTGAGCGCAATCGCGGCAAACTGACCACGGCCACCGCCTTGCTCAAAGAGCACCGCATAATTGTCCGGGATGTTCATCAGCTCGCGCAGCAGCGCTTCGGCCTCTTGGGCGACTGCCATGAACTCCGGCCAACGGTGGGACATCTCAACGACACCCATGCCCATACCGTGGAAATCGCAAAATTCCTGCTGAGCCTGAGCCATTACCTCAGGCGGAATCATGCTTGGGCCCGCACTAAAATTCCAAACGCTCATCGCAACCTCCCTGCAACGCCTACAACAAAGCACCTCTAACATCCAACATGATGTGATTGAGCTCAATGTGATGGAGCTCACATGATATCCCACTGTCTGGGCGGGATCTAGCGCCCAGCATGGAGCAAGGCCGCACCCCGTGGGGCACAGCCTGGTTTTTGCACTATTTTAGACACAAGTGCCCTAAATTGCACCACAATCCAGCGCCGCGCCCGCACCACGGCCCCCGCATTGCGTGCGGCCGCACGCAGCGGGGCGCAATGCAAGACGCAGTGGGGCGCGCCGCCGGGCGCGCTTAGAGCTCATCGTCCTCAGGCGTAGCGGCGGTCTCTGGCTCAAAGTCGAGATCCGAGGCGCCCCCTGAGACCTGCTCGCCCTGCTCGGCGCCGTCGATGGTATCGCCGCTCAAGGCAATGCTCTCTACACTGGTCGGCGCGCTGGTCAGCTCACTGGTGCGCTCAGCGCTCGCCGCCGCGCCCGGCTCTTGCTGCTCTTGGCGGCGCTTTTCCTCAGCGCGGGCTTCGGCAGTCTCATTTAAGGCCACCACGACCTCTGGGGCAATGTCTTGCAGACCTACGATATCCTCGCCCTCAGATAAGCGCTTGAAGCGGATGACACCGGCGACGCGGCTGCGGGCAGTGATATCGCCCACGCGCGAGCGCAGCACGCTACCGGTGTTAGAGAAGACCAAATAATCGGAGTCCTCATGGACCAAGATAACGCCGACCACTTCCTTGCTCTTGGCCGCACGCGAGATGCAGTTAATACCCTGCGAGCCGCGGCGTACCTTGCCCGTCAGCGAGATGATACGGCCGCGCTTGCCCATACCATCCTTGGTGATCATGATGTAGTTGAGCTTTTCGTCCTCAAGCTGCGCGGCGGGCACCACAATCATGCCCGCTAAGGTAACGCCATCTTGCAGCTTCATACCCCGCTGCGTACCAGCGGCACGGCCCTTAGCGCGTAAACCAGCACCGCTCTTGCGAATGGCCAAGTAGCGCTGTAAGTCGTTAAGCTCGCGCTTGATACGCTCAGCATCGCTTAAGCCCTCATCATCGTCCTCGCCGTCATCGGACTCGCTCTCAGCTGACTCAGCGCCTTCGGCGTCATCGTTGGCGCCGTCAAGGGCACCCTCACTTGCACCGCCAATCGTTGGCTTGATCTCAAGCTCATCGTCGCCCTCAGCGCCAGCGCCATCTTGCGCGGAGTTGTACTCGCAAAAGCGCAGCGCGCGGCCGTTCGAGGAGAACAAGATGATGTCATCCTCGCCGCCGGAGAGCGCAACTTGGACGAGCTCATCTCCATCTTCTAAGCTGATCGACTTGATACCGGCGCCATTGGCGCGGTTGATGTGGCTCGCAAATTGGCTGAGCTTAGAGCGCTTGATGCCACCCTTGGCGGTCGCAAAGATGATGTATTGGCGCTCTAAGTCGAGGTTCTCCTGAAGCGGCAGGATGCAGCGCACCGACTCGCCCTCAGAGAGCTCAAATAAGTTCTGAATTGGGCGCCCGCGCCACGTGCGGGTTTGCGAGGTCGGCAGCTCATAGACCTTGGTAACAAAGCAGCGCCCGAGGTTAGTAAAGCACATGATATTGTCATGGCTGTTACATACGGTCGAGGTCAGGATGTAGTCCTCATCGCGCAGCTTGGCTGCCGCATTGCCCTTGGTGCCACGATTCATCGCCTCATAGACCGAGAGATCTTGATACTTGATGTAGCCCTGATGCGACAGGGTAATCAGCACTGCCTGACGGCTGATCAAGTCGGCCTTGGAGATATAGCCCTCAACCTGCACAAAGGAGGAGCGGCGGGGATCCTTGAAGGTAGCCTTGGCCTCTAACAGCTCAGTGCGGATGACCTCATTCATGCGCGCGGTGCTGTTTAAGATCTCCAAGTAGTCGTGGATGTTCTGCTTTAAGTTCTGATAATCAGCCTGAATTTCCTCGGTAGCTAAGTGGGTCAAGCGATTTAACTGCAAGGCTAAAATGGCGCGAGCTTGCACATCCGATAAGTGGTATTGATCGCCCACTAAGCCGCAGCCTGCCTCAATGCCTAACGGCAAGCAGATGTTAACGCCCTGCTCATCAAACTCCATGATCGAACGTACCAAGGAGCCATCCCAGCTTTCAGCCATCAGCTTTTGGCGCGCGTCATCGCTGTTCTCGGCGCTGGTAACCAGATCGATAATGCGCTGGATATTGCTCTTGGCGACAATCAAGCCCTCATCCAAGAAGGCCTTGCGGCGGTCTTGGCGCAAGAGATAGACGGTGCGGCGGGTTACGACCTCCCGGCGGAACTTCAAGAACTCCTGCAAAATCTCGATTAAGGAGAGCTGCTTCGGGTGATTGTTAACGAGGGCAATCACGTTAAAGGAGAACGAGCTTTGCAGCGAGGTGTGCTGATAGAGGTTATTGAGCACCGCCTCTTCGTAAGCGTCGCGCTTGAGGTCGATCGCGATGCGAACCTGATTGTCCTTATCGGACAGGTCGTTGACCTCGGCAATACCCTCAATCTTCTTCTCGCGCACGAGGTCAGCGATTTCCTTGACGATGGCGCTCTTATTGACCATGTAAGGAATTTCATCGACGTAGATAGTGGTGCGCCCTTGCTTGTCGGTCTCACTGTGGGTACGCGCGCGAATTAAGCAGCGCCCGCGGCCGGTGGCATAGGCCTTCTTAATCTCAGGGGAGGAGATAATGAGGCCGCCGGTAGGAAAATCAGGGCCCGGGATATAGGTCATGAGCTCATCTAAGCTCAAATCCGGATTATCGAGCAGCGCGACCGTGCCGTCGATGACCTCACCTAAATTGTGCGGCGGAATGTTGGTCGCAAGGCCCACGGCAATACCCGAGGAGCCATTGACCAAGAGATTAGGGAAGCGCGTCGGCAGCACTTCTGGGATCTGCTCATTGCCATCGTAGTTAGGATAGGTGTTGACCGTCTCCTTATCGATGTCTTGGAGCATCATCTCGGCAATCTTGGTCATGCGCACTTCGGTGTAACGCATCGCCGCAGCGCTATCGCCGTCTAAATTACCGAAGTTACCTTGACCGAAGATCAAAGGCGCGCGCATCGAGAACCATTGGGCCATACGGACAATGGTGTCATAGACCGCGGCATCACCATGTGGGTGGAAGCGACCGATGACGTCGCCCACCACACGGGCCGACTTCTTGGTGGGCACATTGTGCCAAATCTTGAGGTCGTACATATCGTACAGCACGCGGCGATGCACGGGCTTTAAGCCATCGCGCACATCGGGCAAGGCACGGTCAACGATTACGCTCATGGCGTAATCGATAAAGGACTGCTTTAACTCATCCTCTAACTTAACCTGCGGCACCGAGCTATTAATGCTCTGGCCTGCGTACTGTTCCGCCACCTGCTTAGCCTCAGCTGAGGTCTCAGCTACGGCCGAGTCCTCAGCTTGAGTCTTATCAGCAGGAGCTACGTCCGCAGGCGCAGCTTCAGCTGCAGCTGCATCCTTCGGCTCCAGCACATCGTTTTCATCGTGGGTGTTATCAGCCATCAATCTTACCTTGCCAAACAAATCGTGACACCTAGGGTCCCCAGATAGCCATAGGCCCCCTACGCCTTTGTTGCCAAAAGCGCGGCCCACCAATCAAGTAATTTGCCACTATCTTGGGACTGGTTGCAGCGACGGCGCACCATTACCTTACCTAAGAACGCGGTGCCACCCTGAGGTTTCGTCCGTGGCGGCGCGCCTTGGCGCAAAGCAGCGCGGTGACGCTACGGCGTCCCCCCAGCTCGTGGGGGTAACTCCTCCCACCTCGGGGCAGTCTCGTGGCGTAAAGCCTACTTCCACCTGGGGGTGGGCGACAGATTCGTGCGATTAGGTAAGGCCCATGAGGCCATGCGCTCAGGCTGGAACAGCAAGCGGGAAAACGAAAACTTAGTGCCGCCGTTTGCCGCTCAACGTTTGCGCTTACACATGCGCTTGCGCTTACATTTACGTTTGCGCTTACGCTTAATAGACTGAAAAAGGCCTTACGGCCCTTTCATGTGCATTGCGTGCTCCGTGCGTGCACCTGGCGCAAATTACGCGCACGTGCCGTACCGGTGCGGTGCGGTGCGAAGCAGTGGTTGCTGTCCCGGTTCTGCGGCCTAGAACTAAGACTTGCTCTCAGCCGGATCAACCGTGCTAAATTTTAGCACAGTCGGCCTTTTTCCTCAATTCTGAGCGCTCCAGAAACAAAAAGCGCCACTGCTCGCAAGAACAGTGACGCGTATTGGGATTAGGTTGCGGCCCCTGGGCTTAAGGGCCGCTGATGATTCGATTAAGCTCAGCCTGAGCGCGCTTACTTAGGCGCGCAGCAACGCCAAGTCCGGTTGGCCGTTAGCATCGGCCATGGACTCAACGCCCGCGGCACCTGGGTGCTTGTCCGGGTGCGCCCCGGTGATGCTGAAAATGGCCCAGTTGGCGACATTGGTCGCATGGTCGCCGATGCGCTCGATATACTTGGCGATCATGACCATATCGACAATGGTCGCAGCGTCATGGCCATGCTCAACGATGAGCTTAGCCATGAGCTCGCGGGCCTGGACTAAGTAGGCATCGACTTCGTCATCACGCTTGATCACGCTTTGAGCTAAGGCGCTGTCGCGGTTGATAAAGGACTCAACCGCATCTTGCACCATGGAGCGTGCTACCTTGGCCATGTCCTCAATCAACTTGAAGTGAACGCTCTCGGCATAGTCTAAGTGCATCACAATCTCAGCGATATCGCACGACTGGTCGCCAATGCGCTCCATGTCGGTAATCAGCTTCAAGGCCGCACTGACTAAGCGTAAGTCAGAGGCAATCGGTTGCTGATGCAAAATGATGGAGAGGCAGAGATTCTCGATCTCGCGCTCCTTTTGGTCGACGATGTAGTCGGCTTGGTAAATGCGCTGCGCCAATTCACTGTCGTGATCGTGCAGGGCATTGATGGCACCAACTAAGGAGTCATCGCAGAATTGGCCTAACTGTGCAATCTGGTCGCACAGGCTCTTAAGTTGCAGTTTGTAATGTTCACGCATCTTACTTACTTCCACCATGAAGCGCCCCGGCCCACACCCCGCCCTAGGGGGCGGTGGCGTTAACCTGGGCGCCCGCTTAGGTTCGGGCGTCCCCGCTATTAACCGAAGCGACCGGTGATGTACTCTTCGGTACGCTTATCTTGAGGATTGGAGAAGAGGGCGTCGGTAGGCGCAAACTCAACTAAGTCACCCAGCAAGAAGAAGGCAGTATCGTCGGAGATACGGACCGCCTGCTGCATGTTGTGGGTCACCATGATGATGGTGTAATCCTTCTTTAAGTCAGCAACCAAGTCCTCAATCTTGGAGGTCGAGATTGGGTCCAAAGCCGAGGTTGGCTCGTCCATGAGCAGAACCTTAGGTTGCACCGCCAAAGCGCGGGCAATGCACAAACGCTGCTGCTGACCGCCGGATAAACCTAAAGCCGAGGTCTTCAAGCGATCTTTAACCTCATCGAAGATGGCTGCTTGGCGTAAGCTGCGCTCGACGATCTCATCTAATTCCTTGCGCCCGCGAATACCGTGGGTACGTGGACCATAGGCGATGTTGTCGTAGATGCTCATCGGGAATGGGTTAGGCTTTTGGAACACCATGCCCACTTCCTTACGCAGTGCCGAAACGTCTAAGTTCTTATCTAAGATCTCTTGGCCTTGGTAGGTGATGGAGCCATCGGTGGTAACGCCCTCAACCAGATCGTTCATGCGGTTTAAGGTCTTGATAAAGGTCGACTTGCCGCAGCCCGATGGGCCGATGAAGGCAGTCACGGCCTTAGGCTTAATCTGCATGTTGATGTCTTTTAAGGCGTGGTGCGCACCGTTGGAGTACCACAGGTTAAAGTGCTGAATGTTGAAGATTGGATTATTCATAGCATCGCAAGGGGTGGGAGGCCGCGCTAAGCGTTGCTAACGCTGGAGCACTGAGCGTGGTCGCGCTGCGTGCTTAGTGGGTCTCACTGGAAACTGGTCTCACACAAAAGAAAGGGCCACTTGGTTTGTTAGGGCTTGGCCCGCTCAACGAGCGAGCCAATACTTTCTTTTTGTTGTGTTGTAACTGGTTAGAGCCGCGGCTCCAGGCTACTGGTTACTGTGCTTATGCCGTGCTTGGGCGGGCTTATGCCGTGCTGTGCTGCGCTTAGGCTGCACTGATTGCTGCGCTTAGGCTGCGCTTAGGCACGGGCCTTACCGGCGCGGGCCTTTAAGCGGGCACCGACAGTGTTGGCTAAGAGGTTGATGATGAGGCTCATGATTAAGAGGATGGCGGCGATCACGAAGGCCACTTCGAACTCACCCTGCTCCTTGGCGTAGACGTACAGAGCAACGGTTAAGGTGGCACCGGAGCTGGCTAAGCCATCAAAGAAGCCGTGCATGGTGTGGGCAAAACCGGCGGTGAACAGTAAGGCGGCGGACTCACCTAACATACGACCGATGGCTAAGATACAGCCGGTGACAATACCGTCGACGCAGCATGGGAGCACTACGGTGCGGATCACGCGGAACTTGGCAGCGCCTAAACCAAAGGCACCCTCGCGATAGCCACTAGGAACGGTCTTCAAGCTCTCCTGGGTGGTACGGATAATGGTCGGCAGCGTCATGATGGTTAAGGTCAGAGCACCGGCGATGAGCGAGGTTTGCAGCCCAAAGAATTGGCAGAAGATGAGCATACCAACCAAGCCGTAGATGATCGAAGGGATACCGGCTAAGGTCTCAATGGCGTACTCAATGGCGCCCACTAAGCGGCGCGAGGTGGCGTACTCATTTAAGTAGATCGCAGCGCCGACGCCTAATGGCAGCACCATGACGACCGCGGCGATAATGATGTAGATTGTGTTTAAGATGTCAGGCAAGACACCAATGGTCTTGCGGATATAGCTCGGCTTGGTGGTCAGAATATCCAGCGAGAAGTGTGGGATCGACTCAATCAGGATGTAACCAATCAAGAAGAAGACTAAGCCCACGGTTAAACCGGTGCACAGATACATCATGGTCTGCATGATGACACTGTAGCACTTACGCTGGAAGGCATTGCGCGATGGCTCAAAGATGCCGTTCTTGCCGACCACATGGGCCTCAGATGGGCTTAGGGTCTCCGCCTTGGGGGTGGCCACATGCTGCTGTGAGCCTAACTCGGCGCTCTCGGAGTGGCTGGTGGTCTTCTTTTGAATCTTGCTAACGTCTAAGGCGCCTAAAGCCTTGGCCGTGCTGGCCGGAGCTTGCTGATTGATACTAAACGAGTCTGACATGGTAGGTTCCTAGAAATTCTTAAGCTCGATTGGCGCCGCCGTTTCGGCCGCCCTTGAATTTATGGCGGTGCGGCGCGCTCTGATAGACGCAGCTTTAAGCGCGGCCCTTCTTTAAGACGAGGTTTAAGGTGGCGTTGATCATCATGATGAAGACAAACAACACTAAGGCAATCGAGAACAGAGCGTCACGCTGCAGGCCCGAGGCATAGGACATCTCGGAGGCCACCGCGGTGGTTAAGAAACGAACCGACTCGAACAGGCCCGGCATATTAGGAACGTTACCGGCAACCATCATGACCGCCATGGCCTCACCAATGGCACGGCCCACACCTAAGACCACGGCTGAGGCGATACCACTCTTGGCGGCAACCACGCTGACGCGGAATACGGTCTCAATCTTGGTAGCGCCTAAGGCGAGCGAACCTAACTCATACTCTTGGGGCACGGCACGCAGCGAGGTGATGGAAACCTTGATAATCGAAGGCAGAATCATGATGGTGAGAACGAAGATCGCAGCTAAGAGCGAGGCACCATCAGGTAAACCAAAGACGCGCTGCACCAGTGGTACTAAGACCAACATACCGATAAAGCCGTAAACCACCGATGGGATACCGGCTAACAGGTCAATTAACGGCTCAACCGTCGCGCTAATCTTGGCAGGAGCGAGCTTGGCCAGATAGACGGCGCAGAAGAAGCCCAATGGCAAGCCCAGTACAATGGCACCGGCGGTACCATAGAAGGAGGTGAGGATGAAGGCTAAGATACCAAACTTAGGCTCAGCGGCAGTGGAGGCCCAAGTGGAGCCAAATAAGAAATCTACGAGGCCGATTTCGGCGATAGCAGGCAAGCCTGCGATGATCAAATAAATACTGATTAAGATAACCAGTGCGATGTTAATCAGACCTAAGCACAGGAAGAAGAGGCGTGCGCCGGTCTCTAAATCCCACTTCGAGGATTTGGTGCGAATCATATCCCAATACCAATTAATGATGCTGCAAGGGCATATCGTGCTGCCGTCGGGGCAGAAGCTGCTTGCCCAAGCTGTGGGGCAAGCTTGCAGGCCGCGGGCCCTCAAGGTCACAGGGCGCTGACCTGTAATTGCGCCTGTTTTCAGTGCGCCTTAAAGTTGGGCTCTAGCCCTGAGCCCAACCTTAAGCTTTCAAAGCGCGAACTTGCGCGGTGCTGCGCAGCTCGATCGTGCGCAGTGGTGCTAATTACGCTAATTACTTCATTGGCTCCGTAAAACTGCAAGACGCGGATTGGTTTTACACGCACCTTCGGTAAGAACAAAACTCAATGATTGCGTTATTTAAGCTGTTCTTGCGCTTGACCTGCATATATGACATTAGGCGCAAAATGC
>DXIF01000265.1 GCA_019113025.1 Candidatus Anaerobiospirillum stercoravium | reverse complement strand
CTCCCCGCCGTTGCCCGTTTCCGCTGTAATGCGGGATTAGTCCCAATGCGCTCTTAGCTCCGGTGCGGTTTTGGCTCCCATGCGCTCTTGCTCTTATGGCGTCTTGGTGCAGTGTGCGTGCTGTTTGGGGCGCGTGCTGTTGGGGGCGTATGTTTCTTAGGCGCGGCGCTCGACCACCTGTCCTAGGCGGCAGTGCGGGATGATGCTGCCGTAGTGGCGGCATAGGGCAAAGTTAATCAGGCCCACCGCTGTGGTCTTGTCACTAAAGCGCTCAAGAAAATGGACGTTTTGCTCGCGAAAGCGCAGCAACACTTTGCGGGCGTGGTGAAAGCGCGTCGCCGGAATCAGATAGAAGCCCGTGATCGGGTCGTAGCCTGATTTGATCGGCTCGACGCTGCTCTCATCTTGTTCTTGCGGTGGACCGTCAAGGTCTTGGGCATACTCGCGCTCATCAAAGCCGTAGCCATCGCCACCTTGCTCCTCATAGCCTGCGTCATCCTCGGCTTCATTGTGGTGGCCGCCGCGGCGCCGCCGCTTGCGCTGGCCGTTTTCGTCGACCACAAGGTCGTCATCGGCGTCTAACAGGCCTTGGCGCTGCGCGACTAAGAGCGAGTTCTCGCCGTCGGTATTGCCGCGGCGATCGCCGATGTGAGTTTGGGCCTTGGTGCCGTGGGACTCATTTAATTGCGGGATGCTGACGCGCGCTTGTGTGTCACGACGGGCCTCATCCACCTCCTTTTGGAACGGAGGCGGGGCTACGCTTACTGCAAAAGTAGATGCTACGTCCATGACATATCCTTGGATGGCGCTGCCATCTCTGAGCAATTAAGTCCCGGCTAAGTCCCGGTAAAGTCCCGGCGCGCTCGCCGCCTTAGGCACGACAACCCCGTTTCTTATACAACGGCATAACTTGCGCTTTTGTGCAGACTTTGCGCCAAGAAAATGGGAGCTGGAACGGCTTTTGGCTGCATATTGTCTCAGTTTGTCTCAGATTGCCTCAGTTTGCTGCTGTTTGCCTAGTTTGGGTCAACTGGGGCGTTGGCGCGCCGGGGGAGCGGCGGCGCGTTTAGCTGGCCTGAGCGGCAGGGCCGAGCTCGTTTTCAATTTCTGCTAAGCTCAGCGCGGTGAGCGCGGCTAGCTCCTCAGCGCTGGGCAGTGCGATGGAGCGGCGGGCGGCCACGATTGATTTGACCAACGGCTTGAACTGCTGGCGGGCCCACTTGCGGCGCTGCTTATCGCTGTCGCCAGCGCCGTACATATCGCGCAGGAAGTCGAGGTTGATGAGGTCATGGAGCTTGGAGACAAAGATCTCCATCTCTTGCTCGGTGAGTAGGTAGTCGGACGCGAGCTGCGCCGCGGCGTCTTGGCACAGTTCCAACATCTCTTGGCTATCGTCAGGGGTGATTTGGTCGGCTACGGCCTTGGCGGCTTTGCCTGCTAACATGCCACCCCCTAAGGCGCCCGCGATCCCACCAATGATGCCGCCGGCGGCGGTGCCCACAACTGGAATTGCTGATCCTATGACGGCGCCGGCGGCAGCGCCTGCCATCCAGCCGCCGGTACCACCGGCGACCGAGGCGGCGTTGACTGCGAGGTTCTTGCCCAGCTGCTTCCATGAGGCGGTGCCAGAGATGGCGGCGCGGTAGAAATCTGGGGCGGTGAGAACTGCGGTGGTGACCACAGAGGTGATGACATTGGAGCGCAAGAGCTTGGAGACGTGGTTGACCGCGGCGGCGCCGTAAACGCCGCGTTGCAGCGAGTACGAGGCGAGCTTTTCGATCGCGGTCTTGCCTAAGCTGGTCTTATAGAGAGTATGGATCGCCTCGTGGCTTACAAACTTGCCCATGGTGCTCACTGAGGTGCGCATCAACTGCTGGGAGGCAACTGAGATGACAAGGGTGCCCAAACCAGCCGCCAGCGATTGCTTGAGGGCAAAGGTGGTGGCCGCTTTGAGGTCTTTGCCCGACCACATGGCTTGAGCCATGCCCACGGCAAAGCTGATACCCAAAGAGCAGCCACAGGTTACGGCGCTGTTTTTGACGTCAAACCAGATCGAGTCGAGGTTACCGGCGCGCGCAATATACTTGGCTTGCTTATAGGTGACTGAGCCCTCTTGGATCATGGCGTCGATTTGCTTGCCCGAGAGCGGTCGGCCATTGGGGCCGGTGAGCTTGCCGTTTTTAGCCTTTTCCTTGAGCAGTTCGCGCACACTTTGGGCTTGCTCCTTGGGTACCTCGATGGTCATGCCCTCATAACGAAACCTCCCTGCCTCATCAAACAGGGAGTTGACCGTTGCCTCGGCGCTTTGGCAGTACTTGACCTAGATTTGGACCCCATCGACGATGCGGTCAGCTCCATTGAGGGCATTGCTGGTGCCCACCTTGTCGACCTTTTTGCCCTGGAACATGTCGTTTAAGGCGTTGGCGTCTTCGGCCGCAAAGCCATGACCCTGCATGGAGTGGTACTTGTCGTGCTGGCTCATGCGCTCAAAAAAAGACACGCCTTCGGCCATGCCTGCGGCTACGCCTGCGCGCTTGACCGTGGCATTACGCTCGGTTGGTGCTTGATCCTTGGTGCGATAACGGCCGGTCGCAAAGCGGTTGATCTCGCGCATTTAAGTCCTCTCCTTGGGCCTTACCCTTAAGTTCCTGCCCGGGTTCTAAGGTGCAACATAATGAGGGGCAACTTACAGAAGCTACTCGGCGACAGTAAAAGGCCTGATAGAAGCGGCCCAGCCTAACAAGGATGTTGTCACTATCCAAAAACTCTCTAGATTGCACATGAGAATCCCCCGTTCGTATTGTAGACCTGATTCTATGCCTTGTCTGTGCTAGTTTGTGCGGGACAGATCGCTCATTTATGGGGGCATAACTTGGCATAATGGTCGCTAGGATTGGAGCGGCACATAGGTGCAGGCTGTGGATGCAAACGAGAGGAGCTTAAAGTGAAGATTGTCATTATCGGGGGCACCGCCGGTGGTGCGGGCATTGCGGCGCGCCTGCGTCGCTTGGATGAGCAGGTCGAAATCATCATCGTCGAGAAAAATCCCTACATCTCGTGGTCGGGCTGTGCCTTGCCCTACTTTACCGGTGGCATCATTTGCGAGCGCAATAACCTCTTCTTGGCTAACAAGGAGATGTTTGACCACCGCTTTAACATCAAGGTCTTAGACAGCACCAAGGCGGTGGGCCTGGATCGCGCCGCCAAGAGTGTGCAAGTGGTCTCCGTCAACTCGCCTAATGCCAAGGTCGAGTCGATTAGCTACGACAAGCTGGTGATTGCCACCGGCGCAGGCGCCATCATGCCAGCCTTTGCCCAAAACAAAGAAGGCGTCTATGCGATGCGCCGCATCGAGGATGCCGACCAAATTAAGGCCTTTGTTGAGAGCCATGACGTCAAGCATGCGGTCGTAGTGGGTGGTGGCTTTATTGGCCTTGAGGCGTGCGAGAACTTAAAGCATCGTGGCATTGACGTGACCTTGGTGGAAAAGGCGCCGCAGGTCTTAACCCCAGTGGATCCGGACATCGCGCAGTATTTACACCGCGAGCTTGACCAGCATGGCGTCTCTTTAAAGCTGGGGATCGGCATCTCCGATATCGTCAAGACGGATGCGGGCCTGACTGTGAGCTTGGACAATGGTCAGCAGGTTGAGACTCAGCTCGTGATCATGGCCTTAGGCATTGTGCCGCAGACCGATTTTCTCACGGACAGTGGTCTGGAGCTCAATGAGCGCGGCTATCTCAAGGTCGCCGACACCTTACAGACCAACGATCCCGATATCTACGCCCTAGGCGATGTCGTGGCGGTGCAAGGGGTGCCGGAAGATCGCTTAGGCACTATTGCTTTAGCCGGACCTGCCTCCAAGCAAAGCCGCATTGCGGCACACAATCTCTTAGGCATTGGCTGTGGCAGTGAGGGCTGCCTGCATTTTAAGGGCTCCTTGGGTGTGAGCATCGTGCGCGTCATGAGCTTGAGTGCGGGCGCGGTGGGCATGAATCGCCGCGCGCTTTCAGGCCAGCCGGACGTTGCCGAGGTCACGGTTCATACCCCCCACCATGTCTCATGGTTTGAGGAGGCTAAGCCGGTGCACTTAAAGCTCATCTTCAACCAGAAGACGGGCTTGGTCTTAGGCGCACAAGCGGTAGGCGAGGTCAGCATTGACAAGAATCTCGAGGTCATCTCGGCCCTGATGCAGCACCATGCCACGGTCTACGACTTAGTGGACTTTGAGAGCGCTTATGCTCCGCCTTACAGTGCTCCGCGCTCGCCGGTCAATATGGCTGGTTCGTGTGCGGCTAACGTCGTCGATGGCCTGGAGGACATGATTACGGTGCGCGAGTTTGAGCAGCTGCAAGTAAGCGAGCCGGACCTCGTATGCATTGACGTGCGCTCGCCGGATGAGGTGGCGGCAAGTCCGATTGCGCCTAACTTCATCAACATCCCGGTTGATGTCTTGCGTGCTCACCACAAGAAGACCCCGTTTGACCCGAACAAGACCTACGTGGTTGCCTGCCAAGTCGGCGTGCGCGGTCATACCGCCGCCTGCATGCTGCGTCACTTTGGCGTCAAGAAGGTCTATAACTTAAGCGGCGGCTACGTCTCGTGGTGCACCGCGCACTATCAGCTGCAGCACTAAGGTGACTTAAGCGGGGCCGCAGACCAGTGCGGCCCCAGCCCCCAGCGCAGCCCCAAGCCCAGCCTTGTGCTGGGCTTGGGGCTGCGGCGCTTGGGAGCGTCAGGCGGGGCGCTGAGCTTGGGGTGAACTTTTGGGCGCACTCCCGGGCGCCAATTCCTAGGCGACCGCTCCTAGTCGGCTTAGGCGCTAGGGTGCAGCGAAGGCGAGGCGTTAAAGGAGCGGAAGGTGACGACCTTGCCTTGTTCGACATGGTGGTAAAAGGTTCGTACCACCTGCTCAAAGAGCTCGGGCTCGCTTAAGTAAGGATTGTGCCCCGAATGTTGGAAGACGTAGGCGTGGTGAATCGGATCGCCGCTAAATTGCTGCGCCAGCTCGTACGGTACCAAGCGGTCTTGCGCGCCAAAGAGGTGTAAGGACGGCAGATCAAGGTGCTCCAAGGCGGGACGCTCATCTAAGAAGGTCACGAGCTTGATGCCCGCCATCAAGACCTCGGGGGGCACCTCGGGGGTGTTTTTGATGAGAGAGTGGATGTACTCGCGCTCGAGGGGGCAGGCGTTGCGCTCATCAATCATGAGCCGGTAAAACAAGTGCACAAGACGCGTTAAGCGCTTGGGCGTCATCTCGGTATTGCACTTGAGGATTTTGACCGGGCTCAGGCCCTGCCAGTTGGGGTCAGAGGGAAAGCGCGGCGAGCCGCAAATGGTCACCAGGCTGCGCACAAAAGGCTGAGCGTCAGGATGGCACAGCTGGTGGGCCAAGAGGCTAGTGCGCTCAATGGCATTATCGTCAGCAAGCTGCGCTAAGGCCGCGGCGCGGGCGCCACAGTCGTCGGTCGTGGCTTCCGCCTGCAGCTGAGAGCTGAGGCCCTTGCTTGGGGCTTCGATGCGATAGTGCTCAATGCAGTGGGGGCGGGTGCCCTGGGACGTGCTGCCCTGGGACTTACTGCCTGGTGGCGCCGTAAGGGCTTTGACCACGGGAGTGGCTAGGACGCTTTGCGCCAGTGACTCGAGGTTGACGCAGGGATTGTTGATGCTGCTCAGGGCGCGCAGCACATAGAGCGTGCCAAAGGACCATGAAATGACGTCGGCGCCGTGAGGAATGGTGTTGATGAGATAGTAGATGGTGGCGCTGAGGTCCGAGGCGATCGGCGCGAGCGCGGCGCTGCGGCCGTAGCCGGGCAGGTCGATGAGGTAGAGGTCACGCTCAGGAAACATCTTGGCCAGCGGCAGCAAAAATGAGCTGTCGCAGCCCCAACCATGAATAATGGCGAGCGGGTAGCCTTGGCTATTGCCCAAGCGGGTAAAACCCAGATGTTGCATGACAAACCTCGCTTAGGCGCTGTAAGCTCCTGATATCTGTTAGGGTGAGGTGTTCTCACTGATTGTAGCAAAGCCATAGCTTGGCACTAAACACAATCACGTGGACTGTCAGCAAAATCAGGGCCTTAGGCCCAAAATCGGGCCTTCGCCCCAAAATCAGGGCTCTAGGCCCAAAATAAAGCACCTTAAGGCCCGCGCCTTAAGGTGCTTTATTGGGCGGCGCGGGCGCCGCACTGGGGGCGCGCCGCGGGTTGCTTTTATTCTTTTTTTAGCAGTTCTTGGTCTTGCGATAGGTGATGATGTCCGCAATCGAGACCACGGTTAAGTCATGGAGCTGAGCAAAGGCGCAAACGCGCGGCAGACGGGCCATCTCGCCATCGGGGGCGCACAGCTCACATAAGACGCCCGCGGGCTTAAAGCCGGCTAATCTTGCTAAATCCACCGAGGCCTCGGTGTGACCGTCACGCTCTAAGACGCCACCTGGGCGCGCAATTAATGGGAAGGTGTGGCCCGGGCGGGCTAAGTCCTCAGGCTGGGACTTCTCGTCTAAGACTACCTTGATGGCCTTGATGCGATCGGAGGCCGAAACGCCGGTTGAGACGCCTTCGGCGGCATCAATGGAAATGGTAAAGGCGGTGCCATAGGTCGAGGTGTTGTGGGCGACCATCATCGGCAGGCCCAGCTCTTGGGCGCGCGGGCCCTCGATGCACAGGCAGACAATGCCCGAGCACTCACGAATCATAAAGGCCATTTGCTCGACGGTCATGGTCTCGGCGGCGAAAATTAAGTCGCCTTCATTCTCGCGGTCAGCATTGTCGACCACTAAGACACCACGCCCCTTGCGCATCGCGGCTAAAGCGGCTTCGACACGCTCAATGGCGTCCTTACCAAAGGTCTCAAGTAAATTGATAGACATGTTGCGCCTTCTTTTGTATTGTGACGGTGATGTTAGAGCTCGTAGGAACAAGGGAAGCGTCGTGCCTCTTGCATGATTTTCTTCATTTCTTGCACGGCCGTTGGTAAACCTACAAAGATAGCACGGGCAATAATACTATGTCCAATATTGAGCTCCTCCATCTCAGGAATCGCAGCGATCGGAGCGACATTCTCATAAGTCAGGCCATGACCGGAATTGACATGCAGGCCCTTGGCACTGGCGTAACTTGCCATCTCGCTCAATTGCAGCAGGCGCTCGCGGCGCTCCTTGTGATCCGTCGAGTTGGCGTAGGCGCCCGTGTGAAACTCGATGTACGGGGCCCCGACGCGCACCGCGGCGTCAATTTGCTCCTTGACCGGATCGATAAAGAGCGAGACCACGGTGCCGACCTTGCTCAAACGCTCGACGGCTTGGCCCACCTTGAGCTCATCGTGGGCCACTTCTAAGCCGCCTTCGGTGGTGACCTCTTGACGGCGCTCAGGCACTAAGCAGGCCGCTTGTGGGGCGAGCGCCACCGCAATGCCCATGACATCGTCGTTGATCGCCATCTCTAAGTTGAGCTTGGTTTGAACCGTTTCGCGAATAATGCGCACATCACGATCTGTGATGTGGCGGCGGTCTTCACGTAAGTGGGTGGTGATGCTGTCGGCACCGCCCAGCTCGGCTAAGGCGCAGGCCGTGACCGGATCTGGGTAGCTGACGCCCCGGGCATTGCGCACGGTGGCAACGTGGTCAATATTGACGCCTAAGTAAATGTTTCGCATAAGACTTTCTCGTAGGGCCGAGCTGGGCGCGGGCTGGCTTTGAGCTTGAGCCGGAGCTCCTTGTGCTCCGTAAGCGGGCGCTGCGTAAACCCGCGCCGAGGGTGCACGCTCGGTGCTAAATCAGTTAGGTGCTGGTTGAGAGGTCATTGTAGACCAGTGGCGCCTATTTGGGGGCCGGGGGCGACGCTGGGGCACTGTGCGCCTTAGTTGGCGCCGCAGTTGGCGCCGCAGTTGGCGCGGCGCTGGGATCCGCGCCGGTAGGGGCTTGGTTGGCCGCCAGCTGCTCTTGGGCTTGCGCAATATGCGCGCTCAGGTCGGTTTTGGGTGGCTCTTTTAGTAGGGCCAAGAGGATGAGGGCCAAGGTCATGGTGACCGCTACAGTGTAAAAGAGCGCCGCTTGTAGGCCAATTAAGTCGCCTAGGTAGCCGGTGAGCACTGATTCGATGTAGCCGGCGCCAAAGGTAAAGCCTAGCATCATCGAGGCAGCAAAGGCCGCGTGGCCTGGCATCAAGCGCTGCGCCCAGACAATGGCGTTGGGAGTTGAGCCGTAGACGCCCGCGCCGCATAAGAACAGCGCGCCTAAGGAAATTAGGCTCAGGTCGGCGTAGCGTAAGAAGATGAGGCCGGTAAGCAGCGCCAAGATAAAGGAGCCGAGGGTGACCTTCTTGGGACCAAACTTGTCGGTTAGAGCGCCGCCAACTAGGCCGCCCACCACCGCCCCGATTAAGAGGATCACCAGGCTGGTCGCCCCTTCCATCGCGCTAAAGCCCTTGGCGGCAAAGAGCAGCGGAATAAAGGTCACCAAGGAGCAGTAGCTCCAAGAGCGCAGCGCAATCGAGCTGTTGAGCACAATGAACTGCTTGGTGCAGATAAGCTCAGAGAGCTTGACCTCGGGGATAACGCCCTCTGAGCTGGTGCTCTTGCTTGGGCGGGGGCTTGGGGCCTGCAAGTGGCGCAGGTAGATCAGGGCGGCGGTGATGACCGCTGGGAGCGCCATCGCAAGTAGCGAGTTTTCCCCCCAGCGCTCAATCACCGCGGCCACGATGATGGGGGCTAAGGCAAAGCCGAGGTTGCCACCTGCAATGTAGATGCTGGTTCCAAAGCCCTTGCTGCGCGGGGGCAGCACGGTTGTGAGGATCCCAGCGCTCACCGGGTGAAAGCCTGAGGAGCAAATACCGCATAACAGCACAATGCCCAGCAAGGTGAAGAGGTTAGGACTTAAGATCACCGCTGAGGCAAAGATACCGCCGGTTAAGACCGAAAGCGGCATGAGAAAGTTTAAGTTACGACGGTCGGCCATGATGCCGATCGGGGGCTGAATAAAGTTCATCGCCACCGAGAACACCATGTAGATCGCAGCACTTTGCGTGTAGGAAATGTCGTAGCGCACCGACAACAGCGGCAGCAGCACCGGCAAAAAGGCGGTGTAGTAGTCGCTCATAAAGTGCGCGAGGGCCATGACGCCCACGTTAAACCAGGAGCGCTTCGGGCCAGGGCCGCGCGGCGCGGCCGGCGTGGTTGCAACTTCAGCCATAAAGGAGCACAACCTAAACCAAGAAAATGAGGAGAGTCGAGCTTAAGCCCGCGGCGCGGGCTCGGCGTAAGTCAGCCGGGTGGGTTAGACCTCAATGGTCGGCCCGGCGGCTGGGGTCGGGGCCGCGTCTTTGGCGTCCGGGGCGCTTGCTTGCGGCGCGCTTGCTTGTGGCGCTGCTTGCGACTGGGCGCTTTGCTGCTTGGCCGTGAGCAGATCTTTGAGCTCGTCGATGGTGACGTGGTAGACCTTGCCGCAGCTTTGGCACGACATGTCGATGCCCTTGTTTTCGGCGATCATGTCACTGAGTTCATCGTTGCTTAAGGCCGCGAGCACGCGGAAGATGCGCTCCTTGGAGCAAATGCAGCGGTAGGTGACTTGCTCGGGGTCAAAAACGCGCACCTTATCGTTCCAGAACAGACGGCGCAGGCTCTCATGGAGGCTGAGCTCAAAGAGCTCTTGGGGCTGTAAGGTCGCAGCGAGCGTGGTGAGGTGGTGCAGCGACTCTAAGTTGCCCTCGATGTTCGGGACGATTTGCAGCATCATGCCACCGGCTTGGGCGTTAGCGACATCAGATTGAATCAAGAAGCTGGTCGCAAGCTGCTCGGACTCTTTAAAGTAGTCGGCTAAGGCTTCAGCCATGGAGTCCTTATCTAAGGACACAATGCCCTGATAGCGGGTGCCGCCTTCAGGGAAGGCGGAGATCACCATGATGCCGCCTTGACCGACCATCTCGCGGAAGGTTGCCTCGGTGAACTTGATCTCATCGCTTAAGACGTTGCCGTAAAAGTGCAGATCCTTATCGATGTTGATGAAGGCAAAGTTTAAGGCCTTAGGGCCCTTGCCGCATTGGATTTGGACCGTGACCGTGCCGTTGGCCTTTAAGGTCGCGGCAATTAAGACCGCGGCGGCGGCAAGCTCTAAGAGCAGGCCTTTAACGCACGGCGGGTAAGCGCGCACGCACTCTAAGAGCTTTTGCATCGGCTCGTGCAGATGCACGATTTCACCGCGCACGCCGTGATCGTCAAATAAGAAGCGCACCACGCTATTAGGCTGGGTGTCTTCGCTCACGACGATGCCGTCTTGCGGGGCAGTTACTTTTAGGTCACTCATGGCAATTCTCGTATCAGTTGATGGGGGCGCGCGCCGTGGGCGCAGGCTCAGGCGCGCTGCGGGCGTAAGCTGAGGCGCGGCGC
>DXIF01000264.1 GCA_019113025.1 Candidatus Anaerobiospirillum stercoravium | reverse complement strand
CTTGAATATTGTCCTCCAAGGCTTGCTTGGCTTCTTGGGCTTTCTTAAACAGGCTCTTGACAGCACGCAGCGGCAGATAGCCCTTGCCCTCACCCTTGTCCTCATCCTTGCCTGCGCTCGAGCGGGCAGCGTCCGGGGCGCTTTTATCCGCATTTTCGGTAGTGCGGGCGGCTGATTCTTGGAGCGTGAGCTGGGGGGCCGCGTCGCGGGCGGTGTCGCGGGCGGTAGCGTGGGCGGGGATAGTGGTGACGTCTTCGGCTTCGACCGTCTCGATTGCTGCTGTCGTGGTGGCGTCGCCACTTTCGATTAGGTCAGCGGTCGGCACAAAGTCGGCGCGGGCCTCGGCGCTAGCAAGCGGCAGACTAAGCGGCGCGTCCTTGTGCTCCAAGGCCGGGCGCGCGTCGTGCTCGCTGGTCGCGCTGGGGCGTAAGAAGCTGGAGAGCGAGTGCGGGGTGAGCGTGCCTTGGCTGACTTGAGCATAGAAGCCGGTGCTGGCGTTTTGCTGGTTGATGGTCTGGATTTCTCGCACCGAGGCGCTTGCGATCGATTCGGCCTTTTTGCCTAATTCGGCGAGGTGGTGACTCAGATCGTTGTGGTACTCCAGCTGTAAGGCGTTTTCAGGCTGCGCTAACAGATCCACTAAGTTGAGGAGGAACTGAGGCAGATACTCGCACATGTCACGGTCGACGTGCTCGGTGAGCAAGGTCAGGTCGTCACCGGCAATGCCCAGCGTGATGGTGGGCACGTTGAGGGTGCTCAGCTCTTGGGCGCGCACCGGACACTCTTCGTTTAAGATGCGCAGCGCAGGTCCCACGCCCACGGGGCGTAAGAAATTGCCGTCGGTGGGGGCGTAGTAGGGGGCCATGCTCGGCACAATTGTGCCGAGCTGCTTCATTCGAGCAATTAAGCCCTCGAGCATCATGTACAGCTCGCGATCTTGGCTTGAGCGCTCCTCAAGGCCCATCGGGGGCACGTAATTGTCGGTGTAGTAGATGACAATCGACGGCCGCGGCAGATGGGCAATTTCGTTTAAGCGCTCGATGATGGTGATGCTGGCCTGATGCAGCGATAGCCCCTCATGACGGCACTTTTGCACCATGCCGGCTAAGGCTTTGTCGAGATTGCCTTGGAAATTGTGCTTGGCGCGCTCTACTAAGTCCGAAAAAGAAATGACCTCGGCGTCCTTAGTTTCGGGGATAAAGTCCTCGCGCTTTAACTGAGCAAAGCTCGCCTCGCGTTGGTCGACTAAGTCGGCGGCGTGCTCAATGGCGGTCGCGGCGACCTCTTTTAACACTTCTAACAAGGCGCCGAGGTCAAGATCAAGCAGCGGGAGGCTAAAGCTGACCTGCATGCCGTCAGGGCTGAAATCTTTGCCAAATTCCTTGACGCGCAGCGAATCAAAGGTCGGCACCAAGGGCTGATGGTGCAGGCGCTGGGTCAGCTTCGGATTTAACTCCAGCTCGCGGATTAACTCCGAGGCGATAATTGATGCGGAAAAGCCCGCATAGGGCCGAAAAGCGGTAGCGCTATGGCCGATGATGTAAAACGAGGGCTCGACCTTGCCGTAGCTCCCGGCGTAAATATGAAGCTTATCGTCCCAACGCCCGGTCGGAGTATTGGGCTTGGCGTTGACCGCAAGCCGTAGCTTTAAGTTCTCCTGGGTGCACAGCTTTTGGATAAAGGGAATACATTGCTTGATTCCGCGGTGCTGGAGCGAGCTTTCGCTGGTGCAGACAAAGAGGATGTTGAGGTTTAAGTGGACGTAGTTGTCCGAGAGCTCCTTGAGCACCGCAATCATGGCCCCGGTGGCGCACTTGCTCTCAAGAATCCCCAGACCAAACAGGCCGCTATCGCTTTGTAAGATCTCCTCAATCTTGGAGCTGACCGCGCCTTGCTCAGCTAGTTGGCGCAGCTTGAGCGCAAGCTCATCGCAGCTTGTGGACGAGCCTTTAAACATGCCATAGTGATAGGGGCTGGAGGTATCAGTGTCGCAGAGCAAGACTAAGGTGTCGCTCACCTCTTCGAGGCTTTTGACCAAAGCTACCACTGAGCTTTTGCTGTGGCGCCGAGCTTGCGCCGCGGCAAACTCATCGTCGTAGGTGCCATCATCGTGCGTAATGAGCGTCAGGTGCTCTTGGTGGTTTTTAAAGTAGGGAAATTCGCGCAGGCCTTCGTAAATGGCCTGATTAATCAGGGACGGGCCCTTGGCATGAGCTACTGAGGGAATGGAGACCAGCCACTTAGTCAGCGTACTGGCTTCTTTGGACAGATTTTTAGAAAACAACATGGCTTCAGTCTCTAGTCTCACTAGCTTATGGTCACAATGCCACCCTCTGCCACCACGGCAACGCACGCGACCTCGGGCGGGGCTCAGGGCAAGGGCTTAAGCCACATCAGGCCTAAGTGTTGCCCCAAGTTGGCCCACATTATAGCCCGTGGACTAGCTTGCGGGGGCTTGCCCCGGTTGCCCGAGACCAGAGGGTGTGAGCCCGGTAACACGTGGGGCACAGCTGTGCCTCACTTTGGTTCCCGGCCTTACATTTTGCCTTTGGTCGCGCCGGGGCGCAAAAAGGGCCCACAGGCCCTTCTTGCTCAATCTTGCGGATATCGTGCCCAGTGGCAGTGCGCATTGGCCGCTGCTTAGCTGCTACTTGGCTGCTAGCTGCTGTTGCGCTGCTTACTTAGCTGCTGCTGCGCCGCTACTTGGCGCTGACCTGTGCTAACTGGTCGTTGTTGAGATCTTGGCGCAAGATTTTTACGTTATTGGCAAACATCTCACGCTGCTCGCGCGCCAAGTTCGGGTGAGTAGTTGTCGGCAGTTTGACCTTGAGCGGATTGACCGGACGATCGTTGACCCGAATCTCATAGTGCAAGTGTGGACCGGTGGTACGGCCGGTGTTGCCGGTGCGCGCAATGATTTGGCCCACCGTAACTTGTTGGCCGCGCTTAACCTCGGACTTGGATAAGTGCATATAGACCGTCGAGTAGTTGCTCTGGTGCTTGATGATGACGTAGTAACCGGCAGCCCGCTGGTAGCCGGAGAAGGTGACCTCGCCATCTGCGGGGGCATAGACCGGGGTACCGATCTTGGCCTTGAAGTCAACGCCATTGTGTGGGGCAATGCGCTTGGTCACAGGGTGACGGCGATGCGGGTTAAACTGGGAGTTAACCTTGATTTCGCCTGCAAGCGGGAAGCGGCGGAAGATACCGGCGGTCGGGGTGAACTCGTTTTCGCCGTAGTAATTGTGATCCTCGGGGTTCATAAAGGACTCAAAGGTGCCTTGGCTTGTTTGCAGCGAGACCGCTGAAATCACAGCCTTGGTGCCAATGCCATCAAAGAGCACGCGGAAACTATCGCCCGGTTGCATCTGGGCGGTCTTAAATTTGGCCGCAAAGATGTGCTCAATGGTCTTGATCTCAGATGGCGTCAGGCCAGCGCGATGTCCCGCGCGAGCAAAGGTCTCCCCTTTGTGCACTTCGTTGATGACTAGGCGCGGACGGTTTAAGTTGACATTATTGGCCTTGTCGCGTGCCGCTTGCGCTGCCTTCTTCTCGGCTAGCAGCTTGGCTTGGCGCTCCCGCTCGGCCATCTTAGCAGCCGCCAGCGGCATGGTCTCAGCTGCAGGCAGTGCCGCTAACGCCGTGGTGATATCGGAGGTGGTAGCGCCTTGCTGCAGGGTGGCACCCTCTTGCAGCACCTTGCCTTGCTCATCGGTGACCGCTAATAAGTGCAGACCGGCATCTTCATGAATCGCGGTGAAATCAGCGCTGGCGTTCGCGCGGGTAAAGCGTACTTGCTGCGTGGCGGTGACCGGCTTGACCAGCTCCAAGACCACATTCTCGGAGTCAATCAAGAAGTAAATGGGGTCGCCCACCTTGAGCATCAGCTCTGGTTCGCTGGCGACCTTAGTGATGCGGTTTAAGGTGGCGTAAGGCAGTCCCAGCTGCGAGAAAATCGAGGCAAAGCTATCGCCGGATTCAACCTTGGTCTGGTACCACTTGCCCTGAGGGCGCGCCATGGCTAAGCCCACGCCCTTTTGTGGCTCTTGCGGAGCCTCAAATTCAGTGAGGGTACTGTTAGGCTTCGTCTCTTGGGCCAAGCTTACCCCAGTGGTACCGCCACCCCCGGCAGGCTGCGGCTGAGCGAGGGAGCCTGCTTGCACCTTGCTGCGCTCAGCGCTCGCGCCTGCGCTCAGCGACTTGGCGGGCACTGTATTGGAGGCATGGGCCAGGGCTTGCTCCGTGGCCGCCACATGCTCATTATCCTCGGCCGGGAGCGCGGCTAAGGTACCCTCTTGCCAGGAGCCTGCAGGCGTCGTGACGCTAGGCTCGTGGACCGCCAGCTGCTCGTCGGTGCTTGGTGGCTGTGCAGCAGGCTCCAGCGCTGCGTTGGCGCCGACATCTGAGTCGGCATCGGCGTCGGCATCGGCTTGGGCGGTGATGGGGTCGTCTTCGAGATTGCTGACGCCCCCGCCTGCTAGATTGCCTTGGGTAAAGGCGGAGCTTGGGATGTCGTAGTCGTCGTAGTTTTCGTTGTGGGCGACGATCGTGTCATCGACCGTGATGGAGCGCGGATCTTCGTTCAAGTAGGCTTGGCTGCCCAGATCGCTTGCGGGGGTGTCTGCAAAAAAGCGCTGCCACGTGCTCGGCATTGGCAACACTAAGGCCGCACATAACACGGCCGTGACCGTCACGCTGATCAGATGTCGCTTGGGCAAAATGTAAGGCGAGGCCTGGGATACCCCAACAAAGTCCTCGTGCGACATACGATTAGTGACGCGGATATTTAGCATGACAGAATTAGATCTCGCAGCGAAACGAAGGAAAATAGAGCTAAAGACTAACTAAAGGACGGTGGCCCGTCCCCATCACGCAAACCAGAGTAAACAAGCAAGGGGAGCTGCGTGGGGCTCAATGT
>DXIF01000263.1 GCA_019113025.1 Candidatus Anaerobiospirillum stercoravium | reverse complement strand
CAAGTGATGTTCCCAAAACCATCACCTTCGGCTATAATTGTACTGGTTGATTTTTATGATCGCCCTGTGCTCAAACCGGAACCGCATTCGACGCGCTCCACTCCTGATTTGTATCGGATTTTAGTTCTATTTAGCGACCATCACCGTGTCAGGCGCTCTCTTATGGTGCACTTTGCACTATTAAGTGCGTGCTTGCGCGTATCTTGCTTTCGCCGTGTGCACGCTCGGGACCAACGCGCCCTGAGCGCAAACCAGCGCACGCCACAGCTTACTGAGGGCCGCCCTTGCTCAAACCCCTAACCTTCCGCTCCAACATGCCGCTTGCAGCTTGTTCCATTCACCGTGCCCCGCAGGATCAGGTCCTAACCTTACGGCGCTCAGGCCTTACTGCGTCCTGCGCCATGCGCCTTAAGCGCACCCTGCTCCTTATCGGCATGGTCATCGGCACCATTGGTGGCACCACTGGTACGCTCAGCCACGCTGCCGAGCAATTGCCGACGCAACTGCCTGCGCCTAACCCGAGCACGGCATATCGCATCGATCGTGCCACAGTCGAGAACATTGATCTCAACCCAGCACCGCAGACATCGGGCATGGGGGTCGCGCCGTTGGAGCAAATGCACCATAACATCGTGCACGATAATCTCGGCTATTCCGCCCCCGCTCAGGCCAACCCAGAGCTTAACGCCCTTGCTGCCGCTACCCCCGACTTAGATGGCCACGAGCAGCTTAACAACCTTGTGACCCGCCCGATTGTGGTGTGCGATCACCCCAACCAATTAAGCCACGTGCTGCTCAATCGGCGCTACTTTAACTCCCTGCCCGAGCAATACCTGCTTGAGGCCGAATCTGACCTCAACCGCTTAACTCAGCACCATCCGGACTTTAAAGAGCGCTTACAAGAGCAAGGATCGCTCAACAAGCAACGCCTTAAGCGCCATGAGTTTGAGGCCATGCTGCTGCAAGACTACGCCCAGCGCCGTAAGCAAGATACTACCAATACCCAGCTCTATGACTTCTATGCCGACGAGCTGCGCCACAGCTTGCACTTTGAGAGCCTGATGCCGCAAACGCAGAGTAAGCTCAAGCACGAAACTAGCCGCAGCAAATTGACGCAAACGCGCGGAGAGGAGAGCGCTCAAGAGACCGTCGCCGCGATCGAGCAAATCGAGGCGACCATTAATAGCCCGCTTAAGCTCAAGCTGCAGCAAAGTATCGCTGAAAACACGTGCTCCAGCCCTGGTATGGCCGCTCCCAAGGTCGTAGCTGAAAGCTTGGAGCTTTTCCGCCGCGTCGCAGTGCAGGCTGATCCTGAGGCCTATATCACGGCCCAAGGCGTGCGCAATATGGTGTGCTCCCAAGGCTGCACCCACAACAACCCGATGCACAGCGAGGCGACGCCCTACTTTACCTTTGTTACGGGCTGCTGCTGGAGCGCCACCGTGCCCCCTAGCTCCAGCATTGACGAGTTCTACGTCCTCTTTTCCAATGACTGCCTCAACACGCAAGTGGAAATCAATATCCTGCCCCACAGTCAGTACACCCTGCCATTCTTAGCGCAGCACGTGTTCACCACCTTAAAAGAGGGAGAACAGAACCATACCTACAGCAATGTCCAGCTCACGGTACATCAAGACGGCTACCTCATCACCTATGACGTCTTAGGTGTAGCCAATGCCCACTTTTTTACCACCAGCGGCACGGAGATTGCCTCAATCGTGGTAACAGGCGACCTCATCGCAGGTGTGGAGTATATCAATACCTTCAAGCGCACCAGCGCGGTTTTGCCCCAGCTGGCGATTCCGGAGATCAACCGCCCGCAGCAAACCGCGGTCTACACTGAGCTCCATGACCTGCCCTTTGCCCAGCACACTCCACACTTGCCGGTGCAGCTTCAAGAGCAGTAACGCCACAAGCAGCGCAGCAAACCGCCGATCACGCCGGGCACCGAAGCGTTCGATGCTAAAAGTGTAACTAAAGTCCCATTTTAGATAAGCATTGGTCGCAATTAGGCCGAAGACCATCCCGTAGCTGCCGATATTAATCTTTAGAGCGAGTATCATTAGATCAAGCCTGAGATTAACGGGCTTTAGGGAGGAGTTATGGCTCTTGTTGCACGTAGCTTGTTGGCACGCCGCAGCAGCTTGTTGGCACGCCTCAGTACCCATCTTAAGACCTATGCCACGGCCTTAGCCCTGAGCATAGGCTGCCTTGTGCTCAGCCCTTGTGCCTTAGCCGCCACCTTTGAGAGCAACTACTTCAGTGTGGATTTAGGGCAAAACTGGGCGGTGGCGGGCACGCCCCACAATATGGGACACTCGGTCAACGTCAACTTCGTCAACCGCCAAGCCGGTTCGAGCATCAATGTGGTGGTGGGCGCAGGCACCCACAAGCCCTATGAGCTCTTGACCAATCTGCAACAGGCGCTGCGCGCTCAAGGCGCCCGCACCGAGGGCATCCAGCAGTTCAACGATTTGCTTTACTTTGAGTTCAACATCGGCCCGATCAAAGGCTTTGCCTGCTCAGCCACCAACCAAGTGGACACAGCTTCGATCACAATCATGGGTAATCCCCAGGTCGGCATCAAGCTGATTCAATCCTTCTACGACAAGGACTCCGATCTCTTCCCGGACTTTGTGCTCAAGCAGCGCTAACCTCAAGCGCGCCTCGACCTAAATGCCGATTTTGAGCACCCCTAATAAGCTTCTAACGAGCGCGGGTAATGCAGCTAATAAGCTTCTAACGAGCGCGGGTAATGCAGCGGGGCTGAGGGCAAGATAAAGCGGCAGTGATCCGCGCAGCTGGGGTTATTAGGGTCTAACGAAGGCTGAGCAAAGCGGGGCACCATGCGGGCCTCAATCTCGGCGGCGCTGAGCAAACACAAGGGTTTAAAGCCCAGCGGCCAGGCGCCAGCGGCGGCATACTCTGCCTCCTCTTGCCGCTCCAAAGCCATGGTAAAGCACTCTTCAAGCTTGCGCGTCATGCTCAGGCGCAAGCAATCCGTCAGCATCAACGATGGGCAATTAAAGCCATAGTCAAAGGCCACGCTGTAACTGCGCCCCCGATAATAAAAATCGCCCCCCAGCAAATGGCTTTGCTCCCCGCGGGTAAAGAGCGCGGTCGCCGCGATTTCCTCGCCTAATTCGCGGCGCGCTTCAAAGATGTACTCGCGCTGACTTAAGGCATCGAGCTCATCCCAAGTGCGCATCGGGCCGCGCAAGCCCCACGCCAGCAAATCACTGTTATAAGGCCAAGTCCAGCTGCGCTGCAAGGTGGTCAAGCGATCGGACCAGCAGTGATGCTTGATGCCGCAAGAGATCAAGGCCGCCAGCGCCTTGTCGACCGGCTCATCGATGAGATAGCTCGGGGCGCAGATCCCGAAGGCCTCCATGTCTTGCCATATCTTTTGGCGCTCACAGCGATCGGCTGCCTCAATGGGGGCAAGGTCGCCCAGCAAGAAGTCGTACAAAAAGGGCCGCACTTCAGCTAAAGGCAGCAAGAAACGATAATCGTGCGCCCCCGGCGCCTCATAGTCCCCAGATGCGCGCTGCCCCGAGCGCAAGTGGTAATTGCGCTTCAAGTAGTTAAAGGCTACGTCACTACACTGATAGGCCCCACCCAAGGGCTGATACTTAGGGGCGGTGGCATTGTCATTGAAGACCAAGAGCAGCTTGTCATCAAGCACCACCTCATAGACATAGGCAAAGGACAGCCGCACCAAGCCCTGCGTCGCGTCCTTGGACTGCTCCTGATTGATACCAAGATCTGGGACCTCTTGCCCGCCCCTGCGCTCAGTACCTACCGCCATGGCACGCCCTCCCATGCTTGACTAAATACCAGTCGACCGCCTCATCTTTAGCATGGATGGCCCGGGCAAACTGTGCTCTCTGCCTTGTTTTGGCCCAAACGCACCGCTATGAACCACACCTGCCCCAGAAAACGGCCCTCAAGCGCACTTAGTCTTATACTGGGCGCGCCCTCATCATGCCAACGACAAGCTCACAGCTCCAGGCTCAGGCCCAGACTCAGGCTAAGACTCAGGGCCATGGCCCACAGTCCATGGCCCACAGTCCATGGTCCCCAGTCCACAGCCGCAATAGCGCCTGTACTCAGGCGTCCAAGCTTATGAGCTCACGTGGCGACGCCCGAGCGCGCTTTGTGCGTCACTGGGTCGTGACGCGGTGATGACCACAGCGCGGTGGTGACCACTGCGCAGTGATGACCACTACGTGATGATAACCCCGGCATCTAACTAAACCAGTGCTGGCTTAAACCAACACCTGACCACCAACAACTAAGCAAACGGAGGTTAAATAGTGTCCAAGCTCGAACTTGCAAAACGCATTGCGGTGTTCTTGTTCTCAGTGATGATCCAAGGTTGTGGCATCTCGATTTTAGCCCATGCCTTGGTGGGTATTACCCCGATTGCAAGTTTTAGCTACGTCATATCCCTGCACTGTCCCTTAAGCTTAGGTGGCGTGACCTTCTTCTTCCATCTTGCCCTGATGGTGCTGCAATACTTCTTGCTCTTCCCGCAAGAGCGCGACCGGCGCCATATCATGGACATCCTGTGGCAGATTCCGATGACCTTTTGGTTTTCGCTCGCGATCGATAGCAGTGGCTGGCTCTTAGATCGCGCCTTAAGCGGCGTGGACCTGCCCTATGTCATGAGCATCGCCATGGTCATCGCCGGCTCGCTCATCATCGCCACTGGCATTACCTTAGCGGTGCACGCCAATGTCGCCTTAGTCACGGGCGAGGCCGTGGTCAAGCTCATCTCGGCACGCATCAAAAAGGAGTTTGGCTTCGTTAAGATGGGCTTTGACCTGACCTTGGTCTCGCTGGCCAGCGCCATCTCCTTTATCGCCACTGATTTCACCATGGTCGAGGGCGTGCGCGAAGGCACATTGCTCTCAGCCTGCATGGTCGGTCCCAGCGTGCGCTTTTTGATGCCGCGCCTGCGCATCATCAATCGCTTCTTTTACCCCAAGGAGCAACGCCAAGCCTACCAGGCGGCGCAAGCGCAAAACGCTCAGCATTTCCACGGCGTCATCACCATTGCCCGCGAATACGGCTGCGGTGGCCGTATCTTGGGCCAGCAATTAGCCGAACAGTTGAAGCTGAGCTTCTACGACAATGAGCTCATCGGCATGATTGCCCAAGAATCGGGCCTCTCGACCCAGCTGGTAGCAGATAAGGCCGGGCGCCTTGATAACGCCCTGCTCTATGAAATGATCTTCAAGGACTATGCGGCCAGTTTAGATCAGTCCCTATCGACCCAAGATGCCTTGTTTGTCGCGTCCTCCCGCGTCATCCGCAACCTTGCGCACAAGGAGGCCTGTGTAATTGTTGGCCGCGGTGCTGACTTCATCTTGGGCGACAATCCCCGCTGCCTCAACGTCTATCTCTACGCGAGCAATCTCCAGTACAAGCTCGATTTTTGTCAGGAGCACTACCACGAGGACGAGCCCACCGCACGCGACAAGATGGCCCGCATCGACCATCAGCGTAACGAGTACCACCGCCACTACCATGGCCAGAGCCTGTCGCACGCTAAAAACTACGATCTGTGCCTTGATGTCAGCGCTCTCGGGCCGCAGGCCTGCTGCGACCTCATCGCTACCGCCTACCGTAAGCTCCAAGCAAGCCCTAAGGTGCACACGCACCAGCTCGCGCACAGCGTCCACGACGCCCTCACCAGCCCAACCAGCGCTGCGGCGCCACAAGCGGCAGCAGCCCTCAAAGATGAAGAGCACTCCGCCTAGCGCCCGCCACAATCCCCTAAAACCTAAAAGCAGCACAGCCGCAGGTAGGCCCCTAAATCCAGGAGCGTAACCTGCGGCTGTGCGCAGCAATCAGCAGCAATCAGCAACAATCAGCAACAAACATAGACCCAGCAACAATCCTGGGCCAGCTTAAGCTGAGCGTCAATCGGATCGTCAAACGCATCAAGCGTTAGCGCGGGGTCTTGATCTTGTGGTCGACCAAGTACTGCTGGAACTTGCTGATCTCAACTTGCTGCTCATTGATGATGGACAGGGCTAAGGCCTTAATCTCAGCGTTTTGGCCGTGCTTTAATACAAAGTCAGCCATGGCGATGGCGCCCTCATGGTGCGGAATCATGCCCACGATAAAGCCCACATCAGGGTCGTTGTAGTCGTGGACAATGGCGCGCAGCATCAGATCGTGCATAGGCATGGTGGCACGCAGATACTGGCTTTGCCACTCCGGGGCGCCCGGCTCAGGTAAGTTGTCAGGGTCGACGCCTTGATCTTTTAAGAAGGCGCGCATCATATCGATCTCAGGCTGCTGCGAGTCGATAATAGCTTGCGCCAAAGAGCGCACTTGCGGGTCGGTGCCATACTTAAGCTCAATCTGAGCCATAGCGATGGCGCCTTCATGGTGCGGAATCATACCTAAGACAAAGCCGATATCAGGATCGTTGCTGCAAAAAGCTTGCATCATGTCCTCGTGCATCGGCCCCATCATGGCGATGTAATCACGCTCCCAGTCTTGGTCAACGTGGGCTAATAACTCGGGATCGGAGAGCATGGCATCATGCATAGCGTTAACTTCCTCATGGTGGGCCGTAGCACCACTGGTACTCATTTCGTCATCGCCGGAGTTGGAGCAACCTCCCAAAACGACAGCGCTTAAGGCCAGTAAAGTTGCGGCTAAAACACTCTGATGCATTACCTTCTCCTTGCTATGAGGCAAATAACGCCACTCATAGCAAAAATATACACAAAAACAAACTATGGCCCTGCGCGCTCATTCCGCTACTTTTCGCGCAAGCACCAAAATTAGAGTTACTGTACCGTGCTCAGTTCCCGGCGACAAGCCCCCAGCTGGATCTTTTTGCAACTAATTTGCAACAATTGCCAAAAAGGTGTTGCAAGCCGCAAATAGCACTTAATTCCCCCAACGAGGGAACTAAAAGCACAACGCTTAAACCACCCAGCAAGCCCCGTGGTACCGGCCTTAAGTCAGCCTTAAGTAAAGGCGGCAGAACCCGGCTGAAGCCCAGTAGTTAAGCCCCGATTGTACGGAATGCTCCGGCCTACGAAAAGGGGGCAACCGCCCCAAATGCTGTACCTAGTTTCGTTTTGCAACCGCCCTCGCAAAACGCCCCCATGCCACCACCAGGGTACCCCACCAACTAACCCGACGGCCTAACCATGCAGCCCCCTCTGCCCACGGGCGCCCAGTGCCCTGCAAGGGCTGGGACTACAGCGTAGCTGAGCCCAGCTCCGGCTTAGTTGCTACTACTTAATTAGCACGGGCTACTTCTTAGCACGGGCTACTTCTTCTTTTTCTTGTTCTTGCGGGCCTGACGCAGCCGCTCACGTGTCTTCATGGCCTTGTCATTAGCGCGCTTGCGCAGATCGGCAAGTGGGTTCGGGGCCGCTTCCTTGGTGCTGTGCTCTTTGAGCGTCACGCGGGCATCGTTGAGCCAGTCAATCCAATCTACGGGGAGCTCCTTGCCCAGGTCAACCAAGAGCTCACGCAGCGCGTTGTCCTCATAGGAGCTGGCGTCTTGGTTTTGGTGCATGCCAAATGGGATTTGGACGCAGTCGGCAAGGTCAATGCTGCTGAAATCAAGGCCACTGCCTTGCTGGACTAAGGTAACCACAATGGCATCGGCGTGCACCAAGCCTAAGGTATCATTGTGCTCTTGGAACTTGTCGTCTTCCTTATCGGTAAAGGCAAAGAGGCTGGTTGGGATTAAGAACTTGAGCTCATTGTCACTTAAGACCACGCGCTCGATGTTGAGCGGATATTGGCGCATCAAGCGGTTATAGGTGAACTCATTGCGGTGCATCGGATCTTTGAAGGTGTAGCCTGCGTACTCAGGATCCTTGGCGCAGCGCTTTTGCTCCTGCTGATTCTTCATCGCAATGATCGGCTCAGCAATGGTGCTGACAATATCAGCATTGAGCTGGTCAAAGTCCGATAAATCTTGCTCTTGCAGCTGCTTTAAGCGCGCGGTGACCTCATCTAAATTAGGCTGCCCAGACTCAGGCAAACGCACTAAGACCTCAAGACTCTTAAGCTGCGACTTAGCTGAGGTCTTAAGTGGCAAGTCGAAGATCAAGTAAGCGTCATTGATGAAGGTCATCTGCTGCGAGGTCTCCTCAAGGGAGAACGGCGAGATGTTGTCGTTAGGGGTGTAGTGCACGCCTGTAACCACGCTCTTTAAGCCCTCATGGGCCAGCATAGCCTGATAGAGCTTAAGCGTCGGATGATCACTGAGCTTGCCCATATAGACATGCTTGAGGCCAATAGCGTAGTTGCGCTTGTACGGTGGGTCGATATCAAGACCAAAGCCCTCGACCTCACCTAATAGCGGCTGAGTTAAGCGATACCACAAAACCGACTTGCCATCGGGCAAGAACACGATATCCGAGAGCTCTAAGCTCTGATAGAGGGTATCTAAGTCACCTGCTAAGGAGGCCTTAAGCTCCTGACTTTGGCGCTCAAACCACTCATAGACGATGACGTCACGCAGCATGTCGGTTAAGCCATCATCCACAATTCCCATTTGGTTACGAATGATAGTGTAGGCCCACAGCATCGAGGCGGCGGAGCCATCCCAGCCTGCAATAAAGTGCAGCTTGACCTTACGCCCCTGATAGCGATGCTTGGCGGCCAGCTCATCCTTAATCTCTTGCAAAATTGGGTCTTCGCAAGCGACATCGCTAGGCGCAGCCGCTGCGCTCTCAGAGGCGTCCTCAGACTCCGCGCCCACACCTGAAGCTGCGCCTGCACTGTCATCGGCTGCCGGGGCGCTCGCAGCATCCGCGCCCGATTCAGCAGCGGGCTCAGTTGTAGCCGAAGGCTGGGCCTCAGCAGGAGCATCAGCCTGTACTGGAGCCTCGGTTGAAGCTTGCTCTTCCTCTTGTGCTTGTTGAGCTTGCTCTTGCTGGGCCTTTTGGGCTTCAGCCTGAGCCGCCTCGGCTTGACGGCGCTCCTTGAGCTTTTGCTGATAGCGCTCATAGAGCTCAGGCCATAACAGCGCACTCTTGATGCCACCCATGCCGCTGCTCAGCGGACTGTTTTCTAAAGCCAGTGCCAGCTCCGGACTTAAGATGATCTTATCTAAGCGGTCTAACGGATTGACCACAGCTGATTGCAGCTTGGCGCCAAAGACGGTCGGATAGCGATAATCAAGCTGGGTTAAGTCAGCGCCCTGTAACGCTTGCTCCAACATGCTCCCCGTGACGAACTTAAAGTCGCCATACTTCTCCATCAGCTCAAGATTAAGCTCGCAGGTAATCTCTGCGCGCTCGGAATTGACTTGCCAATGATCCAAGCCCATAAGCTGGCACAGGGCAAGGTTTAGTTGCGAGGCAGTAAGCTGATTCAAAGAGAAGATCTCCTCTGTCATGTGATTTAACGCGGGCGATGCCGTGAAATAGGAACTAAATGCCACCGGTTCCCAACGGTGCCAAATTCAGCCTATCAGGCATATTGTATGCCGCGCGAAAGCACCGCGCCGCGGCAATCAACGCCGCGGCTCCCTCAAAACCTCAATTGAGGCGTCTTAACTGAGGCGCCGCGCACGGCTCAGCTCAAGTCCTCAATGCTACTCAAGGCTCCTCAAAGCTCAATGTGCGCCTGATTCCACTTTGGGCAACCCAAGCGCTGGCAGGGCCCGCTCTCCCCTATACTGAGGCTAAACCCTACCTTAAGGAGAGATGTCATGTCCTTGCTCGCCCCCTTGCGCTGTACCAATCTCTTGGCCCAGCACGCGCGCTCCTGTATTACCCTCGCCCCAGTGCTCCCAGACCAAGAAGATACTGCCGCGACTGCTGTGACTGCTCAAACCGGCAAGCCTTTGTCCGAACACTCCTTTTTTGGCGGCACCCCCCTGCTACCCCCCGACTTTGAGTGGCCGCGCCGCCCATTTACCTTAGATCACAGCACAGAGAGCCAAGAAGTGCCCTTGGTGTTTTGCCTGCAGCTGGATTTAAGCGAGATCGCGCCCTTAGATGAGCGCCATGAGCTACCGGATCATGGTATTTTGGCCTTCTTTAGCCCCGGTGAGAGCTTTAATTTCGATCATCCCGAGCACTGCTTTGTGGTGCGCTACTTTGAGCACCCTACCCAGTTAGTAGACCACCCTCGCCCTGAGGTTGCGGGAATCGATGTGAGCGCACAGGCGCTGGCGTTGCCCCGCCTGAGCCTGTGCGCGCAAGCGGCTTGGTCCTTTCCGTATTGGGCCCTAAACTACCAGGCGGACCAACAACTGACCCCATGGGGCTTAACCTCTGCCATCATGGAGGAAATCTACGAGCGCATCGACGAGCTCGCCAATGAGCTCCTGCAGCAAGATGGCATCGACATTTTCGCCGACGAGTACGCCGAGCGCACCCAGCTCTTAGGTTATGGCCACTTCATCCAAGATACCGTACAAAATGCCGAGGACACCCTGCTCTTAGCCCTGAGCTCATTCTTTGACCCAGTTAAGCGGCAATGGCTCACCCTCTATGGCGACGCCGGTGCCCTGTACTTTGTCCTAAAGAGCTCTGCCCTCAAGGCCCGCGCCTTTGACCAAGTGCGCGGCGATATGCAGTGCTACTAACCTAGCCCCACCTCTATATGATCCTGCACCTCGCAGCTTGAGCACCCGAGCCGCCTACTGGGGCCTATAAGGTCAAAATAGTGTAGTCGGGAGCTTAAGCCTTAATTTGGGGGCAGCGGATCTAGTCGGCTTAAACTAGCGTTTCACGCCGCTTTTGCTGTGGCGAAACTCACAAACGTGAGCGCGTTTCATGCCAAGGCATGGTTAAAACTGTACACTAAGGGCTAATGGTGCGGGCAAGTGCGCGCAGTCGTGCCTGAAGACTGCCGCACCGCGCGTCATCATGCATTCAGTCAGTACTTTGTAGGTGTGTTAGGTGTCGCCATGGCCCATTTAGACTCAGCTGCCCCTCAGCAGAGCTCACGCGCCGCGCTGCACGCGCGCGCGGCCGCTCCGTCTCCCCAAATTGAACAGTTACAACAGAGCTCCAAGGCGCAACAAAACTTAGCGGTGGGGCGCGTTACGCACCAAAACCTCAAAAAGGAGCTCTTTGAGAATACCCAGCACGGCACTTCGGTATTCCCCTTTGCCGCCTACGTCTGGGAGCCGCAAAACTACACTACGCGCGTCTCGCTGCACTGGCACCGCGAAGCTGAGTTAGTGCGCTTCTCCCAGGGCCGGTTTCAGGTCTCGGTCGATATGAATGAAGCCGAGATCGACGGTGATGCCTTTTTGTTCCTGCCGGGCAATGTAATGCACACTTTTATCCTCCCCCCTCACTGCGAGGAAAGTGCCATCGTCTTTGATCCCAAGATGCTGATGCTGCAATGCTACGATGAGCTCCAATCGGAGATCTTCGACGCCTTACTCTCCAGCAACATCCCGCTGCCCCCGATTATCACCCCCGAGCATCCGGCCTTTAACCGCATCGACAAACTCTATCGCTATTGCGTACGCTATGGCACCACCAACAATGCCTCGATGCGCCTCATTATCAAGGCCAAGCTCTTAGAAATCTTGGCTTTATACCACGAGTATGGCTTGCTCACGCGCAAGGACGTGCACTCCAGCGCCAATCGTACCAAGCAAGACAAGCTCAAGGACTTGCTCAACTACATCGACTCGCACTATGCAGGCCCCATGACGGTCAAGGACGCCTCGATGCGAGTGGGCTTTTCCGACCAGTACTTTTGCCGCTACTTTAAGCATGCCACCGGCATGTCCTTTACTGAATACTTAAATGACTTGCGCCTACGCCGCGCGGCCAAGGAAATTGAGCTTAGCTCCCGTGCCATCTCCGACATTTCCTACGACCATGGCTTTGAAAACGCGGGCTATTTCTTCAAGAGCTTCAAGAAGAAGTTCGGCATCACCCCGATGCAGTACCGCAAGAACCATTTAATGCGTGGCCAAGAAAGTGGCAAGGAAGCGACCCAAGAGCTAGGACCTACCTTAAGTCCGACCGATCTTGACCACACCCTAGCCCGCGGCCAGAGCGTCCGCGAGTTGGCGCAAAGCTATCTTGATGCCGCTGCCGACCAGCAAGATCAAAACCCAGTCCCAGCTCAAGTACACGCCACCAGCACCGCGGCCCCGGTCACTGCTGCAGCTGGGACCCGCACGAAATCTAGCACAGAGCAAAGTAACGACCCGCTCTTGCAAATTCTCGGCAACGAGAGTCCTGAGGCGACCCTCAAGCGCTATAGCGCCGCCTATAACTACGCGCAAAGTCATGACCTCGAGCGCAACGGCGCTGGCTACCCGCAGCCTTTAGTGCAGGAGTTCTACGAGGAGGAGTACGAACCCGACCTCGACTTAGAGCTCGATGAGCGCTGCGATTTTGACTTAGAGCAGGGCTTAAACTCCGAGCGCAAACCTTATCCTAACTGCGTTTCGTGGGAACCGTTTGACCTTGAGGATGAGGCTAAGGCTGAAGCCGAAGCTGAGGATGTGGCTGAAGCCGAGGCAGATGAAGCAAAGTCCGACGTGGACTCTGACGCGGATCTAGCGGCCGCCCCCCAAGATGATGATGATGCAGACACGCTGTCTAAAACCATGCCGGATGAACTGTCGCCCCAACGCTCCCGCGACACATCAGCTCCGCGTCCGCACTCAGAACAAGCAAAACAAGAGAGCCCCCAAAAAACGGCGGCGCAGCCACATCAACTGCATCCAGCCCCCCAACGCGCGACTGCAGCAAGCAAGGCACCGGCGCGGGGCAACAAACCCCTGCTGACCATCCAGCAGCGCTTAGAGCAACAAGGCGTGGCCCCGGAGGTGGCACAGCTTGCCGATGAGCACGGCATAGTCGATGCCCGTGAGGTGCGCCCTAAATACGTGCACCCAGAGCCAACGCGCCTTAATGCCTTAGAGCATCTGACCGGTGCTAATGGCGCGTGGTCTGACGACTGGTTTGATGATATCGAGCCTAACCTCAAAGATGTCAGCCGTCCCATTGAGCAAGTGCTAGATCCTTACGATGGGGTCAGACCCGATAACGGCCCGATTGTGCACCATAAAACAGAGAATACCGAGCGCCCATTCCAAGCCTCAATCGAGCAGCTGCTCAACCAGCGCAAGAGCCCCAAACGCGGTTTTAGCGCCGGGCGCGGCAAGAGTGGCAAAAAAGAGAGCTAAGGCTGCAACCTAACTCAGCTCTCACTCCACTTGCCACGCACTGCACCTCAGGGCACACCGCTGTGGCGCGCGGGGCCACAGCCCCGTCTATGAAACGCTTCACCAACGGCCCGCCGGGCCTGCAAATTTTGTGAGTACTATCACTTTTTGCGGGCGGCGGGCCGTTCTGGGTCGGGCAAATGTTAATTCAGTGTAATTTTTGGCTAATAGTGCGTAACATTGAGCGCGCCGCGCCCCCTATACTTTGAGCCACTGAATGCAGTTCCTCATTGAAACTAACCACCCATTACCAAGTTTCAATGAGAACACACCTCGTAACCCAAGCAGGCTATACCAACCTCTCTTAGGTTCAGGCAGATGCTAAGCGGAGTTTGGCTCTGGCTTGCTTGCTTAAGGTTACCCCGATTTCTCAAGCGGCGTGCTCAAAACTGAACGGGACAAAAGCGTAACCTTGCGTCCTTATCACTAAGCGCCCGCGCCCAATTCCTAACAAACTAAGTCCGTTTTCTTGGACCTGCCAGCACCGGCGCCGCATGGCGCTGCTAAGGCGCCGCTTGCTCAAGCGAGCACCTGTCGGCGCGACGCAGGCCCAAACTAGGAGTGATTACCATGCAGACTAAGTGGTGGCACGGCAAAGTTGCTTATCAAATCTATCCAAAGTCGTTTAAGGACACCAACGGTGACGGCTTTGGTGATTTACCTGGCATTATCGAGAAGATCCCTTACCTGCACGATTTAGGCATCGATCTGTTATGGATCTCCCCGATCTACAAGTCGCCATTTGCTGACCAAGGCTACGATATCGCTGACTACCAAGATATCGATCCGATCTTCGGCAGCATGGAAGACTTCAAGAAGCTCAAGGCTGAGGCTGACAAGTACGGCATCGGCATCATCATGGACTTAGTCGTCAACCACTGCTCTGACGAGCATGAGTGGTTTAAGAAGGCTTGCGCCGATCCTAACAGCGAGGAAGCTTCTTACTTCATCTTCCGCGAGGGTAAGGACGGCAAGGAGCCTAATAACTTACGTGCCTGCTTTGGCGGCTCGGTTTGGGATAAGGTTCCCGGCCAAGACAATCTGTACTACTGCCACTGGTTCCACAAGAAGCAGCCTGATCTCAACTGGTTCAACCCTAAGCTGCGCCAGAAGATCTACGACATGATGAACTGGTGGTTAGTCGACATGGGCATTGCCGGTTTCCGCGTCGACGCCATCATGTCGATTGGTAAGGATCCAACCTTCCCAATGTACCCAGCTGACGACGTAGGTGACGGCCTGTGCTCGTGCGGCGTCATGAACTCCCAGCACGTTGATGTCGCCTTGAACTTTTTACGTGAGATGAATGCCAACACCTTCACCCCACACGACAAGTTCTCGGTCGGCGAGGTATTTGGCATCTCCAAGGATAACGTCAAGGACTTCATCGGCGATGAGGGCGTCTTCAGCTCGATCTTCGACTTCTCGGCACGTGAAGCCTTAACCAAGCACTACTGCTTCTACGGCTTTGAGAAGCTGTCGGTTAAGCAGTACCGCGCGGTTACCTTCGCCGCCCAAGAGACGGCCGGCACCACCGGCTTCTTAGCCCCAGTCATCGAAAACCACGATGAGCCACGTGGCGTCTCGACCTATCTGCCATTAATGTGGCACAACGCCCGCGGCGCCAAGGCTTTAGGCACCGTTAACCTGACCTTAAAGGGCATTCCATTTGTCTTCCAAGGCCAAGAGCTGGGCATGCTCAACACCAAGTTCGAGCACATCGACGAGTTAGATGACTGCCAGTCCAAGGATCAATACGAGAACTGCATGCGCCACGGCTTATCTGATGCCGTCGCCATCCAGATCTTAAATGATCAAGCCCGTGACCACGGCCGTGTCCCAATGTCGTGGGATGACTCTGAGCACGCAGGCTTCTCCAGCGCCCAGCCTTGGATGAAGGTCAACCAAGACTACAAGACCGTCAACGTCAAGACCGAGCAGGCCGACCCAGACTCGGTACTCAACTACTACAAGCAGGTCATTGCCTTACGCAAGGATCCTAAGTACATCAAGACCTTTACCTACGGCAACTTCATTGCCCTAGAGAATCCAAACGAGCATACCTTAGCCTACTTACGCCAAGGCCACGACCAGACCATCATGGTCATCGCCAACTTTGGTGCCGCCCCAGTCACCTTCGACATCAACAAGGAATCGTCCCTGCTGTTGTCATCAGGCGACGTCAAGCTGTGCACTGACTGCTGCAAGGTCAAGGTCGCAGAAGGCAGCTCGGCCATTATCCTGCTCTAATCAAAGCAGTCCCCCAATACCCAACAATAACACACCTCGGAGCAAGTCACACCACTCTTGCTCCAGCTCACAAGAGCATTTAATCCAAAGCAGGCCTGGGCCTGCTTTTCTTTTGCCCGCCCCCAACGCAATAGACCAGAGTCCAAAGCCCGACCCGAGTTCACCTACGGCGGCGCGGCGCTGCGGCAAAAGAACAGCAGTCCCTGCAGCTTGCGCCAGACAAGAGTCCGAGCACCGCGACTGGGGCACCAACCGGCCCTGCCCCCAACACAGAGAGCAGCACCGCGAACAGCACAGCTATCGATCAAGCGCCCGCTCCATTGACCTGAACCAAGGCAGTCCCAAAGGCGGCGTCCCGTCCGCGACCGCTTACTATGGGCCTCAGTGGTAAGACCGAGGCAGCAGCAATAAGCAGTGTTAGAACCAAGGCCCCCCAACACTGCGCCGCGAAGATCGTTTCTGAGGTAGGCTACGACCGTGTTCAGGACCCTCCTTATTAAGACGGGAGGAATTCATATGCGTAAGCACATGGAGGCTTCACACATTTCCTGTCCCTAGTGAGCTGCATCCATCTACCTTGCAAGATTGGTTAATTTTTTGCAGACTTTTGCAAAAATTTGCTGCAAAGCTGGCAACTTAGAGTAAACGTTTACACAGAAAATTAGCGCGCCCCCGCGCCCGAGCGCAAGAAAGTGCAAGTGGAACCCCCTGCGACCTCCGCGGTGACAACTTGCCCTCAGGTGACGGTAAAGTACGGCCCGCGTGCACGTGCCCACCGATATTTATCGGCTTTATTGTCCTTAGGCGCATATCTAGCGTCCGCGCAAGATTTGTCGATATGCTCACACTTTTTGCGCCAAAAGTCAAAATTGGAAAGTGTTAGGTGCCGGTAAAGAACACATGAAAAAGGCCTTTTCGCTAGAATGCCTTTGTGTTCAGACGAACACAGTTTTTTGCAGAAGTTCCTGCTTTAGTACTGCAAAAACTGGGGTTTGCAAGTCCCCCTGCGAGGTTAACGATTGATCGGCTGATCAAATGATCAGGTTAACTGAATCAGTTCAACTGATCAGCTTCCTACCGCCCAGCGCTTGTCTGAGCGCATCGTGCCATGTTCTCCTCCGTGGTCGATGCCAACGCAAGCTAGCGGTAGCGATGAGGCGCAGCTTAGAAAACCTCGCGGCAGCAAGCCTAAGCGCAAACTTAGGCGCAGGCCAACTGTAATATTCTCCATCTTGTTCCCAGGTCCCTGAGCAGTGTGGGCTCAGGGCCCTATTATTACCCTAATAAGGTTGGCCCTTGGGCTTATTGATTTGAGGGCTTAGGTACGGGGTAAATTAAGGGCTCAGCGCAGCGCTGGCACAAGGATCGATGGAGCACGTGGTGAGAGTTGTTAGTGAGGTTTTCTATGGAACAGAAGTGGTGGCACGGCAAGACCGCTTACCAGATTTATCCTAAGTCGTTTTGCGACTCCAATGGCGACGGCATTGGTGACTTACGCGGCATCATCTCCAAGCTCGACTACCTGCAAGAGTTAGGCGTCGAGTTAGTTTGGCTCTCCCCAATCTTTAAGAGCCCATTTGTCGACCAAGGATACGACATCGCTGACTACCAAGATATCGATCCTGTCTTTGGCACCATGGACGACTTCGATGAGCTCTTAGCTCAAGCCAAAGCCCGCGGCATCGACATCATCTTAGACCTCGTGATCAACCACTGCTCAGATAAGCACGAATGGTTCCAAAAGGCCTGTGCTGACCCAGCCTGCGAGGAAGCTAAATACTTCTATCTGGTTCGCGGCAAGAACGGCCAAGTTCCAGATAATCTGCGCTCCTACTTCGGCGGCTCAGTCTGGGAGAAGTTACCTGGCCACGAGGACGAAGACCTCTACTACCTGCACTACTTTGCTAAGGCGCAACCAGATCTCAACTGGTACTACGAGCCTCTGCGCCAGAAGCTCTTTGACATGATCAACTTCTGGCTCGATAAGGGTGTAGCAGGCTTCCGCGTTGACGCCATCATGAACATCGCCAAGGATTTAACCTTCCCAGGTCTGCCCGCCGATGGTCCTGACGGCATGTGCTCGGCCAACCAGATGACCGCCAAGCTCTCCGATCAGGCCGCCACCTTCCTCTATGAGATGAACGATAAGACCTTCAAGCCACACGATGCCATTTCGGTAGCGGAGGCCTTCGGGGTTAACGCTGACTCACTGAGCAATTACATTGGCGACAATGGCTTCTTCTCGACTATCTTCGACTTCTCGGCCCGCGAATTAAACGAGAAATATCCGGCTTACTACCGTTATCGTCCGGTCTCGATCGCTAAGTGGCGTGACACCATCTTCGCCTCGCAAGAGCGCGTCAACAACATCGGCTTTATGTGCCCGATCTTCGAGAACCACGATGAGCCGCGCGGCGTGTCCTACTACCTGCCACGCCACGCCCAAAACCCATCAGGTGCCAAGGCTTTTGCCGCCGTGCTGTTAATGCTGCGCGGTATGCCATTCATCTACCAGGGCCAAGAGATTGGCATGACCAATACCCAGTTCAACTCAATCTATGAGTTTGACGACGTCAATGCCAAGGACAACTACAAGACTGCGTTACAAGCTGGCTTAACCGAGCGTCAGGCCTTAGATATCCTCAATATTGAGTCGCGCGACAATGCCCGTACCCCAATGCTGTGGTCTGATGAGAAGAATGCGGGCTTTAGCTCAGGCGCAATCACTTGGCTCAAGGTTCACCAAGACTATAAGACCCTCAACGTTGCCGCCCAGCGCCATGACCCTAAGAGTGTCTTCTCCTTCTACAAGAGCTTAATTGCCTTAAAGAAGAATCCTGACTACCACGAGCTCTTAACCTACGGTGCGTTCAAGGGCTTAGAGCCGAACGCCGAGTACGTCGTACCATACTGCCGCGAGTTAAACGGCAAGCACATCTACGTGGTCGCCAACTTTGAGGACAGTGCTATCAGCTACGAGCTACCAAGCGCGGCTCAGATCCTCTTGGCCTCCGACGACGGCATCAAGCTTGAGGGCACTAAGGTCACCGTACCTGCCGTCAGCGCAGTCGTTATCGCCGACTAGGCCTACGCCTCCTCGGCACCCCTAGGGCCGACTTGGCACCGCCCCAGCGGCCCCTCTCCCCTTGCTGCCTCACCTCACCTAAAAAAGGAGCGGCCACGCCGCCCCTTAGGGGAAAGCTACGTCCAATTAAGCGCAATTAAGCGCTACACGCTAAGGCACTAAGGCAGAGACAGCAAGGACCGATTTCTACCGCTTGCACTTAAGAGGATCTACTCACTGGAATAATCTGGGGAGGACCACCTCTTAGGTCTGAGCGCTGAAAACAAACCTAAGCGCAGTCTTGTGTAAGAGGCTGGGTTTAGCTTGACAACCGGAGCGCAAACGCCGTAGGGCTTAGTTTTAATTTGGCTCAAACTAAGTCCGCTACCGCCCAAGCTGACATTTGGCGTGAGCTTGAGCGATAACTTAGGTCACTCATCTCCACTTTAAGCGACCCGATGCGACGCGCGCACTCCCTAACTAGCAGCACCAAGCCTGCGGTGCGGACACTCCTGCACCCGCCTGAGGATAGGGCAGCGCCCATTTTGGCTGTGGGCGCCCCTAGTGGCACCTCAGGCTGACGCTTAAGCTCTGGGGCCTAGCGCGCTGGCGCTGGGCTTAAGTCAAGGTGGCAACTTGACTGAGCTTAAGTTCACGCAGGCTTGCACTTGCTAGTTGTGCTGGAGAAAAAGACATGCTATTTCCTAAGCTAGCTAATAATCCTAACAAGGATCCAAACATTGGCTTTGTGGAGAAATTCGCCTATGGTATGGGCGACTTCGCTTCGCAGATGCTCTACACCCCAACGGGCTCCATCCTCATTTACTACTACACTGAGGTGGTTAACGTTAACATCGCGATCGTCGCCTCGATCATGTTAGCTTCCCGTTTCTTAGACGGCTTCTCCGACCTGTGCGTAGGTTACCTCATCGAGAACACTAAGAGCCCTTACGGTAAGGCCCGTGCATGGCTCATCCGCATGCTGATTCCTTTCTTCATCGCCATGGTGGCCCTGTTCTCGGTACCTCCGGGGATGAGCGACCTCTTAAAGTACGTCTACATCTTCGTATCGTACAACTTCGCCATTACCGTGGTTTACACCGCCATCAACCTGCCTTACGGCTCGATGACCACCACGATGACGCAGGACAGCTACCAACGTTCGATCATCGTTATCTACCGTATGCTCTTAGCAACCGCTGGTAACACCTTAACCATGATCGTAACCCTGCCAATGGTTGAGTTCTTTGGCGGCGACCAGATGGCATGGACCACGACCTTCATCATCTTGGCGGTCATTGCCTGCGTCTGCTTCTTCTTTACCTTCGTTTGCTGCCACGAGCGTTGCGCTTCACCGGCTCCAGAAAAGAACGATCTCAAGACCACGCTGCGCGTCATCAAGGGCCTGTTCCACAACAAGTTCTGGCTGATGTTAACCTTAGCCATGGTCACCATCTTCTCGGCTGACGTGGTCTTCGGTACTGCCAACACCTACTACTGCCGCTACTTCTTGGACAATCCAAACCACGTCGGTACCTTCGCGGCCATCATGAACAGCTTCAAGATTGGCTCCATGATCATCCTGCTGCCAATCATGCTGCGTCGCTATGGCAAGCGTAACGCCTTAGTCTTAGCCTCGGCCATTATCTTCGTTGCGCTGTTAGCCCGTTTCATCGACCCAGAAAACGCCACCGTCGCCTTCGTTGCCGCTGCCTTCTTTGGCTTTGGTCAGGGCTTCACCTACGCTTGCTTATTTGCCATGCTCCCTGACTGCGTTGAGTACGGCGAGTACATCGACCACGAGCGTCACGAGGGCTTAGTTTACGCCGGTGCATCCTTTGGTATGAAGTTAGCAGCTGGTTTAGGCGCGGTCTTAGCCTCCATCACCATGCAAGTTGGTGGCTATGTCAACAACGCCCCAGAGCAAACCCCAGAGGCCATGAACGCCATTCTGTTAGCCTGCACCGCAGTTCCTGCTGTGCTGTATATCTTAGGCATTCTCTCGGTCTTAGGCTACAAGTTAGACAAGCTCTACCCAGACATCATTCGTGAGCTGCAAAACCGCAAGAGCGAAGCTGCTAAGAACTCCGGTGACCCAATCCCGGCGGTAGGCGATGCTAAGTAATTAGCCGTAATTAGCCGAAGTAATGAGTAATCAGTAATTAGCTCTCATAAGCCACTGCCCTTAAGGCAAGCGCTTCGAGCAATCAGGGCTCCGCACTGCAGAGCCCGCCCTCAGGGCAACCTAAGGGCTAAAGCAATTCACCATAACAACTCTCTAAGGCACCCCCAAGTGCCGTGCGGCACCTGAGGTGTAACCTCGGTGACGCGCGGAACCCAAGGTGCCTTTTTGTTAAATCAATTCTAGGTTCATCGTCCCAAGTCAATTTGCGATCTAGCGTGCGTTGCGGAGAAGTCATGGCAGTCATGGTTAAACGACCTTAGACAGAGCGGTTGTGGCCAGAAACATACCATCAGCTTGCCCTTACACAGGCCTTATATCAGGGATGACATCAACTTCTCCGCAACACACGATCTAGGTCAATTTACGACCCAGGTCAAATTAGGACAGTCGTACTACACGATCTCAACCCGCGTTACCTCGGCTCACCAAGCCCGCTATGACGTCGCCAAGCTGATAAATCAGCCGATAAATAGGCCGATATATCCGCTGTGATGACGCTCACAGTGCCATGGCATCAAGCGTCTTGCTTTGTGTCCTAAATTAACCGAGTACCTCAAGCTGGTTAATTTAGTGTAGTCCCCGGCCAATAGACATGAACCGTCTAACTCTAGCCCTGCCTATACTGCACTTAGAGCTTGCACCAAGCCGCTGCGCACCAGCAGCTGCGGCGAACGCAAGTACCCCGATTAACTGAGACCGGTGCAACTGATAGCGCACGACCAGCGCAAAATAGCGCGCCGACGCATCACAGAGGATTTTGTCATGGAGCACAAGTGGTGGCACGGTAAAACCGCTTATCAAATCTATCCTAAGTCGTTTTGCGACAGCAACGGCGACGGCTTAGGCGACTTAAAGGGCATCATCTCCAAGCTCGACTACCTGCAATCCTTAGGAGTCGACATTCTATGGCTCTCGCCGATCTACCCATCGCCTTTTGTCGACCAAGGCTACGACATCGCCGACTACGAGAACATCGACCCGATTTTCGGCAACCTCGAGGACTTCGACGTCTTAATGCGCGAGGCTAAGGCCCGCGGCATGGACGTGATCATGGACTTGGTGGTTAACCACTGCTCAAGCGAACATGCTTGGTTTAAGAAGGCCTGCGCGGACTTAAACAGCGAGGAAGCAGGCTACTTCTACTTCGTTAAGGGCAAGGACGGTCAGTTTCCAAACAATCTGCGTTCCTACTTTGGTGGCTCAGTTTGGGAGAAGATTCCAGGCCACGAGGATGAGGACATCTACTACAGCCACTACTTTGCCAAAGAGCAGCCGGATCTCAACTGGTACAACGAGAAGCTGCGCGAGCAAGTCTATAAGCTCGTGACCTTCTGGCTTAACAAGGGCGTAGCTGGTTTTCGCGTCGACGCCATCTTGTCAATCGTCAAGGACTTATCCTTCCCCGATCTGCCTCCTGATGATGCCGACGGCATGACCCACGCCGCCAAGATGAATGCGCGCAACTTAAGTCAAATTGGTCAGTTCTTAAATGAGCTCAAGGCCCGCACCTTTGCCCCGCACGACTCCTTTACCGTAGGCGAGGTCTTAACCGTCACCAAGGAGAGCGTCACTGAATTTGCCGGTCCCAACGGCTACTTCTCGACCTTATTTGACCTCTCGCCGCGCGAATTAGTCGAGGCCAATCCGCACTATCGCGACTACCCAAACCTTACGGTCGACCAGTTCAAAGAGTGCGTCTTTAACACCCAAGAGCTGTATCAACAAGCTGATGCCTTTGTCGCCCCGATCATCGAAAACCACGATGAGCCCCGCGGCGTGTCCTACTATCTGCCTGAGCACCTGCACAACGCCCAAGGCGCTAAGCTCCTGGGCACCTTCCTCATGTTCTTGCGCGGTATTCCGTTCATCTACCAAGGCCAAGAAATTGGCATGACCAATACCAAGTTCGAGCACATCGACGAGTTCAACGACCTCTTTGCCAAGGAAGAGTACCGCTTATCCCGGGAGGAGGGTAAGTCCGAGCAAGAGGCGCTCGCGCTGTGCGCCCGCCACGGGCGCGACAATGCCCGCACCCCAATGCTCTGGAGCGATGAGCCTAACGCGGGCTTTACCACCGGCACGCCATGGCTGCGCGTGCACCAAGACTATAAGACCTTAAACGTTAAGGCCCAAGAGAGCGACCCTTTAAGCCCGCTCAACCACTACCGCAAGCTGATCGCGCTGCGCAAGGATCCTAAGCTGCACGAGACCGTCACCTACGGCAACTTTGAGCGCAATGAGCTGGGCGCCGGCGTCCTCTCCTACTTGCGTACTAACCAAGAGAGCGGCCAGCGCCTCTTAGTGATTGCCAACACCAATCACGAGAGTCTGACCTATCAGGTGCCCGCAAGCGAAGCCTGCGCCCTCATAACCACTGGTGAGGTTGAGCTTCAGGGCACCACCCTGACCTTAGGCTGTGGCGGCGCGGCGATCTTAGAGCTCAAGTAACAACAAGGTCTCAACAAGGTAACAACAAGTTCACCACTTGTTCACAACCAGTTCAATCGTGGGGGCATACGCCACGTATGCCCCACCTCGTAGTGGGCACAGGAGCTACGCTCCTGTGCTTTTTTGCGCCAAGAAAGCGCACCAAGCCCCAGCGACCTAACGGCCGCTGGGGCTTATCTGATCTTAGCGCGTTCAGCCTACGCCCTCGATTGAGCGCAGTCAGCGCTACTTAGCCGCACGCTGCAAGAAGGCCACGCCTAAGTCGGGAAAGTCGGTGAAGACGCCATCGGCGTCAGCATCGATCAACACCGCTTGGAACAGCTCATCGACATTGGAAACATAATCAGGCAGGGCATCTTTGCGAATGGTGTAAGGGTGGACCACCATACCATGGGCGTGAGCGTTTTTGACCAAGTCGTTGACCACGATGTGGCCCCGTTTGGTTTGCTCTAAGTCAAAGAGCATCTTGTAGGCAGGTCCCATGCCATCGGCGTACTGCGCAATCTCCGCAAAGTTCTGAGGATCAAGCAGATAGTTGAAATCGTACGGCTGCCACTTGCCGTCGACGAGCTCATAGGTTTCCTTGGACTCGTTGTCGGTCAGAAGAATTACGGTCTTAAGATCCATGCCTAAAGCGGGCATGAGCTCGGTCTTGACGTACTTGAGGTCAGGGAAGTCAAAGGTCTGGAAGATGACGTTGCTGTCCTTGGTGGTGTAGCCGTATTGACGCAGCACCTCCAAGGTCGCCTTGGAGATATCCTTACCCTCTTGCTTGTGGAACCATGGGGCCTTGGTCTCAACATACAGGCCAATGTCCCGCCCCATAGTAGCGTTTAGCCCTTGGATGAACTCGATTTCCTCGGCAAAAGTGTGGATCTTAAAGGTCGAACCGAACATAGGGAAACGCTTGGGGTAAACCTGCACGCGCTGACCGTATTCGAGGTTAAAGCCCTCGGTGAAGTTGAGCGACTTAATCTCGTCTAAGGTGAAGTCGATGACGTAGTAGCGGCCATCGGCGCGAGCGCGGTTCGGGAATTTGTCGGCGACATCGGTGACGCGATCTAAGTAGTGATCGTGGACCACCACCAATTGGTCATCGCGCGTCATCGCGAGATCTTGCTCTAAGTAGGCCACGCCCATCTGATAGGCCAGCGCCTTCGACTCTAAAGTGTGCTCCGGCAGATAACCGCTGGCGCCACGATGCGCCACGATAATCTTGTCTCCCATTGCTTGTGCCATCACGGCCTTACTCCCCACCAACGAAGTAGCCACCATCAGTGCGGCAATCGCACTACCTACCGCTAAGCTGCGCACGTTCATCTCAAACGATCCTTTATCGGCCAAAACATCATCTGCCCCTATTGTCCCAACCTCAGGTTAAGACTAAGGCAAGCCTAAATAAAATCGCGCGTAGCGGTCAGCATCAGCTTACCACCAGAAACGCCTCCGTGCAGCAGCGGGGACCCACCGTGCAGCTACGCAGCGCCCCGTACATCAGCGCAACCTGGCAACCTCGGCGCGCCTCTGCACGCGTTGGCCCTAAACTCGCTTGTCTTAGGCGGCGCAAACACAAGTTTCACCCACGCCAAAAACCAGTGTCCACCCTCAATTGGGACTAAGCCTTGCGGCGTATTATGAATGCTACCAGCTAAATTTTGTCAGGTTCCACCATGGTGCACCCAGGCCCAGTGCTACACTGAGGCTAAATGGTACACTGAGGGCGGGCGCGTGGCGTGGCGCTATGCGGTCGGTTCTAGCGATTAGATAAGGGGTCAACATGTCAGGTGTAATGTTCGATTCTCGGCGAGCTCGCAGTAAGCTGAGCTGGGCGGTAGCCGTCGCGGTGGCTACCATGGGCATGACGAGCGTGGCGGCACAGGCGGCCCCCAATATCACGGTAGGTAAGCTCTTAGAGCGCGCCCAAACCAGCCCCGCGTCTATGTGTTTGACCTTCTCGGGCTCCGAGCAAGTAGCCTCAAGCACGCAGAACCTCCAACAATTTCTGACTTTAACCAAGAACGGCACGACCATCGCCCCTAATGCGGCACTCTCGCAGGGCATGCTGTGCTTAAGCGGCTTGGAGCATGGCGCAAGTTATGAACTAGGTCTAAAGAAGGGACTGTCCTTTGTCAGCGGCGCAACCTTAAACGAAGACGTCACGGTGCCTTTTACCGTCTCGGATGCCTTAGCGCAGATTAAACTGCCTTATAACATCGTGCTGCCGCGCACGGGCCAAGACCAGAGCTTTGCCATTGAAACGGTCAATCAGGGCGCCTTTAAACTCGCCATCTACAAGCTCTCAGCCCGCAGCTTAAATCAGCTCAACCTCAGCTCGCTCTTACATGGCGAGCTCAACGGCTGGCGCTTAACCCAGCTTCTAGACTCCAACGCCCATAAGGTCTATGAGCGCATCTTCAATTTAGCTGACAACAGCGTCATTGATCTGAGCCGCTACAGTCCTGAAGTCTTAGAGCAGGCAGGCATCACCATGCCTTTTGGCCCGCAGCCGCGCCCAGCCTCCAATAATGTCGGCAATGCCGCGGCTGCAGGTGTTGCAAGCGCTGACGCCGCCGGTGAGCTTGCCACCTTGCAAGCGGCACTGCGCGCTCAGCTCAGTCCCGAGCAGCGCAACCGCGCCCTCTCAACGCAGATTGCGCTCAAGGACTTTGTCTCTGAGCACGATGACGGCATTTACCTCGTGGTCGCCTCCGACCCGCGCCTAGCCTATGAGCCGGGCAATGCCTTCTACAACAACTCGGCCCTGCCGCTTACCGCCAAGCTCATGATGCTTACCGATTTGGGCCTGAGTACCTATCGCAGCCCTGAGGGCATCTTGGTCAATGTCCGGGCCCTATCGAGCGCGCACAGCTTGGAGGGCATCAAGCTTGAGCTCATCGCCGCCAACAATGAAATCTTGGCCACCACCACTACCGATGAAAATGGTGTCGGCAGATTTGGCCCGGAGGTCATCTCCGGCACCATGGGTCTGACCCCGCGTGCCATCATTGCCTCAGGTGAGCACGATGGCAAGTACGATATCTACAGCTTAGATCTCAACTCCGCGCCCCTTTATCTAGAAGATAACCAGGGCGTCAGCTCCCAAAATAACTTTGAGACCTTTGCCTACACCGAGCGCGGCATCTACCGCGAAGGCGAGACCGTCCACTACACCGCCTTAGTGCGCGACCATCAGCTGCAAGCGCAAAACCTGCCTTTGACCTTACAAATTCTGGGCAAGTACAACAATGAGTTAGAGCGCGTCCTGCTCACCGAGGGCAAGGATGGCGGCTATGAGTACGACTTTGTGCTGCCTGAAGGTACGCCACATGGCACCTATCGCTTTGAGTTAAAGTTAGGCTCCAAGGTCATCGCCTCAACCCCATTTACCGTGGGCGTCTTTGTGCCGCAGCAGGTCAACAGCACCTTCTTAACTACCGACACCTATCTGCCGCAAGGCAAGGATGTCACGGTTAAGACCCAGACCAACTTCAACTATGGCGCGGCCGCAAGCAATCTTGCCGGCATGTTCACCGTCACCACCATGCCGGATGCTGAGCCGGTGCCGGCCGTGGCCAATGCCGCGAGCAACGCCCACTTAAAGGAATTCCACTTTGGTCCCGATCAGCGCCGTTTGGGCGAGCTGACCCAAAACGACCAATACCACGACCTCAAGACCAATGTTGAGGGCGTGTTAAGTGCCAATATCACCTTAAAGGACACCGGTTACCCACAAAAGGCCAAGGTCAACGCCACGATCTTCGATAGTAATGGCCAAGCCCTGACCTTGGGCCATGACTACAAGGTCGCCTTTAATCGCCCGGTCATCGGCGTGCGCATCTTAGGCACAGAAGCTGAGAACCAAAGTGGCCTGACCATGGCCCCCAGCAGTGAGCGCCAGAACTTTGCGCTATGCTCCTACCTGCAAGATGGCAGCACCTATCCGCAGGATGTTAAGTACTACCTGTACAAGGAATTTGTTGACTACAACTTCGTCTACGAAAACAATCAGTGGCAATTTGTGCGCTTCACCAGTCGCAATTTGGTCACCTCAGGCGAGGTGCGCGTTGACAATAAGGACTTAGAGCGCGCTGCCATCAGCGCGCAGCTCGCCGATGGCTCCTATGTCTTAGAGCTCGAGTCAGATAAGAGCAAAACCGCCTTCTCCTTTGTTAAGGGCTTCTTAAGCTCGGCCGATGCCTTCACCCCCGATCGCATCGCCCTCTATGCTGATAAAAAGCAGTATGAGCTGGGCGACACCGCCAAGCTCACCTTTGAGGCGCCGTTTGACGGCTACGCCAACTTAGCCCTAGGCCAGCGCGGCATCGCCGACTTTAAGACCTTTAAAGTCACGCAAGGCGTCAACGAGGTTGAGGTCAAGCTCACTGAGGACTACTACCCACAAGGCCATGCCCTGCTCTCAATTTTCGCCCCATTAGCGGACCAAGCCGATAATGCCGTGGGCACAGTGCGCGCCATTGGTCTGTGCGACCTCAACTTAAACTTAGATGCCCACAAGCTCGCGGTGACAACTGAGGTGGCAGATACGGTCAAGCCAAGCAGCACCTTAAGCGTCAGCGTCACGGCCCAAGGCTTAGCGAGCCCGAATACCAACGCTAGCACCGCCGCCCAAGAGGCCTACGTCGATGCCATCGTCGATGACGATGCCACCGGCGCCCAAAACCTCGCCCCTTACGGCTATGCCAAGGTCACCGTGGTCGACAATGGCGTCTTAGCTTTAACCGGCTATCGCACTCCCGATCCTAATCGCACCTTAATGCAAGATCGCAGCTACAACGTCTCACTGTATGACGCCTATGGCCTGTTAATGCGCGATCCGCTGCAGCAAGGTCAAGGCTATGGTGCCACCATGGAAAAGGCTATGGCTGACGCTGCCTCTGGCGCCCCGGCCTTAGAGACGTTACCGTTTAAGACGGTGGCCCTGGCCTCCGAGATCGTGCCCTTAAACTCGCAAGGCAAGGCTACGGTCGACTTTAAGCTGCCGCAATTCTCCGGCAGCCTCAAGGTCATGGCGGTAGCCTGGGATAAGGAGCGCACCGGTGCTACCAGCAAGGATGTGGTAGTAGCTGACAATGCCGTCGCCAGCCTCGGCCTGCCGCGCTTCTTAAATGTCGGCGATAAGATCAACGCCCGCTTGAACCTCCATAACCTCAAGGCGCAAAACCCAGACTTCAAGGTTGATCTCAGCTGCTCAGGCCCCCTTAAGTGCTCCCAGCAAATGGTCAGCACCTTAAAGCCGGGCCAGCGCGCCGATGAGCACTTCACCTTAGAGGCTGACCCTAACAAGGGCGCGGGCGTGGGCACGATCAAGCTCACCGTGATGAACCCAGACTATAACTTCACTCAAGAGTATCAGCTCGCGGTCACCTATCCACAGCTGCCGATGCTCAAGAACTATCTGAGCTTAGTGCAGCCGGGGGAATCCACGCAGCTCAAACTGTCCTCTGAGTTTACCGACATCAACGCCATCATGGTGGCCAAGTCGCTGCTGCCTAACGTCAACCCTAAGGCTTACACTGGGCAAATCGACGCCCAGGGCTATTACAGCCTCGGCGACTTGCTTGCCTCCTTAGAAAGCAAGCTGCTCTATGGCACCACCTTGCTTGCCCCGAAGAGCGACGCAACTGACAAAGGCGCCGCAACTACCGCTAGCGCTAGCGCCAAGATTGCCCCGCTCCCTCAGCCGACGCGCACCTACCACAGCGAGGCGGAGCTCAATGCCCAGATTCAAGACCTGATCTTCCGCATTGTGGCGCGCCAAACCGGATCGGGTAACTTTGTTGGCGCCAGCCCATACTTTAACTGCTATGCCGCTGACATGTTGCTGCAAGCGCAACAAGCAGGCTTTAGCGTGAACACCAGCGCGCTTGAAAACAGCCTGTCCTATCTGCGCAATCTGACCTCAGACTTTAGCCCATATGGGGTCGCGGCCTACGCCAATGAAATCTTGGCGCGCTATGAGAGCATTAACCTCGCTAACGTGCGCTATGCCGCCGACGAAAAGAAGTTGCAAGCTCCGTTGCAATTAGCGCATCTTGCTAACACCTTAAATCAGCTGGGCGACAAGACCCGCGCCCAAGCGGTACTGGAACAAGCCACCGCCGGCCTGCTCACGTGGCAGCAATTGCAGCAAAAGCTACAACAACTGCCGCCGACCGCGCCCGAGGGCGAACGTTATCAGCTCTTAAACGACATCAGCGCCTTTAATACGGTCAATGAAACTGATTTGCGCCACGATGCCTTTATCGTGCTCGATGCGTGCCTGCGCTTAGGCTTAGATGAGCAAGTGATAGGTCTGATCAATAAGCTCACCTGCTTGCAAGAGGCTCCAGACTACTTATCGAGCCTGACCATGGCCGCAATGCTGCGCGCTAATCACCAAGTTGCTGCCCAGCCAAGTGATGACTTAGGCGAACTCATGGTCGCAGAAGATGATGTCGCCGCGCTGCTCAATCAAGGCAGCCCAGCCAGTGCCGCCGACGCAGCGTACACGGTAGAAAACGGGGTGCTTAAGGTCAAAAATGCCGGACAAAGCCCGGTATTTATCACGACCTCGGTTCTCGGTCTGCACCAGCACGATCGCGTCATTGCCAACAATGGCATTAACGTCAACGTCAACTACTTCAACCGTGAAGGCAAGATCGATCCGCGCACCTATCAATTTGCCCTGAACGAAGAGATCTTGCTTGAGGTCAACTATGTCCAAGAGCTGACCTCGCGCTCGGATGCCTTGGTCAAGGTCAAGCTCCCGGCAGGCTTTGAGTTTGTCCGGCGCGCCACTTACAACGACCCAAGCTTTGGCAGCCTGATCCCTGAGGAGCTGCGCTACCAAAATCCAAGTGAGCAAACGGTCTCGGACGACATGGTGGTCGCCCGCTACTACAATAACGACCGCACCTCGCTCTTCTTGGTCTTGCGCGCTGCGCATGAAGGTACCTTCACCCCAGGCGAGGCCTTGGTGCAGCTGCAAAACAATCCGCAGGCCTATGGCTCGAACTTAGGCTCGGATAACCTGACCATTCAAGGACTCAAGGCCCCGAAGGTCAAGGGCGCCAGCGCCAAGTAGCAACCAAACGCGCCCCCTCTCAAAGCCCCTTACGGGGCGCACCACGGCCGCGCCACCGCGCGGCCCCATCCTCAGGCCCACATCAGTGGGCCTTATCATCTTAAGCCCAGAGAAATTGTCCCATGGCCGCGCCGCGCACCGACCCGCAGTCTCATCGCACCCACACCGCCCCCTCTCGCCTCACATCAGGCCTCACATCAGACCTCAAATCAGACCACAAACCAGGCCTCATCTCTCACCTTAAACACGGCTGGCAGCGCTATCTGCACTATCGGGCGTGGCTGCGCCGCCATCTTATCGCCATTACTGTCGGCATGTGCCTAATCTCACTGAGCGGCATGTATATCGGGGCCCAACTGTGCGCGCCCGACCTTACCAAGTTTCATGAGCGCTCCTACGTGCTCTATGATCGGGAAGGCAACCTCATTTTTGAGCTCATGCCCTCGGACAATGGCGACTATCACCGCATTTTGACCACGCCGCGCGACGTCGATCCGCTCTATCTTAAATTTTTGTTAGCCGCAGAAGACGAGCGCTTCTACCACCACTTAGGCGTCGACCCATTTTCCATCGCGCGCGCCGCTTACTCTAACCTCGTAGCCGGGGAGGTGGTCTCGGGCGCCTCGACCTTGGCGATGCAAGTGTGCCGCTTGCTCGAGCCCAAGGCGCGCACTCTCGTGTCCAAAGCCCAAGAAGCCTTAGGCGCGCTCTATTTGACTCAAGAATACGGGCGCGAGCAGGTTCTGACCATGTACCTGACCTTGGCCCCCTTTGGCGGAAATATCGAGGGCGTGACCGCAGCATCCTACTATTACTTTGGCCACAGTCCACAGCATTTAACCCCAGCTGAGGCCGCGCTCTTAGTGGCGCTACCGCGCGCCCCAGAGGCGATCCGCCCCGATCGCCACTTAAAGGCAGCCCACTACTACCGCAATGAGGTGCTCAAAAGCGCCCACCAAGCGGGCCTAATCAAAGCCGACGTCTTAAACAGCGCCATGCTCGAGCCCATTGGCACGGGCCCGGACTTACACCGCCTGCCGCAAAGTGCCTTTCACCTCGGGCAAAGCCTCTTTACCCACAATATCGCCGACCTTGAGGTTTCTGAGCGCGAGCACAGCGGCCGCGAGGTCACGGAATGTGAGGTCACAAGCCGCGAGCTTAACACCACCATCGACCCGCGCGTGCAGCAAGTCTTAAACGAAGTGGTGGCGCGCTACCGCGCGCAATTAGGCGCGGACAATATCGCCCACAGCGAGAGCGTCGCCGCGCTCGCCGTCGACAATGAGACCTTTGAAGTTTTAGGTTATGTCGGCTCCTTAAGCCCAGACATCTCCTACTACGATGCGGTGCAAGCGCTGCGCTCCCCGGGTTCAGCCTTAAAGCCCTTTGCCTACGCCATGGCCTTTGAGCAAGGCTTGTTGCACCCCAACACTGTGCTTTTGGACAGCGCGCGCTTTTACAACAGCTATCAGCCCCACAATTACGATCGCACCTTCCACGGCGAAATCACTGCGGCCTTGGCCTTACAAGGCTCGCTCAACCTCCCGGCGCTTGAAGTAATGCAAGCCATTGGCGCTGATAACTTTGTTGGTCGTCTCAACTATCAGCACGAGCGTTTGGTGCTGCCCCCGCACGCTGCGCCCAACCTCGGCATCATCCTCGGGGGCGTGGGCATCAAGCTCTATGACTTAACCGCGCTCTATGCGGCCCTGGCGCACGACGGCACAATCAAGCCCCTAACCGTGGTCACTAACAACCCAGAGTCCACTCAAGGCCGCACCGCCGAGCTCAGTTCAGAGTTCAAACTCTGGGATGCAAGCGCCGCGCGCGCCACCTATGAGATTTTGCAAGGCAGCCCTGCTCCTAATGGCATGGTCAATGACCTCAAAATCTCCTATAAGACCGGCACCTCGTACAAATATCGTGATGCTTGGGCGCTGGGGAGCTTAGGGTGCCTCACCCTTGGCATTTGGACTGGGCGCAATGATGGTACCCCCTCCCTACCTTTAAGCGGCATTGAAAAGGCCGCGCCGCTGCTGTTTGCCGCGCTGGGGCAACTGGATGACTATGAGCGCACTAAGCCGCGTGCCGATTTAAGCGGCGACCCGCTGTTACAGCCAACCCCACCGCTGGCCTTAAGCCAAGTGAGCGTCGCGACCTTAGGCCGGGTTAAACGCACCGAGCAAGGTACGGACAGCAAGAGCTTACTTCAGCCCAAGCTTCGCCTTGATTTTCCCACCACCGGCGCCCAGCTCGCGCTGGGACGCTCGCAGCGCCTCATGGTCAAAATTGTGGGCGGTCGCCCGCCTTACTACCTGTTAGTGGACGATAAACTCCAAGAGCACAGCGACTTTTTCATCCCGCAGCGCAATGGGCGCCACCAAATCATGGTGATCGATCATGACGGCAATAGCGTCACCAGCACCGTGACCATCCAAGGCGTGCGCACCAATTAAGCGCACGGCACGCGGGCACCGCCCCTTGTCCGAAGCTAACACCGCAAGCGGCACGGGAAGTGCCGCCAGCAACGGCGCAGCATTTGGGCTTGCTCTGCCCTGTTACGGCAAAAATAAACATCTAGGCATAACGTCTTGCACGGCATATAATTCAGCCTGAAAAGATAACGACCCAGCCGCCCGTACCCACTCAAGGCAGCTTTGGGCTGTGATGTGCAATAAGACAAAGCTGGTACAGACACCAAGAAGTGTGCCCCCTAAAAAGGGACAACCAGTGGAGGTTTGTGATGTTAGCCGGAGCTGATCACGAGACATTGCTCAAAGCACTAGACCACGTCTATGTGTGCGTTGGCTTAATTGATATTGAGGAGCAGCGCATTAAGATCTTGCACCAAGCGGCTCATCCTGAGGAAGTCGGGGCGGAGTTTGACTATGATGTTTATCTTGACAGCCATGCCGAAGAGTTTGGCCACATCAGTAAGGCCTACTTAGAGCACTTCTACGCCACCGAGCTCAAGAATATCTTTATTGGCGGCCGCGATCACTGGGAGCTGGCGATGCCCGACAGCAGCATCAAGATCTCCTTTTACACCGATCCGGACAACAAGCATGTCATGGGCTACCTCTACATCGCCCTGACCAGTGACTCCAGCGACGACATCCTGCGCCAAATCGCCAACGCCTTTGTCTTTAACAGCTGCGATTACTTCATCTACCTTGATCCCTTCAAGGACACCTACTTCATGTTCTCCAGCAGCGATTCCGGTACCCCGCTGCCACCTAGTTACTGCAACAGTTACAGCACCGAAATCGTCAAATATGCGGATAACTACGTAGTCGAAGAAGACCGCGACATGGTGATCCGCAATATGCGCCTGCCGCACGTGATCGCCACCTTAAATCGCAAGGGCAACCATATCTTTTACTGCGGCATCAAAGACCCTAAATTAGGCTATACCCGCAAGCGCCTGGAGTACCGCTACTGCGACGAAAACCGCACCATGATCTTGCTCACCCGCACCGACGTCACTGATTTATGGGAGCAAGAGCAACAGCGCTTGGCGGAGCTGCAGCGGGCCTTGGAGCTGGCCTACACCGACTCCCTAACCTGCCTGTTAAACCACAAAGGCTTTATCGCCAAGTCTGAGGAATACCTCGACAACTTAAAGCTCATCAACCAGAGCCAGAACCAGAACCCTTCAGGCACCGCCCTGCTCTTTATCGACCTTGATAACTTCAAGCTGGTCAACGACACCTACGGCCACCCGGTGGGTGATATCTTGCTCAAGAAGGTCGCAAGTCTGCTCAAGAGCGTCACCGACACTAACGATTTGGTGGGACGTTACGGCGGTGATGAATTTGTCATCTTGGTCAAGCATTACAGCGATAAGACCGAAATCACTACCTTATGCGAGCAGATCTTAAAGAACATCAACGACCTCAAATACCATCATGGTGCCACGATTAAAGTCTCTTGTTCGGTTGGTATTGCCTTTGCCCCGGAAGATGCGCTTGATTACTCAGGCTTAGTGCAAATTGCCGATAACCGCCTCTATGTCGCCAAGCACTTGGGCAAAAACAAGGCGATATCATGCGACATCAAGCAACCGGAATCCAGCAACGAAGACGAAGCAGTCATCACCGAACCTGTGGTCAGCTGCTTGCACTAAAACGGAGCGACCCCCCAAGAGCAACGCAGCCTCCAAGCGCGAGCGCACTTAGGGGCTGCCCTTAAGGGCGGCCCATTGCGAGGGCTCCCCCCAAGCCTACGCGGCCCTAAGAGGTCCTACGAGGCTAAATACGTAGTCGAGGCATCGTGGAATACCGGCTGTAAGTTCGCAAGTTGCAACGCACGCACTACCTCTTCGACCGTGCGGTCATCGTTGATGTGCCACTGCTCCAGATACTTGCCCTTGTGGGCGTAACCGCCCGGCTCCGTCGAGCTCTGGGCTGACATCGCGGTGATGCCGTATGGGGCAATCATGTCACGGAAGCTGGCGCTCTCACGGGTCGAGATAGTGAGGTCGAGCTCGTGATCGAAGATGCGCCATGCCGCAATCAGCTGCACTAACTGCGCATCAGATACCGGCAGGTGCGGCTCATAGCCTCCGGCCGCCGGACGTAAGCGCGGGAAGGAAACCGACAAACGAGTCTTCCAGTAATGCTCGCGCATATAGAGCACGTGCAGCGCCAAGGCACAGCAGTCCACGCGCCAATCATACAACCCGAGTAAAGCGCCAATACCGACCTTGTCGATGCCCGCCGCACCTAAGCGCTCGGGAGTCTCCATGCGATAGCGCATGTCCATCTTCTTACCGGCTAGGTGCACCGCCTTATAGGTGGCCGGGTGATAGGTCTCTTGGTAGACCGAGACTGCATCCAAACCTAAGGTCTTAAGCTCAGCGTAGTCTTCAGTATCCAACGGCTGCACTTCCATTTGCAGGTAGGCGGCATAGGGTTTTACGATCGGCAGCACCTGACGGAAGTAGTCCATGCCGCCGCGGCGCGAGCTCTCGCCTGTGACCAAGAGAATATTTTGGAAGCCCAGCTTTTGGATCGCCTCACACTCTTCCTTGATTTCATCCAAGGTCAAGACGGTGCGGGCAAACTTGTTCATGGCCGAGAAGCCGCAATAAGCGCACTTATTGGTGCACAGATTGGTCAAGTACAGCGGCACATACATATTGATGGTGCGGCCAAAGCGTTTGCGCGTCAGCTGCATCGAGCGCAACACCATGTCCTTTAAGTAATGGGCGCCCGCCTCGGGCGAAATCAAAGCGGCAAAGTCCTCGATGGTCAAGGGGTCGGTCTTGCTCAGCGCGCGCTCCACTTGCGCCGCGGTCTGCGCCTCAACTAAGTCCTTGAACTTATCGACATCGATCGTGCTGATCTCATCAAAAAAACTCATAACAACTCCTAACGGTCAGATGCCGCGGCGTGCCCGCCCCCCAGAGCCGGGTCGGCCTGCCCCTCTGGGGCGAACCCGTCCCGACGTCAAGGCGGGGCTGCCCCAATATCGGGGCCGCCGCGCCGCGGGTGGCCGTACTACTTCTGACCTAGGGAGGCTAAGAACTGCTCCATTGGGGAGGTGGCCTGAGCGGTGTCGTACTTGGTGGCAAGTCCTGCTTCATAGCCTAAGCGTCCGGCGATGCAAGCGGCCTTAAAGGCCTCGGACATCACGGTTGGGTTACCGGCAGCGGCGATAGCGGTATTGACCATGACCGCAGCAGCCCCAAGCTCTAAGCACTTGGCGGCCTCAGAGGGGCTGCCGATACCGGCGTCGACAATCACTGGGCAGGAGCACTCTTTAATGATGCGCTTTAAGAACGGCTCGGTCTCAAGACCTTGCCCTGAGCCAATCGGGCTGCCCAGCGGCATGACCGCGGCCACGCCCAACTCCTCTAAAGCCTTGCACAGGCACAGATCGGCTTGGCAATAAGCAAATACCTTAAAGCCTTGGGCGACCAGCTCCTTGCACGCTTGGTAGGTCTCGATGGTATCTGGTAACAGATACTTTTGGTCAGGGTGCACCTCAACCTTGATCCAGTCGGTGCCCAGGGCCTCGCGCGCTAATTGCGCCGCGAAAATCGCCTCCTTGGCATCGCGCGCACCTGAGGTATTAGGCATAAAGGTCACGCCCAATTCACGCAATGGGGTCACGATATCGTCAGTTTGATGCACGGTATCGACGCGCTTCATCGCCATGGTCGCAATCTGAGCGCCCGAGGCCTTAATCGAGTCCATCAAGGCTTGAGCTGAAGCATACTTGCCGGTACCGACGATCAGGCGCGAATCAAATTCCTGACCTGCTAAAACTAACTTATCCACCTTTAACCTCCTGCCACCAAGCTAAAGACATCAACTGCCATCCCGGCAGTCAACTCATAGTGGGGCCACTCACTGCGAGGCACAATCGCCCCATTAACCGCCACCGCTGCGCCCTGAAGCTGAGGGTGGTGCTGTTGTAACAATTGCTCGAGGCTGGTACCGGGCGCGACGCTCAGCGCCTGACCATTGAGCGAAACCTCAATCATGCAAAAAACTCCTTGCGCCTAGCCGCGCGCCCCAAGACGCGCTCAACCGTGCGTCCAAAGTAATCCCCAACGTGCGCCTAAAGCGCGCGCTCAGTTAGCGCATATCAGCAAGCGCCCGCGCGGCATACCGGACAATGGGGGTCGGCACATAACTCAAGCCGAGTTAGGGTGTAGCGACTTAAATCAAGGGAGAGCACTGAGCCCACCAGCTCACGGCTGCCCAACAGCCACTCTAAGACCTGATGGGCACACAACGACGAGGCGCACGCCGCGCTCGGCCCCGTAATGCCGACCTTAGTGTCAATGGCCACGCCGCCGGTCAAGCAGCGATAACAACCGTGGCGCGCAACAAAATCAGGATCGGCGTAATCAAAGAGCGCGAACAGCGCCTGATAGCCGGAGACCGCGGCGCTCATTAGGGGCACATGGGCCTCAAGGCACAGCTCAGAGACGGTAAGACGGCTCTGAGCATCGTCGCTCGCGTCAATCACCACGTCCAAGCCCTGCGCCCATGAGGCGAAATTATCCGGGCCAATCAAGCCCAGATACGGTACTACCGTGACCTCAGGATCCACATGCGCGCGCACGGCTGAGGTGGCGCACAGAGCCTTGGCGCTGCCCACATCTTCATTGGTAAAGAGCAGCTGGCGATGCAAATTGTGCAGTGCCACCTCATCGCCGTCGGCCAGGCGCAATTGTCCGACCCCCGCGGTCCCCAAAAGCAAGGCACACAGGCCGCCCATGCCGCCGACGCCAATCAAGCCCACTTTAGCGCGCAAGAGGCGCTCTTGCTGCCCCTGATAGCGCGGCAGCAAATTGGGGCGCAGATAGCGCTCTAATTCCATAACCTATCCTCTCTTGCCCCGTGAGCCCTAGACTCAGCCCAGCTGCTCAGCGCAACAGCTCAGCCACCAGTGGTAAAGCTTAAGCTGCACTAAGGTGCAAGCGACTAAGCCTACGGCTCACGGAGCTCAGCGCCTCAGGCGCTGAGCCCGAATCAGGCGGACGATGCCGCCCACTAACTTCTACTTGCCGCAGCAGGTGCAGGTCTTCTTCGTTAAGTCCTGCTCATCTTGACGCTCATGCCAGGCCTTAGCCGCAGCGTCATAGAGCTCAGATGGGCCGGTGCGGCAGATGGCAATCCACTTCTGCGTCTCGGTGAATGGATTTGGCGCCTGAGTGATCGCAGTGACCACCGCTAAAGAGTCAACGCCCGCGTCCAAGAGCTCTTGGGCCCGATCCAGCTTGATTCCGCCAATGGCAACGGTTGGCACTAACCCCTTTAACATGCGCGCTTGCAGCCCCATCTTGGCGACACCTTGCGGCTGGGAGGCCATTTGCTTGGTTTGAGTTGGGAAGACGTGGCCCAGCGCAATGTACGAAGGCTGCAGCGTCAAGACCTTGCACAGCTCATAGATGCCATGGGTCGAGACGCCTAAGCGCAAGCCCTGCTCGCGAATAAACTCGAGGTCAGCGCTGCGCAGATCCTCTTGCCCCAAGTGCACACCATATGCGCCGTACTTAGCGGCCAGCTTGTAGTGATCGTCAATGAAGACGCGCGCGCGATAGCTGCGACCCAAGAAGCAGGCGCGCTTGATCTCGGCAACCAGCTGCTCGTTGCTCTCATCGTCCACAACCTCAGTCTTAAAGCGCAGCTGAATGGTCTTCACACCTAAGGCGAGCAAGCGCTCAACCCAAGCGGCACTGTCAACCACAGGGTAGAGACCAAGATTAAATGGGCATGGGGCAAATGGCAGCGAGGCGCTCGGGAAGTTGTCCTCAGAGATGGTTGGCATGTACTTTAAGTTATACTGCATGCAGTGGTGCGCTACCGGCGGACGCTTGTGGTCTCGTTCGACCTCGGACTCAAAGATGCCTTGAGCCACGTAAGCCTTAGCTAAGACCGCCGCGTCATGTAGGGCATAGCCACAGGCAATGAGCGCGGCTAAGGCCGAGGATAAGGCGCAGCCGCCACCGTGGGCGCCCAGGCCCTCCTTGCGCTCATGGTGCAAAGCAAAGCTATGAGTCTTGCTTTGGAAGAAGTCGACCGCATCCAAGGAGCCGATATTGTGGCCGCCCTTTAACAGCACCGACTGAGCCCCGAGCTTTCTAAAGTACTCGCACAAATGGTAGATGCCGCCCTTAGCAAAGAGCTCGCTCTCATCCCAGCCAGCAAGTTCCAAGGCCTCAGGCAGATTAGGGGTAAAGACAGTAGTCACCGCCAAGATCTGCTTTAAGTTGGACTTGATGTCGGCGCTATCCAGCTTGCCCGCGGTCGCAGTAATGACCGGATCCCAGACCACGGGCACGCCCTTTAAGGGGCCGTTTAAGAACTTTAAGACGCACTCTAAAATCTTTTGGTCGGTGATCAGGCCAACCTTGACTGCGCAAATCTTGCTCTTCCAATCACTGAGGGCTAAGTGCATGCTCTCAGTGAAGACCTCAAGATCAGTTACCTGAATGCGGGTCACGCGATTTAAACTCTGGCAAGTTAAGGCAGTGACCACCGGCAGGCCCCAAGCCCCGTGATCATGCACCGTGATGATGTCCGCGCTCACGCCCGCGCCGCCGCCTGAATCTAAACCGGCAATCACCAAGACCAAGGGCCGCTCGGCCGTAGCTTCGGTCGTCGTTGCCTCTAAGTTAAAATCAGTCATCTCATCCCCCTCGAACCATGTGGACTTAGTGCATCCCAAAAATTAAACAGAATCAATTAAGCCTAGATATTACCGGGCTCTTGATTTGAGCACAAGCACTAAACCCCGCCCTGCTCCCACCACGCGCTGGCAACACGCCACGGGGCACGTTCCCAGGCGCGTCTCACAGCGCATCTTCCTGCGCGTTCCCCAGCACGTCTCCCAGGCGTATCCCAGCACGTCCTGCGCCATCATGGGGCGCGCGCCGACGTTAACGCTTTTTGTGGGCCACTTGGGCGCTACTTGGCATTAGTTGCGCCGTACTTAGCCTGCAGGCGGCGATTTAAGCGAATTGGGCAAAAACGGGGACCGCACATTGAGCAGTAAGCAGCGCTATGGGAGCAATTTTCCTCATCCATTTGTGCGCGCCACACATCGTAGGCATGCTCCTCATCAAAGCTGAGCACAAATTGGTCAAGCCAGCGGAAGGTAGCGCGGGCCCGGCTCATCGCATGGTCGATATTGATCGCCTGCGGTACCTTCTTGGCTAAATCCGCGGCGTGGGCCGCGAGCTTGTAGCAAATCAGGCCTTGTTTCACGTCCTCAGGGGTCGGCAGCGCTAAGTGCTCTGATGGGGTGACATAGCACAGCATCGAGGTACCATGCATCGCGATATTGGTGCCGCCAATGGCGGAGGTGATGTGGTCAAAACCAGCGCCCACATCTGAGACTAATGGGCCTAGGGTGTAGAACGGAGCCTCGTGGCAATACTCGTCCTCTAAGCGCTGATTTTCTTCGACCCGATCGAGGGGCACGTGACCCGGGCCTTCGATAAAGCACTGCACGCCGTGCTCCTTGCAGCGCGCGGCCAGCTGGCCAATATTCTTAAGCTCACCGTATTGGGCCGCATCGCAGGCGTCATAGACCGCGCCCGGACGCAGGCCATCGCCGAGCGATAAGGCGACATCGTACTTGCGGCAAATGGCCATCAGCTCATCAAAATGGGCGTAGGCGAGGTTCTCGCTGTCGGTGAGCATCATATTCGAGGCCATGATGGCACCACCGCGCGAGACAATGCCCATTAAGCGCGCCGCGGCACACGGCAGCAAGTCTTTGGTTAGCCCCGCGTGAATGGTGAAGTAGTCCACGCCTTGCTCTGCTTGGTCGATAATGACCTGACGGAACACCTCCCAGGTGATGGCACTGGCATCACCCTTGACCCGATCTAAAGCCTCATAGACCGGCACCGTGCCAATCGGCACGGCCGAGGCGCGAATAATGGCCGAACGCAAGCCCGCCAAATCATCCAGTCCCGTCGACAAGTCCATTACCGTGTCCGCGCCAAAGCGTAAGGCGAGCTTGAGCTTACCAATTTCCTCAGAAAAGTCCGAGGACACCGCTGAAGCGCCGATATTAGCATTGACCTTGGTCAAGAAGCGCTTGCCGATAATCATCGGCTCGCTCTCGGGGTGATGATGATTAGCCGGGATGACGGCCCGGCCTGCGGCTACCTCAGCGCACACCATTTCTGGGGTGACCGCCATTTTGTCGGCATTTAAGGTCACAACCCCCAAAGCCGCATCATAGGTGCAAATGCCCTGCTCGATGGCGTCGGCAAACTTGCCGCCCATGTGGCTATCGTGCGCGGCTGCGGCCACTGAATCTGACTTAGGAGCAAAAAACTCTAAGTTGGCAGCGGACTCACGCAGCGCGACGTACTCCATTTCCGGGGTAATCACGCCGGCTTGCGCATACTCAAGCTGGGTCTTAGGCGCCGCGCCACGCGCAATAATAAAGCCCTCCCGCAGCGCCGGTTGCACCGCAGTAGTAACCTCAGCGGTGGTTTTAGCCTCAGGGCCTTGCTGGACGCGGCTTGCTGCTGCCTGATTGAGGGCGTCTTGGGTGTCAACGCAATAGCGCAAAATGGCGTCGCCATTGCTCAGCTGGGTTAGAACATAAGGAATGGCAAGCTGATGCTGACCTTGGGTCATCTGAACCGTAACCAAGCGCGTCTTTGGGCGCGCAGCGGCACGGCTGGGGGCGGAAGCGCTCCCGACCGAAACCGGGGTGCCCTCAGGGGCAGCATAGCTTGAGCTGAGCTTAGAGGTGGTAAACATCGACAATCCTCACACCAGACAGGGTTATTGCACCGTGCGCGCGTCAGGCACGACACATTGAGCCTGAGCCCGCAGCACTGCGGTCGGGCTTGTCGCGTTACCAAGAAAGGGAAGATGAAATGCTGGGCAGCACAAGAAGGGCAGCTGACAACAAAACACTAGGCACTAGGCACTGAGCACAAGGCACTAAGTGCAAGACACTGAGCGCAAGACACTGAGCGCAGACGCACTTGACTTTTGCGCCCGCGGGGATGACCGGTGAGGTCTTATGACGGTGATGGTCTAGTTGCTGTTCAGCCTAAGCTTGTTTCCTACGCAGGGATTATTCTTTTCAGGTACGACGGATTCTGCTTTCGCAATCTCAGCCTTGCGGCACTCCGACAAGCACAGTCATTATAAGACGCCCGTCCCCCGCTGCCAAGTAGGCCCCAAAAGGGGCCAAACTGAGGCCACCCCAGCCCAGAGCCCAGGTGAGACTCAAACCTGCCGAACCTCCGCCTGCGGCCGTTACAGCCAAAGCGGGCCCATATCCTCCGGGCGAATGGGCAGCTCCCACTTGTCATCGTAGGTGACGTGCACGAGGTACAGGCCCTCAGGAAAGGCGGTCGGACCTGCGATTTCGCGGTTCTTAGCCTCAAACACGTGCTTAAACCATGCGCCGTCGCGCTCCCCGGAGCCCACCAAAAGCAAACTGCCCACGATATTGCGCACCATATGGTGCAAGAAGGCATTGGCCTCAATATCAAAAATGATGTAGCGGCCGCGCTGCATCACCTTTAAAAAGTGCAGATTGCGCATCGAGTGCGGGTTTTCGTCTTGGGCTGACTTAAACGAGGCAAAGTCGTTTTCGCCTAGCATGATTTGGCCCGCCGCCTCCATCGCCGCCACGTCAAAGTTACCGCGGTAGACCGAGACGCCTTGGCGCAAAATGCCCGGGCGAAAATCGCCCGTTTGCAGAATGTAGCGATAGCGCCGTGCTTTCGCGCTAAAACGAGCATGGAACTCGTCAGGCACGTGCTTGGCCCAGGTGACGACGATGTCATCAGGCAAATGGGTGTTGGTGCCCAGCTGCCACGCGCGCTCAGGGCGAAACTTCTCGACATCAAAGTGCACCACCTGCCCGGTGGCGCTGACGCCCGCGTCGGTGCGTCCGGCACACTTGAGCTCAACCGGCGCATCGGCAATGATTGACAGCGCGCGCTCAAGCTCATTTTGAACCGCTGGCACATGATTTTGGCGCTGAAAACCGGCATATTTCCAGCCTGAATATTCCACCCCTAAGGCCACCCGCATGCACTATTCCTCGCAAACAATGGACAAAAAGCTGAGGGATCCTACCACAAGGCCCCCTACTTGGCCGCGGTTTGGTCGTCCGCGCCCGCACCGGACGCCTCATTCTGATCCGGAGATGGAACCTGAGCCGAGGCCGGGGCCGAGGACGTCGCGAGCGGCTCCGGCGATGTGGTTTGCTCTTGGTTGAAGTAGATGCCGCTGCTGGCACGCTGGTAGCCTTCAAACAGGCGGTTGGAGAGGGGGCCCTTAATCGTGGACACCACATAGACTGGGCGCTTTTTGACTTCCTCGCTCATGCGTCCTAAGTACTCGCCGAGCACCCCAATCGAGATGAGCTGAATGCTGCCTAAGAACAGCACCACGCACATGGTCGAGGCATAGCCCGGGACGCTCACGCCGTTAACCAAGGTCTCAAGCACGATGTAGCACATGTAAATTAAGGCCAGCACACCGATGCCCGCGCCAATATAAGACCAGATGCGCAGCGGCAGCGAGCTAAAGGAGAAGATGCCATCTAAGGCAAAGTTCCACAGCTTCCAATAGTTCCACTTAGTGGTGCCTGCCGAGCGCTCCGGGCGCACATAAGGGACGCCCTGAGAGCTAAAGCCCGGCCAGGCATAGAGGCCCTTCATAAAGCGATTGCTCTCGTTTAAAGTGCGCACGGTCAAGATGACCTTGCGGTCGATCAAACGGAAATCACCGACATTGGCAGGAATCTTGACCTTACTCGAGAGCTTATTGAAGACGTAGTAGAAGCCACCCGAGGTCACACGCTTGGTGTCAGAATCCGAGGAGCGATCGGCGCGCACCCCATAGACGGTATCCACCCCCTCCTCGCGCCAAATGCGCACGAAATCTAAGATGAGCTCGGGCGGGTCTTGCAGGTCGACATCAATGGGCACAATGGCGTCCGCATCGCACAAATCAAGCGCGGCAGTCATGGCCGCCTCCTTGCCGAAATTGCGCGAGAGCTTGATCAGGCACACGCGCGGATTGGTCGCCATCAAGCCTTCGATGATCTCAACTGAGCGATCCTTGGAGCCATCGTCGATAAAGACGATTTCCACGTGCTCCAAGATGGACTTAAGCTTTTGTTCCACCACCGCAACAAAGGTCGCAATGGTCTCTTCTTCGTTATAGACCGGCACAATTAAGGCCACTTTGTAATTATCGCGTGCCATCCCACTACCCTATTGCCAACTTACCGCCACAGCATACCAAGCCGCGCTTAGCGCGCGCTTAGCATGAATTTAGTACGCGCTTAGTCCGTCAAGAACTCATGACGCGAGGACGGATTGGTCTTAAAGTGGCCGCCTAAGGCGGTAGTAGTGGTGCTGCTGGTGGGATCTTGTACTCCGCGCGCTTTGACACAATAGTGCGTGGCAGTGATAGTAACTGCGACGTTCTTGGTCTCCAAAATGGTCTGCAGCGCCACTAAAATTTGCTGAGTGAGGCGCTCTTGCACCTGCGGACGGCGCCCAAAGAAACGCACGATGCGGTTGATCTTAGACAGGCCAATGATCTTCTTATCAGGCATATAGGCGACCTTGGCCACGCCATCGATCACCATGAAGTGATGCTCACAGGTCGAGGTAAAGGAGATGTCCTTGACCTTGATCATCTCATCAACCTGCATCTTGTTCTCAATCACGGTGATATCGGGGAAAGTGCGGTAATCAAGACCCGAGAACAGTTCGTCGACAAACATTTTGCCCACGCGCGCGGGAGTCTTGTAAAGGCTATCATCGCTTAAATCAAGCCCCAAGGTCTCCATCATCTGCGCCATCAGGGAGCTAATGCGCGCCCGCTTCTCGTCAGTGCTCAAGCCGTTGTCGACCAAGGGCGTCTCTAAGCCCCGCGCCATCAGCGCCTCTTTGACCAAGCGTGCGGGGGCACTTAACTCATCGTGTGCTGCGCCGCTGCGCTCTTGCTGTGTCACACCACCGAGCTCATCGTGTGCCATTCTGTTCCACCCTACAAACCATACATCCCATGAATTAAGAAGGCCACCTCAAGTGGCCTCCGCATAACTTCAGGCCCCGCAGGCCCGACCGCTTAGTAATGCTTATTCGTCCTCATCCTCGTCATCGGCATCGTCATCCTCAATGGCAAAGGTCGGAATAATCTTCTCGTAGCTAAAGTGCAGCGCACTGTGCTCCAAGCCAAACTTCTCACTTAAATGATCGCCTAGCAGGTTGATCGCCAGCTGCTCTGAGGCATGGTGCCCTACCACGAACACCACGGTACCAGTCTCAATGGCCTGATGATAGGTCTGCTCGTTGACGTCTCCAGTGATCAGCGCTTGGAAGGTCGGCCAATTGTTCTTGTCTAAAAGCGAGCTGCCCGAGCCCGAGCATACCGCCAAATCATCGATCAGCATGTCCTCAGTGATAGGACCTAACAAGGAGACCTTGGTATCCAAGTGATGGCATAAGATCGCCACAATTTCCTTGACGGTCAAAGGCTCTGACAAACGAGCGCGTACCCCGATTGACTGCTTATGGCCCGGCTCGATGTAATCGACCACCTCGCCGCCGAGCAAATGGGTGAGCACGGCATTGTTGCCATAGGTAAGGTGGGCGTCCATCGGCAAATGGTAGGCCACTAAGTTGAGGTTGTGCTCCATTAAGGTCTTAACGCGCTGATAGAAGTTGCCGGTCAAGCAAGGATTGGCGCCGCGCCAAAACAGGCCGTGGTGCACCAGCAAGGTATCGGCTCCGGCCTCAACTGCGGCATCGATCGCCTCAAGCGAGGCCGAGCAGGCAGTAGCAATTTTCTTGACCTCAGCATTTAAGCCCGCCTCGGTTGCCACCTGCACCCCATTATAGGAGACATCGGAAAAATCCTTGGCCTGCAAGGTCTCATCTAAATAGGCACACAGCTCGGACAGTTTCATCACAACCCCCAAAACAAACTCAACGCAGGCTTACGCCCGTACGCTCATCTTAGCACGGCTGCTTAGCCCAGCAGTTACTTGGCAGTTACTTGTTGAAGGTAATGATGGTGCCCTTGGTACCGCACAGCTTATTGATGCGTGCCAAGATCGGATTGAGGCTATTACGATCGTTAGAGTCCCCAGCGTAAACACGATAAAGCTCGCGCCCATTGCTGTTGACCTTGATGGCATAAACCGAGTAGCCCGCACGCTCAATCTTGCTCACAACGTTATCAGCGTTAGCACGGCGTGAGAATACGCCCACCTGAATTACGTAGCGCTGGGTCGGACGGGTCCCGGCCACCACCTCATCGGAGTTAGGCGCGGACGCCGCAGGCTTGGGCGCCGGGCGCGGCGCGGCGGTCAAGATTTCTGGCTCCGAACGGCTCGGGCTAGGCTGCACTTGCGGCTTAGGTGCCGCTGAAGCCTGCGGCTTGGTGTTATTAGCAGTCAGAATCTCAGTGCGTCCGCTGCTTGCCGCAGGCGGGGTACTGCCTTGGGCCGGAGCGGTTAAGATCTCAGCTGCTCGCTCGGGCGCCACCGGGGCACTGGGCCGCGGTGCCGCCCCTTGCTGGGGCTGAGCGGGCGCCGCTTGCTGCTTGTTACCTGAAACTTGGGCCAAGGTCAGCTCGCCGCGTTGTCCCAAATTGAGCGCCAATTGCGCATCGGGCTGACTTTGGTGCACCAAATTACCTGCGTCATCGACCACGGCGCCTTGGGCGTTAACCGCCACGGCATTGGGGTTGGGGCGCTTAATCATCTCCTTGGACAAGAGCACAGGCAGGAAAATCAATAAGGTCGCGGCCACAATGGTAAAGCCCACGAGGCGATTGCGTAAGGTGACGCTGATTGCCATGATTTCCTCCTATGGCCGCTAAAGCTGGGAGCGCACCCAAAACAAAACGATTGCAAGAGAGCTAGGACTTTGCAAATCTAGGCTAAGTACATAGCTTGTGCATAGTTTAGGCCGCGCACGGCTCAAACTGGGCGCGTCCCAGTCTGCGCTCGGCCGCGTCTGATCTCGGCCTAATCTTAGCCCAGCTTAATCTGAGCCCAGCCTAATCTTCACTTAAGTAATGCCACGCGGCGGCGACCGTGACAAAGGAGCCCACCACCACGATCGGGATCGACGCATCAGCGCGCTCATACAGCGCTTGGTCTAACGCCTCTTCGATGGTGTCGGCGCACACGATGTCAGCTGCCGCTACCCCATATTCTAGCAAAGCCGCTTGCAAGCGCGTCGCATGCTCACCACGCTCCGTGGGCAGGGAGCCCACAAAGAAACGCGCAAAGTGCGGCTGCAAGGTCGCAAGCACGCCTTCGACGTCCTTGTCCTTGAGCATGCCAATTACCACCCAGGGCTTATTCAAGCCTGATAGATGGGTCGGCAGCTCATGCTGCACTAGGTGCTGCGCGGCCGGGACGTTGTGTGCCACATCCAAATAAAGTAAGTCCTCTTGCGGCGCCACGGTCATGCGCCCTAACAGCTTGGTACGAGCTACCGCAGCATCAACCAAATCGTGGGCTGCCACCAAGCGCTCCCAAGCGCTGGCCCCCGCTGGCAGCAAATCTTGTAAGCGCGGTTGCGCCATAAGCGTCGTGATGGCGGCGAGCGCTGGACCTGCACAGCCAAACGGCACTGCTGGGAGGCTAAAGTTCAGCGTCTGCGCCCCATAGTGGAAGCTCATTTCCGCCGGAGCGAGTGTAGCGCTAAAGTCAACGCCCTCAACGCGCACTGACGCATCCTCACTCTGGGCTTTCTCTAAGATGACCGCGCGGGCCGCTGGGTCAATATTAGCGCCCAAGATCACGGTGCTGTGGGGCTTGATGATACCCGCCTTTTCCCCGGCAATGGCGGTAGTGGTATCACCTAAGATCTTCATATGGTCAAGGCCAATGGAGGTGATAACCGCCACTTGCGCCTCGAAAATATTGGTCGAATCAAGGCGTCCGCCTAAGCCCACCTCCAACACGATGAGCGGGCAGCGGACTGCGATAAAAGCCGCCATGGCCGCTAAGGTCACCACCTCAAAATAAGTAAGCGGCACTAGGTCCCCGGCGTCAGCACCGTGCGGGGCGCAAGGCAGCTGCGCACAGACCACTTGGTGTAATGACTGCACTAATGCCTCATCGCTGATGGGCAGGCCTTTAATTTCAATACGCTCATTGAAGTGAATCAGATGCGGCGAGGTAAACAAGCCCGTGGGCATGAATTTACCCAGGGCGCGTGCGATCAAGGTCGCAGTCGAGCCCTTACCATTGGTGCCTGCCACCGCCACGATGGTCGGCGCCAGCGCCTCAAGCTTTGAGTACAGGCCCATGCGCGTGGCCACAGTGCGCACCCGAGTCAGGCCCAACTCCATATGCTCGGGATTTAAGTGGTTGAGGTAATCAAGCCACGCACTCACCGGCCAAATCGGGCCATAGGCCACGGCCTGCTGCAAGGATTCGGAGCGGATAAGCTCAAGCTCCTCTCGCTCTGCGGCACTGAGCGCAATCTGATCGCCACCAATGGTTTGCATGGGCTCTTCCTCAATCAGTTCTCACAAACGAAAAGAGCCACAGCACCGCAATGCCGCAGCTCTTATCCTAAAACCTAAACAGTCCTAAACCGCAGGCTTAATCCTAAGCCGCTGGCTAATCTTTGGCCTCAGTCTTGGCGGCCGCGGCCGTCTTGCGCTTTCGTGGGGCCTTCTTCTCGCCCTCGTCGCCCTCAGCAGTGCTCTCGGCGGCAGCATCGGCACTGGTCTCAGCGACCGGCTCAGCCTCGGTCTGATCGGCAGGCTCCGCGGCGGTCTTGGTGGCACGCTTGCGGGTTGGCTTAGGCGCAGCCTCCTTGTCCTCAGCCCCAAGGACTTCAGCGGCATCTTCGACGCTGGCGGTTTCGGCGCTGACGGCGCTCTCAGCCTTATCGTGCTTTGCGGCGCGGGTCTTCTTAACCGGGGCCTTTTCGGGAGCCTCAGCGGCCACGCCCATCTTAACGTAGCTACCGCTCTTTAACTCATAGCCTAAGAGCTTGGCGATGATTTCAGCGATTTGATCGCGCATCTGATGGCGGGTCAAGATCATATCGATCGCGCCCTTTTCCAGCAGGAACTCAGCGTGCTGGAATCCCTCGGGGAGCTTTTCGCGCACGGTCTGCTCGATGACACGAGGACCGGCAAAGCCAATTAAGGCATTAGGCTCAGCGATATTGACGTCACCTAACATCGCAAGGGATGCGGATACACCGCCCATGGTCGGGTCAGCCATCACCGAGATAAATGGCAAGTGAGCTTGTGCCATCTTGGCTAAGACTGCTGAGGTCTTGGCCATTTGCATCAGCGACATCAGGGACTCTTGCATGCGCGCGCCACCTGAAGTTGAGAAGCAGACTAAGGCACGGCCCTCCTTGATGCACTCTTGGGCGGCAAGGCAGAAGCGAGCGCCCACCACCGAGCCCATCGAGCCACCCATGAAGTTGAACTCAAAGGCGCAGGCGACGACCGGAATGCCCTTTAAAGTGCCTTTGTAGACAACTAAAGCGTCCTTTTCCCCGGTGCTCTTTTGCGCGGCCGTAAAGCGATCCTTGTAGCGCTTGGAGTCTTTGAAGCGCAGGATATCTTGCGGCTCTAAGGCCGCGCCCAGCTCCTCGCGTGGACCTTGATCTAGAAAGGATTCGAGGCGGGTGCGCGCCTTAATGCGCATGTGATGGCCGCACTTAGGGCATACATTGAGGTTGCGCTCTAACTCAGGCTGGTACAGAGCTTGATCGCACGCGGCACATTTCGTCCAGACACCCTCTGGAATCTCGTGCTTACTGTTATCGCTGCGCGTAAATTTCTTGGCAATGTCATCAATCCAGCTCATCGCTAACCGCCTTTCGTAACCAAAAACCAGACCATCCCTACCGGCCCACAGACCCGACCTGCTCTCGGCGCTCACAAGCTTGAGCCGCAAGCTTCAGCCCACCGGCCTCAGCCCACAAGCATCAGCCAACGAACATCCTAGAGCGGTGAGATGGTGCCATGTCGCTCCGACAGCCCCCCAGCTTACGCTAAGAGTTACGGTCAGATCTGACAAAAGTGGATTATAACGCATTGCCCTATTATTCTGCACGCCCCACGCGCGGCCCCAAACGGCGCCGTGGGTACAGCCCAGCGCTGAAAACGGCCACGCCCTCACAGGCAGCCGCGCGTAGCGCGACTGCCCCTGAGGGCGTTAGGCTGAGCACAACGTGGTGTACTCTTACAGCGCTTGTTTACGGCGCTTAATTACTGCTCTTTAAGCTGGAGCTTGACTACGATTGGGGTGTGGTCCGAGGCGCCACTCCAATCGATATCACGAGCATTACCCTGCAAGACCTCTAAGGACTTAATGTCCCAGATTTGGCCGCGCGAGGTAAAGATATGGTCGAGGTCAGCCATGGGGTTGGCTGATGGCCACGAGCGCATATCGTTGGGATCGTCAGTCGCTACTAAGTTCCAGTAGCGTGAGAGCTCGGCGACATTAGCGCTGTTGTAGGTATCGTTGAAGTCACCGGCCAGAATCTTAATCTTGGTGGTAAAGTCCTTGATGTTGTTTAAGGAGACGTTAGCTACCGCCAAGTCGTTGATACGCTGGACTTGGGTCTTCTGAATGGAGTGATCCTCTTTGTAATCGAGGTGAGTGTTCATGAAGACAATTGGAGTCTCAAAGCCCGGCACTGCAATTTCGGCAGCGAGCACGATGCGAGCTTCGTCGACCTTAGGGTCGCCTGACGGCAGCGGCACCACTTCGCTCGTGGTAATCGGATGGCGCGATAAGATGGCAACGCCATACTGCCCGCCTTCAAAGTCAATGGCACGGCCAAAAACGTAGTGCAGACCGAGCTTATCGGCGATGTACTTAGCCTGATCGACCTGACCTGAGCGCTTAGTCTTATTGTCGACCTCATCTAAGGCGATGATATCGGCATCTAAGGCTTTAATCGCGGTGACAATGGTGTCGATGTCCGAGACGCGCGCCGCGCCCATGTTATAGGTCGCCACGGTCACAGTTGGGCCGTTTTCTAAGACCTTGTTCTCAACGCCCCGCTTAATCGGGTTTAAGAC
>DXIF01000262.1 GCA_019113025.1 Candidatus Anaerobiospirillum stercoravium | reverse complement strand
CCCTCACAGCGCCCGCCCCTCGGCATGCCTTAATTACTGCAAGGTGATTAAGGCATCGAGCTCTTGGAGGAGCCCGATTAACTTGCGGTACTTGCCCCATTGCCCGCGATATTGTTCTTGAGCGTAGGTGTGAACCATCATCGCACGCGGCAGCGCTTGCTGTGATGAGATCAACTCGCGCAAACGCGCGATCAAGATGTACTCCAGCCACTGGTGAAATTCGAGCGTATCAAGGCAAAACGGCTGGCTTGAGCTCAGCTGCTCAACACTGGGCACTTGCTGAGCGCCGCCCCACAGCTCTAAGGCTTTGAGCTCTTGCTCTAAGTGCTCCAGCTTAAGTGCAATGGCCGCGACATCATGAGTTGTTGTCATCCTACTTGCCCTCAACTAATTGGTGCTCCGGGGCATAACGTCCGCCCTCATCAAAAAAGCTCTCAAGGATAATCTTGGCGGCGGTCGCATCGACCTTACCCTTGTGCTTGACCAAGGTGCGATAGCCCCCATGGTGCTCAAAGATCTCGGCCTTAGCCTCAACTGAGGACAGCCGCTCATCTTTGAGGTAAACCGGCACGACAAAGTCTTGGGCCAAGCGCTGGGCAAACTTGGTGGCGCGCGCGGTCATAAACTCCGCGCTCCCATCCATATTGATCGGCAGCCCCACCACGCAGTATTCCGGCTGCCACTGGGCAAACAGCGCTTTGAGCGCAGGCTCGTTGGGCACCCCATTATTGGCCTTAAGGGCGGTTAGGCCTTGCGCCGTCATGAGCTCATCCGAGCCCACCGCCACCCCAATATGATTGAGCCCAAAATCAAAGGCTAATACTCGGCCCTTCACCCTCGTCTCCTCACACCGACCAACCAACCAACCAACCAAACAAACAAACAAACAAACTAAACGTGCCCGCAGGCGCGGCCTGCCGGGGCGCCCTATGGGATGACTGCGCCGTTGATCATCAAAGGCGGGCGGCGGCTGCCGCCTAAGAGCGCCGTGGCAGCGACCTCAAAGCTGCGAATACCCTCATAAACCGCATCGCCAATGGCCTTATGCAAGGCCTCCCAGCGAATCGGCGTGGTCACAATCATGGGCAAATGGTGCTCCGAGCGATAACGCAGCAAGTCACTGAGGCTGCGCTGATTAAAAGGACTGAGCGCCACAAAGTCACTGCACAAGCCGTCTAAGACCAAGAGGTCGACCTCATAGTACTGCTTGAGTTTGCGCTCGCGCTCTGAGCGTTGCTCATAGGTCTCCTCATTGACGTAGAACCAGCTGCGTTTGAGCTCATCCAAGGTCACCACCATACAAAGCGGAGTCTGGGTATTGGTACGCTGGGCAAACAAGGATGGTTCTTGCGCCTTGAGATCCATAAACAAGTTAGCAAGCGCATGCGCCAGTACCGTCTTGCCCGTACCCATATCGCCAAAGAGCAAAAACATCTTGCGGCCCCCGGCGCTTACCACCTCGCGCACAAAGCGCTCCCCCAAGGTAAAGGCATGGTGGTTGAAGTCATCGTGGGTCAGGCGCTCCAAGGTGTACTTAGGATTGATCTGACCTTCAGTGCGCAGCTTGTCAATAAAGCTGCGAAAGTACTCTTCCTTGCGCTGAGCCACTTCTGCAGCCACCGCTTGTGTCTCGTTTTTGCGGATGACGTAGTACTCAAAGGGGTCAACCTCGACCTCATCGACCTTGATCCCCGAGCGCTCTTCGATATGCTTGAGCAAAAGATCTAACGCCGAGACCGCCTTTTGCGTGCGACGGTGATCGTTGCGGCGCAGCTGCGCTGCTTGCTCAAACCCGGCGAACTCATCTTGCTCCTTGACGCCCGAATCTCCCGTTGCGATGGTGCCCCCGTGCATGGCCTCATCTAGGGCCACTGCGCTCAACACCCCCAGCGGGCTATCTTGCTTCGCATCACGCTGCCCAATGCTTTGCTCCAATTGCTCTTGGGGGGTGAGCGCTACCAGCTCAGCGCCTAACGGCTCAGCAGTGAGCAGCGCCCCGGAGTCAACATTGGCAGGCTGCAAATCCACCGTAGGACCGCCGCCTGCGGCGGCCGTCCCGGCGCTAGAACTTGCCGACACCGCACCCTGCTGGTCGCACGCTGCACCAATAATCTGGTCGAGCACCGCATCTTGCTGCGCTAAATCAGGCGCCGCTGGCGCAAGTGGCACGCTCCCGTGCGAGCGTAGCGGCTGGGGTGACGACTGGGACGGCTGCTGGGGCGGCAGTGAGCTGGGCGCATTAGCAATGAGCTCGGCCACTGAAACCTTAGTGCGAGCGGCCGGATCGGACGGCCAAGGATGAAGCTGTTGCTCTTGGGCCAGCTCCGCGGCAAATTCATCGGCTAAATCCTGCGCCGAGGCGACCTTGGTCTTGCCCCGGTGTCCGCCCTGCGTCGCAGCGCGGAACAAATACTCATCTTGCGTGGGCGTAGCCGCTGGAACGTAGTTTTGCATCCGCCCGCGCGGCTTGGCTACGCCCGGCGCGGCAGCCATCGGAGCTTGCGCCGTCGGCCTTGAAGCTGGAGCAGCGGTGGGCGCCCGCCCCGGCATGCC
>DXIF01000031.1 GCA_019113025.1 Candidatus Anaerobiospirillum stercoravium | reverse complement strand
CTTCATGTTCATACAGCCTCCTGATTGTTAGTGCTTGTGCGCAGAACCTACTTACGACAGCACTTAATTGATGATGGCTGCATTATCACTGAGCCCTATGAGCGCTCAAAGGGGAAAGATGGGAAGCCTACGAGCTGAGGCCCCGCCTCATGCCCTCCTCCCTCAAAAAAGCGGTCGCCTCTAGCGCCGCTTTTTTGTTGGCAGCACCATCACTTAAGGTAGCAGCACCAACGGTCAGGATCAGCGCAGCGCCAAGTTGTAGGTGCTAGCAGTCAACAACTTTTTACCCACAAACCTGATATTTATCAGCTTTACTGAAGATCTGACGCAAGTTCATCTGCCCAACACAGGTAAAACCAAAGCGCGCCCGGTTTTATCGAGATACGGAATCCTGCCGCTGCACCTTTCCGGCCTCAAGAATCTTATCTTTCGGTACCCTCAATCAGCTCAAGGCCTTATTCCATGGGCCTTTTCGCAGCTTACTTCCTGCCGATCTGTCATCTTCACCACCTACAGCGCCTGATGCTTAGGCTGCGTCCCACTCCCCTGAACACCGCCCCTCAAGCCGCCTCTCTTGCGCTCCAGAGCTTGCTCCATGAGCATTCTCACCTTGCTCTGACCTCACCAATGATTAATATCGTGCACTCTGCTTCAATTCCAGATCCTAGAATGATCTATTGTTACTCTTGGTTCATAGGCTCTTAGATACATCCTGGTTGGACTCATCTAACCTAATGTTCTTAACTGCCAACCAACTTTGTCACCCCACCAAGACAAGGGATTTTTACCATGGCAGCTAATCCATATCAGCTCCGCAAATTAGAGGAAGCGGTCAAAGACTACCGCATCTTCATCGACACCTGTAGCCTGCTAGACGAAGGCAGCGATAAGTTCTTTATGAACATCGTGCCTATTCTGTATCGACACAACAAGCATATTGTGATCGCCTTGCGTGTGGCCCAAGAGCTGATCAAGTATAGTCAGCATCCCGAATTAGGCCGGGCTCAAGGCAAGCCTCAACTGCATAAGCGTGCCACAGAGGTACTCAAGCGTTTAAGCGAGCTGCAAAAAAACGGTTTGGTGCAAATCTTTGGTGATGACTCCGATAACTTTGCCGACAACGTCTTCCAGACGGTGTTCACTCAAAAGCGCCTTGAGTATAACTTGATGCTAATTACCCAAGACCGCGACCTGTCGCAAGACATCTTAAATCTCTCCCAAAGTCGCGCGGTTAGGACTTCCAAGAAGATCAAGGTTATGCGCCTGAGCAAAAACGGCCTCATGCACCCCTTCGATCCGACTTGGCAGCCCGACGCCGACAACAGCGGCAATCACAATGATTCAAACCAAGAACGTCAGCAGCTTGACGAGGATGAGGTCTTTGCCCTGACTAAGACTTTAAACCCGATCTCAGGTGAGTTAAAGGTCACGCAGCTACCCCAAGAAGGCTCGGTCTTGATCGCTGAGCGTGGCCAAGCCCGCCAAGAGATTACGCTTAAACAGGCCATTTCCTCAGGCGGCGAGGGTACCATTTACCATACTGACCGCCCCAAGGTGGTAGCCAAGATCTACAAAGCGGACAAGCTCAAGCGCGCCACCTACGAAAAGCTGCGCCTGATGTTGACCAAGAACTTAAATTGCCCTGGCATCTGCCTACCGCAGGCCTTGCTTTACAACCAGCGCCACGAATTTGTGGGCTATTTGATGGAGCAAGCCGAAGGCAAGACCTTACAGACCAGCATCTTTAGACCTAAGCAGGTCTTCCTTAAGAACTATCCAACTTGGACCAAGGTTGAAACTGTAACCTTGTGCCTGACCATCTTGCAGAAATTCAAATATCTGCACGATAGCAACGTGATCTTAGGCGACATCAACCCAGGCAATATCTTGATGAAGTCTCCCACCGAAGTCTACTTGGTTGACACCGATAGCTACCAAGTCGAAGGCTTCCCTTGCCCAGTTGGCACCATTAACTTTACCGCCCCCGAAATCCAGCGCCAGAACTTCCCTGACTTTCTGCGCACCATTGGCAACGAGCGCTTTGCCGTGGCCACCTTACTGTTCATGATTATGCTGCCAGGCAAACCACCCTATGCCATGCAAGGCGGCGAAGACCAAATTGCCAATATCATCAAAGGTGACTTTGCTTACCCCTCAGGCGAACGTTCCAACGGCAAGGCCCCAGAAGGTTCTTGGCGCTATTGCTGGAGCCATATGCCGCGCTCTCTTAAAAAAGACTTTTACGAAAGCTTCCACAAAGATGGAACCAATCACGCCGAAAACCAACGCTTTAGCACCGACGATTGGATCGACAAATTCCAAAACTACTTGCGCCTGTTAACCGATGGCACCTTACAGACTCAAGATGAGATGTCCCTTGACATCTACCCCAGCCGCTTAAAAAAGAACCCAAATGCCACCTATATCAAGTGCAAGCTCTGCGGCAACGATGTCGACCAAGAATACTCGCGCGATGGCATCTGCAACGACTGTCTGTTCAAAAAGGGCGAGCCCTACCATTGTGAGAAGTGCGGCGCCGAGCTCTTGTACACCAACTTCCAGCGCTTAATTAGCAAGAAGCCGCGCCGCAAACTGTGCGACGAGTGCTACCAAAAGAGCCACGCGGTCTACTGCACGGTCAAGTGCGCAGGCTGCGGCCAAGAATTTAGCATGACTAACGGCGACAAGGAGTACTACGACGCCAAAGGCTTTAACTTCCCGCCTAAGTACTGCCCTGTGTGCCGCCAACAGCGCAAACAGCAAAAACACGGAACCAGCAGCACCACAACTACCACTTCCGACCTCACGGGCGGCGGTCTAGGCAATTGGTTCTCCCACCTGTTCTTTGGCAAATAACCGCCCCTAACCTAAGAAGAAGGCCCCATCTATGGATAACAAATTGCTGCGCTTACAAGATTTAGTTGACAACCCCACCCCGCGCGTCCCAATTTGTCTGTGCTTGGACACCAGCGGCTCGATGCTGCGCGTAGTGCGCGGTGAAACTCACGCCACAGGTCAAGAGATCGTGCGCGACGGCGAGACTTGGCAGGTAGTCACCGGCGGTATCACTGCGCTCGATGACTTAAACCAAGCCATCCGTCAGTTCTACCAAGAGCTCAACGCAGATGAAAACGCCAAATACGCCGCGGAAATCTGCATCGTCACCTTTGGCGGTGACAAGCCCCAGCTCATCATCGACTTTGCCAATTTAGAGCGCCAAGGCGAAGTCTCGATTTTACAAGCCGACGGCGAGACCCCAATGGGTGAGGCGGTCAACCTGGCCTTAGACTGCTTAGAGCAGCGCAAAAAGGAGTATCGCGCCAAGGGCGTTGACTACTTCCAGCCGTGGCTCGTGCTCATGACCGATGGCGCCAACAATGGCGCCCCGGCTGAGTTTGAGCGCGCCGTCTCCCGCACCACAGAGCTCGTCAATAGCCAAAAGCTCACCTTGTTCCCTCTTGCCATCGCCAGCGAAGATGAGCAAAGCGAACAAGCAGCCCTCGACACCCTCAAACGCTTCTCGCCTAAGCGCACCCCACTGAAAGTAGGTTCAGCCAAGTTCAGCCAATTCTTCCAGTGGTTAAGCCAGAGCGTGGCCCGCACCTCGGTCTCAATCCCGGGCGAAAAGGTGCAATTAGACCTAGAAGGCATTAAAGGCTGGGCTGAGCTCTAATCACACCCTAAGGAGAAACGCTATGTGGCAATCAGTGGTATGCGCGGCCCAAGGCCGAGGACATAGCAAGAACAATCTACCTTGTCAGGATAAGGTAATTGCCCAACACGAAAACGGCGTACACGTTATCGCTTTAGCCGATGGTGCAGGTTCGGCCAAGCTGTCGCACTTTGGCGCCCAGTGCGTTGTTGCGACCACAGCACAGTTCTTAACCGATCACTTTGCTGAGTGCTTTACCTGCACCGATGGCCGTGAGGTCAAGCGCCAACTCTTAGAGACCATCCGCGCTGCCCTAGAACAAGAAGCCAGCAAGCACAACTGTGAGCTAAGAGATCTAGCCTCGACCCTACTCACAGTCGCAGTAAGCGATGAGCATTTTATCTTGGCGCATTTAGGCGATGGCGTGGTCGGCTATTTAGATGGCAGCGAGCTCAAGGTGGCCTCAAGCCCCGACAACGGCGAGTTTAGTAACGAAACGACCTTCGTCACCTCGCAGTCGGCTCTTGCCGCCTTACGATTGTTCAAAGGCGAACTCAAAAACAAATGTGGCTTTGTCTTAATGTCCGATGGGAGCGAACAAAGCCTGTACCACAAGCAAAGCAAGAGCTTAAGCCCGGCGCTCAAGACGCTGATGCACTTAACCTGTATCAGTGCTCCCGAGGCGATGTACCAGCGCGTCAGTACAGCCATAAGCGAGATCCTGTGCGCCCAAACCAATGACGATTGCAGTCTGGCCATCCTTGCCACCGACTCAGCGAGCCTGCCACCCCTAAACGAGCTAGAAACCAAGCTCAGGCGCGATCTCCTAGTCATCAAGGATGATCCCAAGGCCAAGCGCCGCCTAGAGCGCATGGATACCATCTTGGAATATGCTCGGGAGCCACGCACCTTAAAAGAGATCTCCCTTGCCATTCAGCTTAAGCCTAAGCACACCCAAAAACGCATCGACAAACTCATGCAACTGGGCTTTTTAGTGCAGCAAGGTGAGCGCTACCAAACCTACCAAGCCCCCCAAAACGAGGCCTAACCCCAACCAAACTAAGGAGCAAACAATGGATAACTTACTGCGTCTCCAAGATCTGATCGACAACCCAACCCCACGTGTTCCCATCTGTCTGTGCTTAGACACCAGTGGCTCCATGTCCTCGACCGTGCGCTATGAGGGCTCATCTTCGGTCTCAGCTATCGACGAGTTAAATCATGGTCTGCGCCAATTCTACGAGGAGCTCAAAGCCGACGAAGTTGCACTATATGCCGCCGAAATCTGCATTGTCACCTTTGGGGGCAATGAGCCTGAGCTCATCATGGACTTTGCCAACCTCGAGCGCCAAAGTGACTTACCAACCCTGCAAGCCAACGGTGCCACCCCGATGGGTGAAGCCATTAACCTGGCGTTAGACCGTTTAGAGCAGCGCAAGCAAGAGTACCGCGACAAGGGCGTCGACTACTACCAGCCATGGCTCGTGCTCATGACCGACGGCGAGAACAATGGCTCCAGCGCCGAGTTTGAGCGCGCCAGCGCGCGCACAGTCGAGCTCATCAACACCAAGAAGCTCACCATCTTCCCACTTGCCATCTCCAGTGACGATGCCTACACCGAGCAACAGGTAATGCAGACCTTACGACGCTTCTCGCCCAACCGCGACCCGCTCAAATTAGGCCGCACCAAGTTCAGCCAATTCTTCCAGTGGCTCAGCCAAAGCGTCGCCCGCACCTCGGTCTCAGTCCCGGGCGAGAAGGTTCAATTAGACCTCGATGGCATTAAAGGCTGGGCTGAGCTCTAACCATACCCCATCAGTAAGCATTCCCACCAAGAAAGCGGTCACCTCCGGGCACCGCTTTTTTGCCACCAAAGCCCGCGTCACGAGCC